>NZ_JBHLVO010000031.1:0-57684 GCF_042433335.1 Metabacillus herbersteinensis
GGTCTACTATTCTCTATAATTGCTTCAAATCCAATAAAAAAATCAAAAAGGAGTTCGGAATGAGAGCATTCCGAACTCCTTTTGTCTACAAACTGAAGAGACCCTACAAGGGTCTCTTGCCATACAAATTAAAATTCACTACACGTTTTTTCTATTTTACCTTAAAATAAGTAAGATTCTCCATCATCAGGTACTAAAACATTCGAGGAGATTCCTTTTTCATTAATAAAGCTTTTTAATTCTTCTTTTGATAATGTCCAATGATTAACAGCTTCCATATGGACAGAAATGATTTTTGCATCTGGAGCAGCTTTATAAACTTCATAAATGTCATCTTTCCCCATAATTAGAGAACCACCTTCAGAGAGTTGAACATCCCCGCCGTTGACAACAATGATTTCTGGTTTGTGTGTTTCAATTACTTCCTGAACAGCTTCATACCAAACAGTATCTCCAGCGAAATATAAAGTTTTCTCATTTGAGTGTTTGAAGACAACGCCGCACACTAGACCAGTAACCTTTAGGATTTCGCCTCTTCCATGCTCGCCTTTTGTTTTAATTAATTGGATTCCTTCAAAGACTGTATTCTCTTGTAAAACCTCTACATTTTGGAAGCCTGCATTTCGAATTTCAGTCGTATCTTCTTCATTTTGGGAAAATATTTTAATCTCTTTGGGCAGCGCTTCTTTAGCAGCATCATCCCAGTGGTCATAATGTAGATGAGTGACAATAACAGCATCAACATTATGAATGATATCGTCAATGGATATTGGTAAACTAACTAAAGGATTATTTGAGTTGTTTTGTCTTAATGAAGGGAAAGGTGGGTAAGTCCCTTTTTCTGATAACATTGGATCGATTAAAAACTTCTTTCCCGCATATTCAACGACAATTGTTGCGTTACGAATTTGATGTATATTCATATTTATTAACTCCTTTATCTTTTGAAATTTCCTCTGAACAATGTATAGTCTAAACTATGGACACATGACTGATACATAGATTAAATAAAGTCTTTTGGACGTTTGACTTTATTTTCGAAAGAATTAACGCAAATAGATCAAACAGATAAAAAAATTATAGAGAAATTATGTAACAATAGCCGAATTGCTGATGAAGGAATTGGGAGAGAGTTCATTTAACAGGGCCAGCAGCTATAGCTAGAGTAGAGAAAACTCTAAAATCAAAAGATTAAAAGAACCAAGAGAAGAGCAGCCGATTTCGGTTGCTTTTTATTTTGTATTTTCCCTGTAGGGATATGTATATAAGCCCTAGCTTGGTAAATTTCATGTCCAAGCTAGGGCTTTTTTAGAGAATATTTACATCAAACATCGCCGTTTTATAAAGTAAACTATTTACTAATAACAATCGATACTTTATAGTTTGCATGTTTGTTTAAGTCATTTAAAAATTGATCTAATACCTCGTTTGAGGGGAATTTACATTCAAGCAAATAGCAACTGTCTCCACTAATTTTGTAATTGTTTATTACATAATCATCTTTTGTTTTTATAAAAGCTAAATAGGGTTGATGATCTATATTGTTGATATAAATATTAAGAAATGCATGTATAGCAAGTCCTAACTTCACATGATTCACTTTGATACTACATCCTGTTATTATACCGTTGTCTAATAACTTCATTATTCTTGAATTGGTTGCTGGTGAAGAGAGATGCACTTTTTCCCCTAATTCTTTTATTGTCATCCGACTATTTTTTGATAGTTCCTCTAGTATTTTTTTATCTATTTCATCAATCATACTCTTGTTTCCTTTCTTAAAAATAGGATGGATTTTACCTAAAGTGTTCGATATACATTTTTTTATGCTTGCTTAAAAACTTTAAAAATAAAGTTAAAGCGTGAAATAAATTTATTTTCCTTATGTATTTAGTGATTAGGAAAATATATGCTTAATATCATACAAAATCAAAAAAGAAATGGACATTCTAAATAGATGGACATACTGTTGTATGTTTTCGGTTGTATAAAGAAAATTAATCTTTTGAGGTGAAATGATGAAAAAATTTGATATATCTATTTTATCAGTAGCTCCATTAAGACAAGGAGAAACAATGAAGCAAGGAATTGATTCTGCAGTGTCATTGGCCAAAGCTGTAGATAAAAATGGGCTATAAACGGATTTGGTTTGCAGAGCAACATAATCACGACGCTTATGCAAGTGCAGCTACGGTATCTATTGTACAACATATATTAGCAAATACAGAAGACATTCGCGTAGGTTCAGGAGGTATTATGCTGCCAAATCATTCCCCATTAGTCGTAGCGGAGCAATTTGGAACACTTGAAACATTGTATCCCAATCGTGTGGATTTGGCATTAGGGCGTGCACCGGGAACGGATCAAAAAACTGCCGATGTGATTCGTCGTTCAAATCATAATGGGGTGTTTTTCTTTGAACGAGAAGTGCAAGATATTTTGCGTTATGTAGGGGATGAGAGCGTGCAAGGAGAGGTTCGTGCTTATCCAGGCATTGGAACGAATGTACCAGTCTTTATATTAGGCTCCTCAATTGGTTCAGCTAAAATCGCTGCAAATCTTGGTCTACCTTATGCATTTGGTGCACAATTTTCACCTCATACGATGGAAGAAGCGCTCGCTATTTATCGAGAAAATTTCCAACCGTCTTCTTATTTACAAGAGCCTTATGTGATCGCTTGTATTAATGTGATTGCAGCAGAATCTATGGAAGAGGCATCTTTTATTTCTGTAAGTCATTTGCAGGTGTATATTGATATTTATACAAATAATTTAAGTATGCTTATTCCACCCACTGAAAACTTCGTAGAATCGTTATCACAGTCTGAATTAGAAATTCTAAATAGTCGACTGGGATATACAATCATGGGTGATCCAGAAACAATTCGTCGCGAACTAATTGAATTCCAACAGATGTATCAAGTAGATGAATTAATTGTGTTGTCTAATATTTACGAATTGAGCAAGGAAATTCAGTCTTACGAGATTTTAAAACATGTTGTGGATGAGTTGTTTGAATAAATAATTGAGCAACTTTTGAAGTCGAGTCAGTTACATTTGCTTATGTTCTTCAACAATTGGGCGCTTTTCTGAAATTAAGGAGAGCGTCTTTCTTCTGGATAGGGCCATATTGTTGAGAAAAGTAATCACATATTTATATATAATGCATTTGAGAATTGTGAAGTATTCCACTAAACTACCATGAAAATAAACTTCTGTAACTCCGAAAAACGACAATACCAAAGAAGACCCATCTCATTCGTTTAAAAAAAATGAAGAGAGCCGCAAAATCATTGATCTATAGATTGGGTTGACTGGATTAAGAACCAGTATGGACAGTTCAACATATTTTCATTCTCTGTGGTGCAGCGACGATATTTCTGCTGCATGGATGGCTAACGGGTCAGGTTAGCTAAAGATTTGTTTAGCTTCTATTCAAACAGGCCAGCTTGTGGAAAATCGCACATATAGATTAAGTAATGACAAACGCTTTATAAGAAAGTCCTAATTTCATTTTATAAATCTTTTTCTTAATAACCTTTTTGAATATGGGAATTATAGTATTTATCCATACAGGGATTAAACAACAGAATCCGTTGACTGCCACATGACAATATATGTTTACTTATCTACAAGATCAAAAAAGAGCGAAAAGGGTATAATACCTCAAATATTGAGGTATTATACCCTTTTGCTCCTTTAATTTTCTTGATTATGCTCTCCCCATTGGCACATTTCCTGGATAATAGGCCAGAGAGTTTGTCCCTTTTCAGTAAGGCTATATTCGACTTTGGGGGGGATTTGTGGATATTCCTCACGATGAACTAAGCCGTCACTCTCCATTTCCTTTAATGTGGAACTGAGTGTTCTATAGGTTATTTTACCGATCATACGCTGAAGTTCATTATAACGTACGGCACCATTTTTTGATAAATAGTAAATAACGAGTAGCTTCCATTTACCGTTGATAATAGAAAGTGTGTAGCCAAAAAAAGTTTCTTCGTTATCGGCGACATTAACTTTGGATTTTTTTGTCATTATACTATCCTCCTAGATAGTATGCGTCAGAAAAGTGCATACTTGTTAGTGAATATATATCGACTATATAATACATTTAGTTTCAAGTAAAGGGGGTACACGATGTCGAACGAAGAAGCCTTGAAGCAATACGACGTGAAAAAATATCGAACTCCGGACGGCTACACCACTGACATTGCAGTTTTCACGATTTCTCCAATTAAACAAGAGGAAACTAAACCCCTTGTAACGGATTTGAAAATCATGCTGATTCAGCGCAGCATGACTGACAGCGAAGGACGTCCCAATATCGAAGCAGGGAAATGGGCGCTGCCGGGTGGATTTGTTGATCCTAACGAAACCGCATTTGAATGTGCGAAGCGAGAGCTGAAGGAAGAGACCGGTATAGAGAACATTCACCTGGAACATTTCGGGGTATACGACAAACCGGGGTGTGACCCAAGAGGCTGGACAATTTCCAATGCACATCTCGCCATTGTACCAGAGCATAAGCTTTCGCGGCGGCAAGCAAATGATGACGCGAGCGATGTTCAGCTGTTCTCCATCAAAGAAGTCTTGAACCTGGTTCTTGCATTTGACCATGCACAAATCATTGAAGATGGCATCGGTGTCGTCCAAAAGAAATTGGACAACAAAATGGAATTGATGACCGATATTCAGTAAAAAATAATTCGATCCATTCAAGAGTAAAGGAGGAAATGCTATGGCGAAAATCGGAATTTACGGATCTTCCTTTGACCCAATCACGAATGTCCACTTGTGGACGGCAAGTACAATCGCTCATCGTTGCAAATTGGATCGCGTCATTTTCCTGCCTTCCTCCAATCAGCGTACCGACAAACTAATGCATATTTCTGATGAGCACCGGTGGAACCTAGTTCGCATGGCGATTAAGGGAAATGATAAGTTTGTTGCCGACGATTACGAAATGAGGCAGTATGCTTGGGACATTGCCACCTATCTTACTATGGAACACTTCAAGGAAAAGTATCCGGACGATAAGGTCTACTTCATCATGGGTGCTGACCTACTCGTAGATATCGGGGACGAGAAGTGGAAAAAGTCGAAAGAACTTGTACAGGAGAATAAGTTTATTGTCATGGCGCGAAATGGCATCGACATGTTGGCCGCGATTGCAAAATCACCGATTCTGCGAAATGTAGATGATGGCAAAACCTTTCATCTAATCGACAAAGGACTAGCTATGGAAATTAGATCTACGTATATTCGAGAAGAGTTCCAAAAAGAGGGAGAACCACGATATTTACTTCCTGAAAGTTGTTACCAATACATCAAAACGAATCATTTGTACCAGTAATAAGGGGGAGTTTCCAATGAGCAAACAAATGGAAATCATCCAAGCTTTGGATGTGAAACCAGAGATCAACGCCATAAAGGAGATTCGCAATCGGATCGACTTTCTCAAAGCATACTGTTTAAAAGTAGGAGCAAAAGGTTTTGTTTTAGGTATTAGCGGTGGTCAAGACTCGACACTTGCCGGACGGCTGTCCCAATTGGCGGCTGAAGAACTGAGGGCAGAAGGTTATGAAGCCAAATTTTATGCAGTTCGGCTCCCTTATGGAACGCAAAAAGATGAAGAAGATGCTGAAGCGGCCCTGACATTTATCAAGCCCGATCAAACCTTTGTCTTTAACATTAAGGATCCCATCGAAGCTTTTGTCAATGTCTATACGAATGCGACGGGTAAAGTCATGGCTGATTATCACAAGGGGAATGTTAAAGCCAGAATGCGTATGGTTGCACAATATGCGATTGCTGGGGAGCATCAATGTCTGGTCATCGGTGCAGATCATGCAGCCGAGGCAGTAACAGGATTCTTCACGAAATTCGGCGACGGGGGGGCCGATATCATTCCTTTAACCGGCCTCACCAAAGGTCAAGGGCGTGATCTCTTGAAGGAGCTTCATGCTCCCGAGCAACTTTACCTTAAGACTCCAACAGCAGACTTGCTCGATCACAAACCTCTGCAATCGGACGAGACGGAACTAGGTATTGAATACGATGTTCTTGATCAATATTTATTGGGAAACGAAGTGGAAGCTAGTGTTAAGGCGAATATTGAAAAACGATTTGAAATAACAAAGCATAAGCGGGAGTTGCCCGTAACTCCATTTGATACTTGGTGGAAGGAAGCATTTGTTTGAAGGGAAGCCGCTCCGTATAGGAGGTTATTTTATTGAACCAATAATCGGCTGTCAGCAACCTTGTTTTTGGATTTTATTATATTATACTATCCTCGTGGATAGTATATGTTCAAAAAGTGCATACTTGTTTACGGGTTTATACCCGCTGTATAATATATTTAAATCAAAGTAAAGGAGACAAATAAAAGATGTTAACACAACAATATCAAGACAACATAGACACATTACTAAAGAAAATCCAAGAAGCTGAGGCAATTGTGGTAGGTGGCGCTGCTGGGATGTCTGAGGCTATCGGACACAGTTTTTATCATACGGATGAAAATTTTCTGAAGCATTTCGGGAAATTTGCAGATAAATATGGTATTAAAAACCTTTTTGAGGGCTTTTATTACCGTTTTTCTACAAGAGAAGAGCGGTGGGCTTTTCTTGCTACTGAAATCAAATTTTTACATGATGCCGAAGCCGGTCGTCCTTACCTTGATTTATTGCAACTACTTCAAGGCAAAAACTATTTCATTGTTACAACGAATCAAGACGCACAGTTTTCCAAGACTTTCCCTGATGATAAAATTTCCCCAATTCAAGGGGATATGCGTTATTTTCAGTGTGGCTCCCGTTGCCATGATCAGGTTTATTTTAATAAAGAGCAAGTTGAGAACATGTATGAAAACATAGATGGAACCAGAATTCCAACAGAGTTAATTCCATTATGTCCAAAGTGCGGGCAGGAAATGGAACCATGGGTGCGCTCTTATGTATTTCTGGAAGGTAGCTCTTACAGAAATGAATTAAGAAAATACAATGAGTTTCTTATAAAAAACAAAGATAAAAAGATTCTCTTTCTGGAATTAGGTGTTGGCACAATGACACCGATGTTCATCAAAGAACCCTTCTGGAACATGACTTACAAGTGGCCGGATGCATACTACATTACCATCAATCCAAAGGATGCATTGTTGCCAAGGGAACTGAAGGATAAGGGACTCGCCATTCATGAAAATATTGCCGTGGTATTACAAGATGCTTTGAACAAGAAAGAAAAAAGAGATGTGGATGGATAAGTACTGAGCAATACGGCTTCGCATTACACGAATTCAATAAGCAAAATAGATTCATCAAAATTTCGGAAAAAATGGGGGTTCATATGGAAGAGAAGTATCAAGAAGTTTTAAGCAAAATCAAGAAGGCTGACAGCATTGTAATCGGCGCAAGTAACGGCCTCGCCATTTCGGAAGGTTATAATATTTTTGCAGAGGATTCGTCCTTTCTGGAACATTTTGGTGATTTTCGTAAAAAGTATGGTTTTCGTAGTATCCTACAGGGATCTTTTTATCCATATCCTTCCGAGGAAGAAAAGTGGGCATTTTTCAGCCGTATGTACGCCTACTTTTTAAACAACAAGGAAGCTAGTCCGGTTATGAAGAACCTTTATGAACTGGTGAAGGATAAAAATTATTTTGTGGTTACCTCTAATACAGATTCTCATTTTACACTGGCAGGATTTCCAAAGGAACGTCTTTTCGAAATAGAGGGCAATAGTCGGTATTTGCAATGTTCTAATGGTTGCCATAATCAAATTTACCAAGGCGACGAAATATTGAGCAAAATGGCCCAAAACCAAGAAAATGGAAAAGTTCCTTCAAACCTTATTCCTAAATGTCCAGAATGTGGTGGCCCCATGCAGGTCCATGTCGAAGTCGATCGGAATTTTCTAAGGGGTGAGGCATGGCAAGCCAGCTTTCAGGCTTATCAGGATTTTATCGATAATGCTCATGGAAAAAAAATAGTCCTGCTGGAATTAGGCATAGGAGCAAGAAATCAATTGATTAAAGCCCCGTTTATGAATTTAACTAACTCGGAAGAAAATGCTACCTATATTACCTTTAATAAGGGGAGAGAGCTTTATATTCCAGATGTCATTGCTGATAAATCCATTGGTATCGACGGCGATATCGCGGAAGTGTTACAGCAATTAGTACAGATGAAATAAGCTGATTCAACGCATTGAAAAAAGGAGAGAGTGAAAGATGTTTCTATCAAATATTCTGAATGCTCCTATCTGCCAACCAATCAAAGAGCCTTATGAACGATGGTATGCATTCATGGAGAATAATGTAGAGTTTTGGCTGCCGGATAGTGAATGGCATACGAAATCCCATTGTGCTCGTGTCCTGTTACTGGCACTCCTCATCGGACATCAAAAAGGTCTGAGTGATGAGGAAAAGGATGCACTTGGAATGGCAGCTGTATTCCATGATTCCCGTCGTCTTGATGATGGGATTGACAAGGGACATGGCGGTCGCGCGGCAGCGTATTATAAGGATTATTGCCGTGAGCACGATTTGCCCTATGATGAGCAAACCTACTACATCTCCTATTACCATGACCAAGATGATTCGCTTGGTTTGTCAGAAATTAAAAAGTCATCTGGTTTAACTGAAAGGGCCGTGCTGCTGTATCAGATTTTCAAGGATGCTGACGCACTGGATCGCTTCCGTCTAGGTCCTGATGGTTTGGATGTGAATTTTCTTCGGACCGAAGAAGCACGTCAACTTGTTGACTTTGCTAAAGAAGTTTTACGTAAAAGTAGTGAAACGAATGCATGAGAAATCTGTTAATCATGAGCAAGTCCGATTATATTTTACAAGATTAGGAGGAAAGTATGATGAACAAGTATATAGATGATAGCTTCGCCTTACACACGGACTTGTACCAAATCAATATGGCGAAAGCTTATTGGGAAGATAACATTCATACAAAAAAAGCTGTTTTTGATTTGTATTTTCGGAAATTGCCGTTTGGAAATGGGTATGTGATTTTTGCCGGATTGGAACGAATCATTGATTATCTCCAAACGTTTTATTTTTCTGAAAGCGATTTGGAGTATTTAAAAGAACTTGGTTATCAAGAAGACTATGTTGACTTCTTACGAACTGTACGTTTTACAGGGACGGTTCGTGCCATGAAAGAAGGGGAAGTTGTATTTGGCAACGAACCCATTCTTCGTATCGAAGCACCGTTAATCGAAGCGCAACTCATCGAGACGGCATTGTTGAATATCGTGAACTATCAAACACTCATTGCAACCAAAGCTTCTCGAATTAAACAAGTCGCAGGTGATCAACCCGTCTCAGAGTTTGGATCAAGGCGCGCACATGAATTCGATGCCGCCTTATGGGGGACAAGAGCTGCTTATATTGGTGGGTTCTCTAGCACAAGCAATGTTCGAGCAGGAAAACGATTTGGGCTTCCTGTTTCAGGAACACATGCACATTCCTTTGTTCAAGCGTATCAAGATGAATACACTGCTTTCCATAAATATGCAAAAAGTCACAAAGATTGTGTCTTCTTAGTGGATACCTATGACACTTTAAAATCAGGTGTTCCTACGGCAATCAAAGTTGCCAAAGAACTAGGCGACAACATAAATTTTGTAGGCATTCGCTTAGATAGTGGAGATTTGGCTTACCTCTCCAAAGAAGCAAGAAAGTTATTAGATCAAGCAGGATTTGTCGACACTAAAATTTTTGCTTCGAATGATCTTGATGAATATACGATTATGAGCTTAAACGCACAAGGAGCGAAAATAGATGCATGGGGAGTTGGTACCAAAGCCATCACTGCCTACGATCAACCAGCTTTGGGTGCTGTGTACAAACTGGTCTCCATTGAAGATGACAACGGACAGATGCGTGACACGATCAAAATTTCTGCAAGCCCTGAAAAAGTCACAACACCAGGCTTAAAAAAGGTATATCGTATTATCAATAATCTTACGAAAAAATCAGAAGGGGATTATATCGCCTTAGCCAACGAACAACCAGAAAAAGAATCAAAACTTCATATGTTTCACCCTGTGCATACGTACATTGGAAATTTTGTCACCAATTTTACAGCCAAAGACTTGCACGAAGATATTTTCGACCATGGCACACTTGTGTATGAAAGTCCGTCAGTCCAAGAGATTCAATCCTATGTCGGGCAACAACTAGGCCTTTTATGGGACGAATACAAACGTTCATTAAATCCAGCGGAATATCCTGTGGATCTAAGTCAGGCTTGTTGGGACAACAAAATGAAAAACATTGAGGAAGCAAAAAAACACACCCGAAATGCTGTCCCTGTATAGGGGAAAACATCTAGAAGAATTGTAATTTCAAAAAAATCACTTATGGGAGTTGAATTAAAATGGCAAAAGAAGCTTTGTTAATTGTTGATATGAGTAATGATTTTGTTGCTGATAATGGAACATTGACCGTTGGTAAGCCAGCCCAAGACATCGTGCCTTATATTAAGGAGTTGGCTACGAAATTTTTAGCTGAAGGTAATGTTGTTGTCGTATCGATGGATGCACACCAACCAAATGACCCGCACTTTGAATTATGGCCACCACATAATATAGTAGGCACAGAAGGACAACAATTGTACGGAGAATTATATGATTGGTTTCAAAACAATAAACAGAATAAGAATTTAATTTATTCGCCTAAAACAAATTATAATGCATTCTTCAAAACAGATTTAGCTGAAACGTTCAGAGATTCAGGAATAGAAAAGGTTCATACTGTCGGGGTGACGACGGATATTTGTGACTTTTTAACTGTTGCAGGGGCAGATGCAGAAGGATTCAAAACTGCCATTCATAAACGAGGTGTAGCCACATTTACTGATCTTGGAGAAACAATGCTAAACCATATGAAACGCTGCTTCCATACTCAAGTTATTGAATAAATACAAAATCAATTAGGAAGGTGAAAAAACATGTTGGACTTGTTACAACGAATTAATGAATTAGCGAAAAAACAACGTGAAGAAAGGTTAACAAATGCAGAAAAAGCCGAGCAGCAAGTGCTTCGTGAAGATTATTTACGTGTTATACGCGGACAAGTTCTCCAAACTTTCTCAGGAATGAAGGTAGTGGATCCTAATTTAAATGATGTAACACCTGAAAAAGTTCGTAAATTAA
This sequence comes from Metabacillus herbersteinensis, assembly GCF_042433335.1. NCBI lineage: Bacteria > Bacillati > Bacillota > Bacilli > Caryophanales > Bacillaceae > Metabacillus > Metabacillus herbersteinensis. Next base: position 11,170 of record NZ_JBHLVO010000031.1, read on the forward strand.
AAACAAAAGATTAACAGTATTATAGAAAAAAGTGAGAAATCAAGGTGAAAGACTATTTAGTAAAAGGCATTGCTCACAATAAACAAGTGCGCGCACATGCTGCAATTACAACAAAAACAATAGAAGAAGCAAGACGCCGCCACGATATGCTACCGGTCGTTTCTGTAGTTCTGGGACGTTCTATGACAGCAGAAGTCGTACTTGGCTCTATGCAAAAGGGAGTAAAAAAACTATCCATAAAAATGAATGGCCGCGGATTAATTGGGACCACCCTGGTTGGTGCAAATGCCAAGGGGTGAGAGGGTATGTTTCATTTCCCATGCACATGCAGGGCTGTTTTGCCTGGTTCCCATTGTATCGGGTGAAAACAGTGAGGATTTTACCTCTAACCTACTGCATTCGGAACAAGTCCCCCCTTGCTGTAGGTGTACTAGTAAATCCGGACTTTACGATTCAAGCTGCTGGGTTTTATTATTCAGCTGATGTGAGCACAGAAGAAGAGACAATTCGTTTTATTATGTTGTGTATTTAAATGAAAAATAATTATTAAATTTAAGAAATGAGGTTTTATTAATATGAAGAAATTTAAAAAGACATTTATGCTTTCAATGACAGCGCTTATGATGAGCGCCTATTTAGCTGCTTGCGGAAGCCCTCAGGACACCGAACCCGTAGATGAGCAAAATGCTTCTCAACAACAAGAACAGGAAATGAATATCCAACAAATCCGAAATGCTACATTAACTGTAGAATACGGTGGGCAAAAGTTCTTGATTGATCCGATGTTTTCCAAAAAAGGCGAATTTGATCCTTTCCTTCCAGCCGAAAGAGATGATCGAAATCCAATCGTTGAATTACCAATGTCCGTTGATGAGATTCTTGATGGTGTAGATGCTGTCATCATTACTCATACACATGAGGATCACTTTGACCAAGCAGCAAAAGAACAGCTGCCTAAAGACATTAAGATGTTTATGCAAGATGAACAGGATGCTGAATTAGCCAAAGAATTAGGATTCACGAATATTGAAGTCATGGAAGAAGAAGTAGGTATAGACTTTAATGGAGTTGAACTTACTGAAGTTGATGGTCGTCACGGACATGGAGAAACGGCAAAGCTCATGGGAAATGTTATGGGGATTGTCTTCCAACACCCGGATGAAAAAACTTTGTATTTAGCTGGTGATACCGTCTGGTATGAAAAAGTACAGGAGAACATCGATACCTACAAACCAGAAGTTATTATACTAAACGGTGGCGAAAACCAATTTGTTGAAGATGGCCCTGTTGGCCCTCTTATTATGGGGAAAGAAGACATATATGAAGTATACAAGGCTGCTCCTGAAGCTACCATCATTGTTAGTCATATGGAAGCAGTTAACCATTGGGGATTGTCCAGAGAAGAATTAAAGAACTTTATCAAAGAAAAAGGAATCAAGTCTAATGTATTAGTGCCAGATGATGGAGAATCTTACTCATTTTAAGGTGAAAACAGAAAAAACGTGTAGTAAATTTTAATTTGTATGGCAAGAGACCCTTGAAGGGTCTCTTATATTATTCTTAATAAAATATTTTGTAGTTAGACTATATTATTCAAATCCCTTTTTCATACAGATAGGTAAGAGTTTGAAGTTTATCGCTCCCTGTTCACACCGTACGTGCGGCTTTCACCGCATAAAGCGTTCCAACTAATTCAATTCTATGTACTATTAGATTTGACTTTTATTTTCTTCCGAAATCAAAAGGAATGATAATTGATAGTGTAATTCTTATCCTCCACTAGTAGCAGAAATGACGATTGGTGATAGAAAGTGTTTATAGCAAGATAGGAGGAAAACAAATGGAAAAAGCACCAAAAGACACACGTGTCGTTGTAGGAATGTCAGGCGGAGTCGATTCTTCTGTTGCTGCAATGCTTCTAAAAGAGCAAGGCTATGACGTGATCGGAATATTCATGAAAAACTGGGACGATACAGATGAATTTGGTGTTTGTACGGCTACAGAAGATTACGAGGATGTTATCCGCGTCTGCAATCAACTGGATATTCCTTATTATGCCGTGAATTTTGAAAAGCAGTATTGGGACAAGGTGTTCACTTATTTCCTAGAAGAATATAAGACGGGAAGAACGCCGAATCCCGATGTGATCTGCAATAAAGAAATCAAGTTCAAGGCATTTTTAGATCATGCGATGAGCCTTGGAGCGGATTATGTGGCTACAGGACATTATGCACGTGTGGTCAGGGAAAATGGAAAAGTTCACATGTTGAGAGGGAAAGATGAAAATAAGGATCAGACTTATTTCCTTAATCAATTAACAGAAGAGCAGTTAAGCAAGGTGTTATTCCCGCTAGGTGATATCGAAAAACCAAAAGTAAGAGAGTTGGCAACCAAAGCTAATTTGGCGACCGCATCCAAAAAAGATAGCACAGGCATTTGCTTTATTGGTGAACGAAATTTCAAAGAGTTCTTAAGTGGGTATTTGCCTGCTCAAAAGGGAAATATGGAAACATTCGACGGCAAAGTTGTCGGACATCATGATGGTTTAATGTACTATACAATCGGACAGAGGCATGGATTGGGTATCGGAGGAAACGGCGATCCTTGGTTTGTCGTAGGAAAGGATCTGGAAAGGAATGTGCTGTATGTGGAACAAGGCTTCCACCATGAAATGCTCTATTCAGACAGCATCATTACTGACAATGTCAGCTGGATTTCAAAGGAAGATATACCAAATACATTTGAATGTACTGCAAAATTCCGCTATCGCCAATCGGACAATAAAGTAACGGTAGAACGGTTGGATGATTCCAAAGTTAAAGTCATTTTCCACGAACCAATTCGTGCTATCACACCTGGACAAGCAGTTGTCTTCTATCAAGGAGAAGAATGCCTCGGTGGAGGAACTATTAACCAAGTGTACCGCGACAACAAACAATTAACGTATGTAGGATAAAATGGAGGGATCGTTGATGGCTGATATTTCTATTTTATTGGCATTCAGTGCAGGCGCATTAACTTTTATATCGCCTTGTGTATTTCCACTTTATCCTGCATTTTTATCGTATATTACCGGGATGAGTGTAGCGGAAATACAAATGGGTGAATTAAAAGGACAGCGCAAAGCAATTTTGCATACAATTTTCTTTTTGTTTGGATTTTCAATCATTTATTTAGTGCTGGGCTTTGGAACAGCAGGAAGTGCGACTTTATTAGAGACCTGGTATTTTCAATATGGAGATATAATTCGACAAATTGGTGCTATTTCAATGGTGCTCTTTGGATTGATTACGATTGGGTTATTCCAACCAAAATTTTTGATGAAGGAACATAAACTGCATATTCAAAATAAACCAGCCGGTTATTTAGGTTCAGTACTCATTGGATTAGCTTTTGCTCTAGGTTGGACACCTTGTATGGGTCCAATTTTAGCGGCTACATTAGCACTTATAGGTGCAAATCCATCACAAGGTCTATGGTATATGGCAGCTTATGTTTTAGGCTTTAGTATTCCTTTTCTTTTAATGGCATTTTTCATTGCGAAGTTTAACTGGGTAAAAAAATACAGTGGCTCTGTAATGAAAATTGGCGGAGGCATTATGATCGCGATGGGGATGATTCTGTTTTTCGATAAACTGACATTTATCAATTCATTATTGCAACCGATATTTGGGGATTTTCAGGGGTTTTAATCTTTTTGAGGCACTGGAGTTATCAAATGTGACTGGTTTGAGATAAAGTATCAGCTAAAGAAGAATCTATCTTGATCAAGCTTTTTCAAAATAGGTTCTTCTTTTTATTCCTATTCTGCTGGATTGTGATAATTAATCAAATTAATGAGTTGACTTTTTACCCTGAGGGGTATATTATAAATCATGTGATCGATTCTCATGAACGAAAGTACTGGGAATCTTAATAGGCATCAAGTAAACAGTCGTTATCAAGAAACGACTATTTTATTACCGTTAATTATACCTATGCGGGTACAGGTAAGATGTCGTCACTATAACCAATCATCTAAGGAGGGTAACGGAATGATTCAAGCAAATAAGCAGTTGGATGCAAATGGTTTAGCATGTCCAATGCCGGTAGTGAAAACCAAAAAAGCAATCACCGATCTTGAAGAAGGCCAAGTATTGGAAGTTCAAGCAACAGACAAAGGCTCAAAGGCTGATTTAGCTGCTTGGGCAAGTACTGTAGGACATCAATATTTAGGTACAGTGGAAGAAGGCGATGTTCTTTATCATTACATTCGCAAAGGTTCTAATGAGCCAGAAGTGGAAAAAGCCTATGAACACACGATTTCACTTGAAGAACTTGAATCACGGAATGGTTTAATTTTAGACGTACGTGAAGCGGCTGAATATGCATTTGGACATATTGAAGGTGCCAAATCGATTCCAATGGGTGAGTTAGAATCACGTCTAGCGAAATTAGATAAGAATGAAGAGATCTATGTGATTTGCCGTACTGGCAAACGTTCTGATTTGGCAGCACAACTTTTAGCAAATAACGGCTTTACAAAAGTTTATAACGTTCTACCAGGCATGAATGAGTGGGACGGTAAAATAACAAAAGAAATTTAGGAGGAATTTATTATGTCAGAAAAAATCGCCATTATTGCAGCAAACGGTGGAATGTTTGATGCTTACAAAGTATTCAATATCGCAACGGCAGCAGCAGCTTCAGAAAAAGAGGTACAAATCTTCTTCACTTTTGAAGGGCTAAACTTAATTCACAAGCAAGCAATGCATGCATTAGAAATGCCAGCTGGAAAAGAACATTTCGCTGAAGGATTTGAAAAAGCAAATATTCCTAGCATTCCACAACTCGTAGAAGTTGCGCAAGATCTTGGTGTTAAATTTATTGCTTGCCAAATGACAATGGATGTGATGGGTCTGACGAAAGAAGATTTCGTAGATGGAATCGAAGTTGGTGGAGCTGTAACATTCCTAGAATTCGCTAAAGATGCAGCACCAACATTAACATTCTAATAAGAAATACTTCATGCAGTGGGGGAACTTCCCCCACTGCAAAAAAATCGATATTAATATACCTATGGGGGTAATGAGAAGATGGCTGTAAACAAATGGACAGCAGCACAAGTTGCTAGAAAAGTAATTGAAAATAAAGAACTTTTTATTTTGGATGTTCGCAACGGCGATGCATTTGAAGATTGGAAAATTGAAGGACACAAATTTGAGTATTTCAATATTCCTTACTTTGAATTATTAGATGGTGTGGAAGAAATTCTACCGAAACTTCCGACGGATAAAGATGTGCTAGTCGTCTGTGCGAAGGAAGGGTCTTCTGTCATGGTAGCAGAAATGCTATCAGAAGCTGGTCGTGAAGTGGCATACCTTGAAGGTGGAATGAAATCCTGGAGCAGCTACCTAGAACCAATAAAAGTTGCTGATTTGGAAAATGGCGGCGAACTATACCAATTTGTTCGTCTAGGCAAAGGTTGCTTATCTTATATGGTGATTTCTGAAGGAGAAGCAGCAATTATTGACGCAGTACGTTTTACAGATGTGTATACAAACTTTGCAAAGGAAAAAGGTATAAAAATCAAACACGTATTTGATACACACCTACACGCAGACCATATTTCAGGTGGACGTCACATTGCAGCTGAAACAGGCGCAACTTATTATTTACCGCCAAAAGATGCCATAGAAGTAGTGTTTGATTACACACCACTCACAGATGGCCTAAACGTGAAAATTAGTGCATCTCGAATGGATGTGAATGCACTATACTCACCTGGTCATACGATTGGTTCTACTTCTTTTGTCATTGACAATCAGTTTTTACTAACAGGTGATATTCTATTTATCGACTCCATTGGTCGTCCAGACTTAGCGGGACTTGCGGAAGACTGGGTTGGAGATTTACGTGAAACATTATATTCTCGTTACCGTGAACTTGCAGAAGACCTATTAGTATTACCTGCACACTTCATGATCATTGATGAATTGAATGAAGATGGAACAGTAGCAAGACGCTTAGGTGATCTATATAAAGAAAACCATGGTCTAAACATCGAAGACGAAGAAGAATTCCGTCGTACTGTGACAGATAACTTACCACCACAACCAAATGCGTACGAACAAATTCGTCAAGTCAACATGGGTAAAATTAATCCGGACAATGACGAACAAATCGAAATGGAAATTGGACCTAACCGCTGTGCAGTTCGATAAAAAAACTAGTAAAGGAGTATTCACATGAACATTACAAAAACATTAGATGCAAAAGGGCTTGCGTGTCCAATGCCTGTCGTTAGAACAAAAAAGGCAATGGATACGATTAACTCTGGTGAGGTACTTGAAGTACTTGCAACGGACAAAGGTGCTCTAAGCGATATCCCAGCTTGGGCAAAGTTAGGTGGCCACACTATATTAGAACAAAAAACAAAAGAAGATGTTTTATACTTCTATATTCAAAAAGCATAATGAAAACCAAATAGCGAGTAGCAATGACTACTCGCTCTTCTAAGTTAGAAAGAAGGTTGATCCATGGATTTAACATTTATCATCGTAGTATTTGCAATTGGATTTATCGGTTCTTTTTTATCCGGTATGTTAGGTGTGGGCGGTTCTATCATTAAATATCCAATGCTGTTATATATTCCTCCCTTATTTGGTCTTGTAGCCTTTACAGCCCATGAGGTTTCAGGTATAAGTGCAGTACAAGTACTGTTTGCTTCCATTGCCGGAGTCTGGGCATACCGAAAAGGTGGCTATCTAAACAAACAACTCATCATTAATATGGGTGGTGCTATCCTACTTGGTAGCTTACTTGGTAGTTATGGATCTAGCTACTTATCAGAACAAGCAGTGAATGTCGTGTATGGTATTCTTGCCGTAATTGCTGCAGTGATGATGTTTATACCAAAAAAGCCAGTAGATGATATCCCGCTAAATGAAGTGACATTTAATAAGCCAATAGCGGCAATCTTAGCTTTAATAGTTGGAATAGCATCTGGCATAGTCGGTGCCGCAGGAGGATTCCTACTCGTACCGATCATGTTAATCGTCCTACACATACCAACACGAATGACGATTGCAACAAGTCTAGCCGTTACGTTTATTTCTTCCATCGGAGGTAGCGTAGGTAAACTCGTTACCGGTCAAGTGGATTATTGGCCAGCAGTTATTATGATTGTGGCAAGCCTATTAGCAGCACCGCTTGGAGCAAAAACTGGTAAGAACATGAATACAAAAGTATTACAAGTTATTTTAGCATTTATGATTGCAGGTACTGCAGTGAAGATTTGGTTCGATATTTTAGTGTAGTTGAATGAAGCCCATGACTGGAAAATTTAAAATAAATAGTGTTTATCGATAAGAATGGGGAATTTCAATTTTCCATATGTCAACTGTAGGAAAGGAGTAGGCACAGTTGACAATATACCTTCAAGGGTATAACATAAAGGTTGATAGTGCTGTGATTAACAAGAAATAAAATGATATCTCTTATGAACGGTTTGTAAATTACATCAAGAACAACAGCATAGTGGAGGTGAATTCTTATGGAATACAATGATCAAATGAAAAATAGAGTCAAGCGCATGGAAGGGCAACTTCGTGGAATTTTGAAAATGATGGAAGAAGACAAAGATTGTAAAGAGGTCATTACGCAGTTATCCGCAGTTCGCTCCGCAGTAGATCGAACAATAGGGGTGATTGTCAGTTCAAACTTAGTTGAATGTGTTCAAGAGGCTGAACAAAATGGGGTAAAAACGGACGATCTCATTAAGGAAGCTGTCAATTTGCTTGTAAAAAGCAGATAAGAATCTTTTGGTTGGCAGCTTTCTTTTCAGCTAGTAATATACCTATACGGGTAGGGTTTTTAAGGTTTTGGATAAATTAATTTTTTTAATTAAATAAATACCTATATGGGTATAGGAAGGTGGTGCAAGATTTGGAGTTTTTCAATTATATCGTTATTGTACTTTTCCTATTTTTCATCTTACAGCGTGTTCTACCTACAAAAGGTGTGCGACATATCTCAACAACTGATTTAAAAGAGGAGTTACGTAGCAAGGAGAAGCAATTTGTCGATGTCCGAACACCGGGTGAATTTAAAGGAAATCACATTAAAGGCTTTAAAAATATCCCTCTCAACCAACTTTCTCAAAAAGCGGATCAGGAGCTGTCAAAGGATAAAGAAGTGATTGTCATTTGTCAAAGTGGGATGAGGAGCAAAAATGCGAGTAAGATATTGAGAAAATTAGGATTTACAAAAGTGACAAATGTAAAAGGTGGCATGCTTACTTGGAGAGGGAAGTAAGGTAAGTTTTTTGGAATTTTTAATACCCATATAGGTATATGGACATTAATAGAGTGCATATTATTAATTTTATTGGAGGAATGTTAACGATGGCTGAATTGAAAACAACTGTGAATATTGCTTGGAATGGCGGAGCAACTGGAAATGGTACACTTAAAGCAGAGTATCTGGATACAAAAGTTGCTATTCCCACATCTTTGGGAGGCAGTGGGAACGGAGCAGATCCAAAAGAGTTACTCGTTTCTTCAGCAACAACTTGTTATATCGCAACGCTTACTTATATGCTTGAAAGCAGAAAACTACCTATAGTACAACTTACATTAAATTCTGAGGCTTCTATATCCGATAAAGGGTTTAACATTACGCATGCTCCACAAATCGTTTTAGCTGCGGATGCAACAGAAGATCAGGTTCAATCTGCAGAAAGAGCGATAGAAGGAGCAGATAAAGGCTGCGAAGTCGGGAATTTATTGAAAAAAGCTGGTGTTGTCATTGAAGCACAAGGGAAGGTCTCTTTGAAATAAAAGAGACGAATAGAAAACACCATTTAATAAGCAGGAAAGAAGCACTATATACCGGTCAGGGTATATAGTGCTTTATAAATGAAAACAACTATGGGAGGTATAAATTTGAAAAAGAAAAAGTTGCAGACTTATAAAAATCACACACGTATTCACCCTTTACAACATTATGTACTCATGCCGATTAGTGCGATTACATTAGTGATGGCAATCATTTCTACAATTATGAGCATCGTGAAAGGTGATTTTACCTTCACTACATTTTTAATAATGGCTTTGGTTATCATGGGGATCATTACAGGCTTATTGGCAAGAATGAATGCCTTAAAAGTTCAAGACCGCACGATTCGAGTCGAGGAACAATTGCGCTATTTTATGTTAACAGGCTCACCTATCGATCCTAAAATTACGCTATCACAACTGATTGCCTTACGCTTTGCAACCGATGATGAGTTTCCAAAGCTTGCTTCTAAAGCTGCATTAACGAACATGACACCTGATGAAATAAAAAAAGAAATTCAGCAATGGCGATCAGATGAGTATCGGGTCTAATAGCTAATACAAAAAATATATCGAAAGGATGATGAAAAGATGAACCATTGGAATACACGTTTTCAATCAGAACAGTATGTTTATGGTAGGGAACCAAATGTTTTTCTGACGGAATTTCAGAAGAAAATAAAAGTTCCCGGTGATGCTTTGACCATAGCCGAAGGGGAAGGGAGGAATGCGGTTTATTTGGCAGAGCAGGGACTGAATGTCACTGCGTGGGATTATGCGGAATCAGGGCTAGCAAAAACAAATAAGCTCGCAGAAGAACGAGGAGTAGTTGTTTCGACAGAACTTGTGGATCTAAACGAAGCAAATTGGAGTGAAGCGAAGTGGGATGAAATTGTATGCATCTTTGGTCATTTTCCAACAGAACTTCGACAGAAAACCCTTCAAGGTGTAAAGAAAGCTGTGAAGCCAGGTGGTTATTACCTGACAGAGGTCTATTCACATTACCAGATCCCTTATAAAAGTGGCGGACCACAAAATCTGGATTTTTTATACAAGCCGGAAGAGTTTTTGAAAATCTTTGCTGAATGGCGCATCGTTCATTTTTTCATGGGAGAAGTTACCCGTCATGAAGGAGAACTTCATAATGGACTGTCACATGTTATTCAATTTGTTGGTCAAAAACCGGAGGAGTAACAGAAGGAACAAAAATGAACGTGACAACGTGGGACTTGCGGAATTAGGATTGACATACACCGATATCTGACTTAGTCTTAACTGAACTAAATAACCTACGATACGAAGCTGTGCGTAAATATGAATGTATATAATGTAAGCTGAATGTAAAATAGACATAAAAGCATATAATCTTGTAGGTTTATTTTTACAACTTCAACAATTAAGGGTGTGTAATAGATACTCTATAAAAGGGTGCTTTGTTGTCCAAAATTTGTAGAAAATGATCAAACTTTTTTATAAAAACTTATTTCAAATCTTCAAAAGAGAATTCCATTTTGATCAAACTATTTTTCAAAATGGATTCTTTTGTTTGCCATAAATTACGGGTTCTAGTAAGACTTTTGATCAAACTTTATTTTAAAGCTACATCAGCAATCGGGCAGATTGTTAAACATCAGCAGGATTTTAGGGAGTATACCGAAGATGAAATATTGCTCATGTTAAAAATGAACCAACTAGCAGAACAGTTTAATAAATAGGTATTTTCCAACTAACTCTTTATTGTTAAAATAATGCAATAGCATAGGGGGTTGCACATGATAAAATATCCGATTTTACAACAAGGGATAACCATAGGGGTTACAGCACCTTCATCTGGTGTACCGACTGAACTTCATGAATTATTGAAAACTGCATGTAGTCGTATGGAAGCTAAAGGGTTTAACGTCACCTGTGGTGATACTGCTTGGACTCAGGACAAGGCAAAGTCTGCACCTGCTAAAAAGCGTGCAGAAGAGTTTAATAAAATGATGAATGATGAAAATATTCATATCATCATTCCACCTTGGGGTGGAGAACTTCTTATTGAAACGCTTGAATATATTGATTTTGAAAATATAAGGAACAAGTGGGTATTAGGTTACTCAGATATTAGCCTATTATTGTTAGCTATCACATTAAAAACAGGTATTGCTACTGCTCATGGAACTAATTTAGTAGATTTAAGAGGGGAATACTCTGATGATACGACAGCGATGTGGCAGTCGGTTTTATCAACAAAAAAGGGTGAATCAATACTCCAACATTCATCTGAAAAATATCAAAAGGAATGGAAGTTTGATAAACCTACTCCATGTGTTTTTAATTTGACAGAACAAACCGATTGGAAATCAACATCAAATAACAGAGTTAAGGTACAGGGGCGTTTACTTGGTGGATGTATTGACAGTATTAGACATTTAATCGGCACTACATTTGGGGAAGTTCAGAGATTTAAAGAAAATTATATTAAAGGTGAATCTGTAATATGGTTTCTCGAAAATTGTGAGTTATCAACTACTGATTTGCGTAAGTCTCTCGTACAAATGAAATTAGCTGGTTGGTTTGAAAATTGTTCAGGTATTATGTTTGGTAGAAGTCCAGCTAACACTCCTGTTAGAAATTATACAGTTGAGGATGTATATAAAGAGCTTTCTGAGGATCTACAAATACCTATTATTTATGACATTGATTGCGGCCATGTTCCGCCACAAATCACACTATTAAATGGGGCATATGCCGAAGTAGAAACAGATAGTGGTAAAGGGACAATTTTACAATATTTTAAATAAAGATATATTGCTTCAATGTAAAAAACGTTATTCAACAATCGGGCGCGATGTTTAAATAAGGCATCGCTTTTTATTTCGCCTAAAAGTGCGGATTTAAGAAGGAAAGTATACCTATAAACGGAATTATATGTTAAATATAAAAAACTAAGGGGGTTTTTATGGAGACAGCAGGTTTTATTATTATTATTGGAGTGCTATTCAGTTTTGGAGCCTGGTTATGGTGCTATACCTCAATTGGAAAAGAATAAACAACAAATGTTAATAGGCTAGAGGAGATTATTTATGAAAATTGAGTTTGCAACTGAAGCAGATTATGAATACATTGTAAATCGAGACAAACATCTATTGAAGTGTTTGTTATTATTGAGAAAGTAAAAAAAGAGTTTTTTTCCTATAATCACATAAACGAGTTACATCGAAAAATTGATAAGTGTTTGAGGATTTTTTCTGCCATTACTCTAATACTTCTATCTTGTGTGCTGTTGTTTTATTATGAAGATTTAATTTACCTGGTTTTAATTGCATTAATCGTTTTTATGGTATTGGATTATATGGTAAGAGCATTTTTTGAGTGGAAATATACACAATATCCGAAACAATCTATTTTAACTTTAACTGAAATGTTTTTAATTTTAATTGCAATAATAATCGTTATAGAATTTAAATTACTTGGTTCTTATTAAGCTTTTCAATATTCCGCAATCGGGCGCCTTTCTTAAATAAGAGGGCGTTCTTTTGAAAAGGCTTTGTAAGAAGGAGATTTTGATTTTATTGTTAAGAAGAGGGGATGAATAGTAAAAGAAGATTTCAACTGAATTTAATAAAACATGATACCACCACCCGAAGGTGGAGGTTTATTATGGGGAAATACTTGATAAATTACTGTTGATTTAAGCTTGTTACAGAAACACTTTGTTTATTATTTGGTTCATCAAGGGAATGGATTGTAGCTGTTCCATTTTGTTCATCCACGTGCTCAATGTAAATACTTTCTCCATTATAGGTTACATTAGCCATAATTGGCGAAGAAGCAATTTCTTGTGCTCGTTGTGCGTTCATTGTAGCCACCTCCTTTTGATTTTCAATAGTTATAATATTTGTTCCAAATTACTTAGATATACTTGTTGTAATTTTAAACTGCTTCCAATTTCGAGTTATTTTCCCCATGACTATTAAACGATAGACCTAAATAAGACTTCTTTATTTCACGAAGGGTGCTTTAGTAAAATAACTGAGGAGCCATTTTTGCATCTCTTTCGCATTTTTCAATATTCCGCAATCGGGCGCGTTTCTTTAAAAAGAATTGCGCTCTTTCTTTATGTATAGGGCCAGATTGTTTAACACGAAATTGTGGAAACAAACACTACATGAGCATTATCTCCACCTGCGAAGTCTAGGATGAATGTATGTCCTTAGAAGTATGTGCTTAATTCTTATTCCACTTTTTACTTTAGACTGGTTATGTTATAACATGGCTATTGCATTCTTGTTTTTCTAGCTAAAAGTCTATTAATGATAATTCTTTTAGGAAAAATGCTTTGCTTTGTACAGTTGTACAGATTAGATTAAATAATTATAGAGGTAGTGAATCAAGTAATCTAATTGATGAGATAATCTCTGAAAATATTTCCCCTTGTCAAATAGGAATCACTCCGATAATATATAAATCGTAACAATTTCAATTTAGGGGGAGTAACTTTGATAACAACTAATACTAATAGGGTCAGAAACTTGAATTACAAAAGTTTTCATGAATACATAAAAAATCACTTCTTTAAGATAGGTATCTTATTGATATGTGTTAGCTTGTTAAGTGCATGTACGAACTCATCGACAAGTAGAGAAGAAGGAGAAGATAAGCACATTCATTTTCTGTATAATTTTTCTACTAATTCTCTTGATCCTCATGTGGATTCAAGTTATGTTCCATTAAGAGCAGGAATAACAGAAACATTAGTTCGGATAGATGAGGAAAATTTAACCGTTGAACCATGGTTAGCAGAAAGCTGGGAAGGAGAGGATGGACAACATTGGACGATTAAACTTCGTGAAGATGTTACATTCCAAAATGGGAAGCAAATGGATGCCGAAGCAGTAAAAATCTCTCTTGAACGAGCACTTAAAGAAAGTGTTGCTATACAAAATGCATTAAAAATCGATAAAATTGAAGCAGATGGCAATTTACTGCGTATTTCAACAACTGAACCTTTTCCAGAGTTTGTTTCAGAACTAGTTAACCCAAATGTATCGATCATTGACGTTACAGAAGAGGATATTGTTAATAAACCAATTGGTACAGGACCTTTTTTACTGAAGTCATTCACTCCTGGGAGCAAGCTTGAGCTCGAACGCTATGCTGATTATTGGGATGGGGCTTCAAATCTTGATTCAGTGACATTTTCTTTTAATGAGGATGCAAATGCCCGTACACTTGCATTAAAGTCTGGTCAGGTCGATATTGTCTATCGTCCAGAGGTAGAAAGCCTAGAAATTTTACAAGAGAACGACGACATTAAAGTTGAGTCTACTGCTACTTTCCGTGTACATCAATTAACAATGAACATGGAGCGCAAAAGTTTACGGGATGTTAATGTACGTCGTGCTGTAGATGCGTTGATTGACCGCCAGCAAATTGTTGAAAGGATACTGCTTGGGCATGCTGAAGCTGCTACAGGACCATTTTTGCCATCACTGCCATTTGCTCCAAGTTATGAAGAGCATCCAATGGGTGAGGATATAGCTGTTAAGTATTTAGAGGAAGCGGGCTATACGCTCCAAGACGGAAAAATGCAAAAGGATGGGGAACCGCTTGAGTTCACACTGTTAACCTATTCAGCAAGGGCAGACTTGCCATTGATTGCTCAGGTTTTTCAATCAGATGCTAAACAAATCGGCATCGATGTTAAAATTATGCAAATAGATACACCTGAGGAATATATGGCATCCAACCGTGATTGGGATTTAGCTACCTATAGTAATTTGACGGCACCGCGCGGGGATGCAGGGTATTATTTAAATGCAACTTACCACCCAACTGGAGCCCTAAACTTTAGTGGAGCTAGTGAGCCAGAACTGACTGCCATTATAGACAAGCTCAATCAAACTGTCAGTCAAGAAGAGCGCGCTGTACTTGCAGAGCAGGCAGCTGATTATGTAAATGAACATGTGATCAATTCATTTGTCTTACATCCTTCCACAATCGTTGCTTATAATGAGAAAAAAGTTATAAATTGGCTGACGACGCGTAGTGAATATTACATGATTACAAATCAATTGGATGTGAAGTAAATGCTTCAAATTCTTGTGCGGAAATTTCTTGAAGTTTTGTTTTTTACGTTGTTTATTACATTTGTAAGTTTTTTGTTTATTCGGCTCGCACCTGGAGATCCTGTCTTGACTATTTTGAATGTTGATGAACTATCAGTTAGTCAGGAACAGGTGGAAGCACTAAGAGAAGATATGGGATTCAACAAGCCGTTACTCGTCCAATACGGGCTTTGGCTTCTTAATTTTATTCAACTTGATTTCGGCCAATCCTATGTCACAGGGCAAACTGTGATGGACATGCTCCTAACCGGGCTTCCTGCCACAACTGAATTAGCAGTCGGTGCGATGATTGTTATGCTGGCGGTTTCAATTCCACTAGGGTCCTTATCTGCCCTTTACCGAAATAGCTGGATTGACCAGATAAGCAGAATCCTATCGATTATTGGTGCAGCCATACCAAGCTTTTGGCTTGGTCTTATTTTTATTGATTTATTTGGTGTACGATTCAATTGGTTTCCAACAATGGGGAGAGATGGATTTGTTTCATTGATTTTACCATCGATCACACTTGGGCTAGCGATTTCTAGTGTATATGTCCGTTTGCTTCGCTCCAGCCTGCTTGATTCGCTTAGTCAAGAATTTATCCGTGCAGCGAGAGCTCGTGGCTTGTCAGAACAACGAATCTTTCTAGTGCATGCATTTCGACACAGTCTTCCTCCTGTTATTACTGTATTTGGAGTCAGTTTAGGAAGCTTGATTGGCGGTGTTGTGGTGATTGAAGTTCTATTTGCATATCCAGGGATAGGAAAACTTGTAGTTGATGCGATACGTCAACGTGATTATCCCTTAATACAAGGATATATTTTAATCATGGCTTTCATTGTTTTTATTGTAAATACATGTGTTGATCTATCTTATCGATATTTAAATCCTGAAATGAAACTAAAAGAAAGGGAGAGCAACTGATGAAAGATTTCTCTATGCGTCTGCCAAAGGTGAAGAGTTGGCAAGCTATGATTGCGCTAATATTCATAGTTCTTATTCTTGCAGTCTCCATATATGCTTTTTTATATTTACGACATGACCCAACATTTACAAATCTCGGTGAACGCCTCAAGGGAATGAGTCTTCATCATCCACTTGGGACAGATCATCTCGGTCGGGACGTACTGACTAGGCTCCTACTTGGAGGTCAGCAGACAATCGGGTATAGCTTGCTGGCGCTGATCGTTTCTCTCATCATTGGAATACCCTTTGGTCTTATTTCAGGATATAAACGTGGGTTGGTTGATCGGATATTTATGCGAATTGCCGATGGATTTTTAGCTTTCCCAGATACTATTGTTGCAATTGTCCTGAGTGGTTTACTTGGACCGGGCATAGGCAACCTTGTGCTTGCTATTGTGATGGTCAAATGGGTTAGTTATGCCCGTCTTGTTCGCAGCACTATTTTATCAGAATCTCAAAAAGATTATGTACTGATTGCCCGTATCAATGGATTATCTTCAAGTAAAATCATGCGTAAGCATTTATTTCCTCATATTGCGGGGCATGTTCTCGTACTGGCAAGTCTTGATCTAGGAAAAATTATATTGCTCATTTCTGCATGGTCATACATTGGACTTGGTGCACAGCCACCTATCCCTGAATGGGGAGCAATGCTAAATGACTCACGTCCTCATTTTCAGTCAAGCCCTGAATTAATGATATATCCTGGCTTAGCTATTGTAGTTGTTGTGCTGTTAACGAATATGTTGGGTGATTATTTACGTGATCATTTTGATGTGAAAAAAGAGGTGAAGAAATGATTCTATCAATTGAGCAAGTATCGATTAGCAGCAGAGAAAAGAAAATTGTTGATAACGTATCACTTTCCATTCGTGAAGGAGAGTGGTATGCACTAGTTGGGCAAAGCGGTAGCGGCAAAAGCTTGCTCTCCCAGGCAATTGGACAAATGCTTCCTCCTAATTTGCAGGTAGAGGGAAATGTTTTTTTTAGAGGGCAAGATTTGCTAGCATTATCACCAAAACAAGTAAGAACAATTCGTGGTCAAAAATTGTCCTATATTTTTCAAGATTATCAGGGCTCCTTTACACCGTTTAGAACCATTGGTCAGCATTTTGAAGAATATCAGAAAGCCCACGGAATTCTCGCCGCAAAAACTCGGAAGATAAAGGCAATGGATGCACTTGAATCAGTTGGGTTAGACGAAACTTTGTACAATCGATATCCGTTTCAGTTAAGTGGAGGACAACTTCAGCGAGTTTCGATTGCATTGGCACTTTTGCTGTCGCCAGATTTATTAATTGCAGATGAAGTAACCACGGCACTAGACAGTGTCTCAGGGCACAAGATTTTAGAATTGCTTGCAAAACGGCAAAAAGAAACAGGTTGTTCGATTTTATTTATTACCCATGATTGGCGTCATGTTAGACGTTATGCAACCCGTTTAGCTGTTATGAAGGAAGGGAAAATTGTGGAATCAGGTGGGAAACATCGTATACTTGACCATCCCCAGCATGAATATACAAAGCAGTTGATACAAGCTGCACCTACACTAGGACACGGCCTTCCATCGGGTTTACAGGAGGTAGAAAACAGATGAATCTGCTTACTGTTAAACAACTGACAAAATCATATCAAGCAAAAAAAACAGCGGTAGATAACTTCTCATTTGAACTGAACAAGGGTGAATGTCTAGGCCTTGTCGGTGAAAGTGGCTGTGGTAAAAGCACACTGGCTCGTTGCTTGCTGCGGATTGAAGCTATTGACAGCGGCTCGATCTACTTTAAGAATCACGCAATTGAACAACTTAATGAGCGTCAGCTACACCCTTACCGTAAAAAGATTCAAATCGTGTTTCAAAATCCTTTAGCAGCTTTAAATCCAAAACTTAAAATAAAGGATTCACTGATTGACCCATACGCACAGTATAGGAATGAACTTAATCTTGACCACTTTTCTTATACCTCAAAGAACGCCTTTGTAAAGCAGTTACTAGAAGCCGTTAAGCTACCGTCGAGTTTGGCAAATCAATATCCTCATGAATTAAGTGGTGGACAGCGGCAACGTGTAACGATTGCTCGTGCTATTAGCATTGAACCAGAGCTCATTGTTCTAGATGAGCCGACAGCAAGCCTTGACGTTATCTCGCAAGGGGCAGTGCTTACTTTATTGACAGAGCTTCGCAAAACTTTAAATCTTTCATACTTGTTTATTTCACATGATCTTGCTGCTGTCAAACAAATGAGCCAACGGATCATGGTGATGAAAGAAGGGAAGCTTGTCGATCAATTCCACCATAATCAATTATTTGAGGAGGAACGCCATCCTTATACAAAAGAGCTTATCTCAATTTTTTAGATAGATCGACAGTGAATAACAACCCCAATAACATGGATGATTTTTTGTGGCACTTATGTAGTTGGAAGAAGGTTAAATGTCTTGAAAAAGAAGAAGCGATAGAAGCCTTTAAAAATCAAACGAAACATAAATGTACAACCTTTTATCAATTTATAGATGAAGCTTATTTTCTTGAAAATGCTAAAACACTTACAATCGAAGAACTATCATATGTCGATTATCACATGTATCATAGCGATATTTATATAATGGATTGGGATTCTAAATGGACATTTATCATGACACACGAAAGCGAATGTGGACCGTACTTTATTAAGAATGTATGAATTGAAAAAAGTAGCCAACTTCGAAAATATTTACAAATACTGCCATTGATAGTTTTGATACAATATTACAGCTAGTAATTTCTCCAATAAAGGGCGCATTTCTTGAGGAGTGCGTCTCTTTTTGTATCGGGCCAGTTAATTGAACAATGATGTTAGTTGCACGTTTGAAGCAAATGAGGACAAAAAAGAAAAACCGTTCAGTTGTCTGAACGGAGAAAGTTGAATTAGGAGTGTTAATAAATGAAATTTAAATTCCTGTTTTAACGCCAATACCTACTAAAATTAAGCCAGTTGATTTTTGGAATACTTTCTGGAATTTGGAGTTATTCAACCATTTTTTTGCATAATCAATTACATAAACAAGGGTTAGAAACCACAACACAGCGAGTAAAGTAAGGATTGATGCTAACACAATCAATTGCTGATTTACATTTCCGTTCAAATTGATAAATTGAGGCATGACAGTTATATAAACCAAAACAGTCTTTGGATTAAGAACATTACTAAGTAATGCTTGCATAAAGGACTCTTTATTATGCCGACTTGAAGAATTGATAGGTGCATTCGCTTGTGCTTGAATTTCCTCTAAAGAAAACACACTTTTAGCAAAAAAACTTTTTATACCCAAATAAATTAAGTAAGCAGCTCCCAAATATTTGATTGTACTAAAAAGAATAACAGACTTTGCAATGACAACGGATAATCCAAGAATAGCAATAAGCGTCCAAAAAGAAAGTCCCGTTGCCATTCCGAGAACCGTATAACGTCCAGCTTTTGGACCATAGCTGAGCGTGTTTTTCACCAGGAGCATAGTATCTGCTCCTGGTATAACAACCATCATTGCAGCAATTGAAATGTATGTTAGTAAGCTATCCATGTTGTTTCTTCCTTCCTTTTCTAATAGTGACTACCAAAGTAACTACTTACACGATTATATCAGAATCATTTGGAAATAATCAACAGATTTTGATAAAATATTAGTTACTAAGGTAGCGACTAATATTATGTTGGAGGGTTTATGAAAGAAACCATTTTAGAAACATTAAAGAATCTAAATTTTACTGAATATGAAGCAAAAGCGTATCTTACCTTATTGGAGGAATCTCCATTAACTGGATATGCAGTAGCGAAAAATTCTGGTGTACCACGTTCAAGAATATATGAAGTACTAGATAGTCTCGCCATACGAGGAGATATTCTGGTTAGTCCTGGAAACACGCCACAGTATACTCCTGTTCCGGCAAAGGAGCTAATTAAAAACCGCCGAAGGGAAGCAGAAGAGAATTTTGAACTGGCAGAAAAATCATTAGCGGAGTTCGAACGTTCTGCAAATGACCGTGAAAATATCTGGAATATCATGGGACGCAATGAAATACTCGATAAGGTAAAAGATTGTATATTATCTGCAAAAAAAAGAATTCTCTTAGAAGTATGGACAGAGGAATTCGAAGAATTGGAGTATGAACTAAGACAGGCAACAAAAAGAGGGGTCAACGTAATAATTATTGCTTATGGGGAAATCGCCTCTGATTTTGCTAATGTTTACCTTCATTATATGGGTCATGAAATTACAGAAGAGTATGGTGGACGATGGCTTGTTCTTAGTGCAGATGATTCAGAAGTAGTAGCAGGTATTGTCTCGTTGGGTAAAGATAGCCGTGCAGCATGGACAAGGCATGTAGGTTTAGTAATGCCAATTACAGAAGTCATGATTCATGATTTGTATCTCATGGAAATTATGGAGAAACATAGAGAACTTTTAGAGGA
Source organism: Metabacillus herbersteinensis (assembly GCF_042433335.1). Lineage (NCBI taxonomy): Bacteria > Bacillati > Bacillota > Bacilli > Caryophanales > Bacillaceae > Metabacillus > Metabacillus herbersteinensis. Next base: position 31,495 of record NZ_JBHLVO010000031.1, read on the forward strand.
AAGTTTTGGGGAAAACCTCATCAATTTACGTCGCAAATTTTCTATCCACCCAGATTTTAAAAAACATTATGTAAAATAGATTTGTACTATTCTTGTCTGTTTTATACAACATAATAAGAAAAGCATTACTTCATAGCAAATAATGCTTTTCTTATTCAATTAAAGGGCGCTTTTCAGTAATAAGGAAAGCGTTTTTCTTTATGTGTAGGGCCGATAGTCGAGGAAGAGACAAGGTGAAGCATTTATCTAGCAATAGTCGTTATACTTATTTATAAGGGGTTTGTTTTTTCTAAAAAATTATTGGGGTGAATAAATGAGATTTGTATATAATGGAGTTTTTATCTTAGTGACTTTTATCTTAGGATATTTAATGGGAATAGTTGGACTGGAAACATTTTTGAGAATGTTATTGTTGAAAATGAGTGATTTAGATTTTATAGAAATAATAGGCTTTAGTTCATCTCTCATTTCATTAATACTATTTCTGGCTTACATAATTGGAAGAATTATATTAATAAAGAAAATGGAAGTAACTTTAAATGAAACTATTGAGTTATCATATGAAAATGAAAACCAAAAATTTACAGTAAGCGAAGAATATAACCTGGGAGAATTAAATTCAGAATTTGTTTATTTAACTTCCACTGAGCCTTTACGTTGGATTAGGTTTTATGAATCTAATTCTAATAATGAAAGTAACAAGGTAAGTTAGTAAATGAACATAAAGTTCTGACAAATGGACATGCTTTAAAAATTAATACCTATTTACCCTGTGGTATACATAATTATGTAGTTGAGTATCAAAGATTCGATATGGAACTCATTAACCATTAATACACTTAATCCTATTAGATCGCTGACTAATTTGACATCTTTAAGCTTACTTAATATACGTGTAAAGGATGAATCCTTAGAAGCACTAACACATTTAAAGTGCTTATTAGAATTAACAATATCAAATCAGTTTTCTACAGAGGAGTATGCCAGGTTATCTGTTTCATTACCAGATACTAAATCTGATTATTTTCAGCCATATGTAGTGCTAGATGATACTATAGATGGAAAAGACATTATGGTGATAGGGAAACGAAAACCTTTTCTGAATTCACAAACTGATAAAAAAAAGCTTAAAAAATACAGTACACAATTTAGTTTGTATCGAAAGAAATTTATCGATTTAAAGTAAGTGGTTAAGACTCGATTACTCCACAATAGGGGGCTTTTCTGGAATATCCACGCAACGATGAGCTTTCTAAAACAAGACTAACGAAAATGGTGTATTTAGCAGATTGGTATAGTGCTTTAAAAAATGGCAAACAACTCACAAATATAGAATGGTACTTTGATCATTATGGACCATATGTTGTAGATGTCTACAATGCTGTAAAAGAAGATCAAAGCATTGTAGCATAGCTATATGAGGTTTATAACTCATATCCAGCTGACTTACATTCTATTGCAAGCTCACTTAAATTTAATTTCGTGTAACCTAGACGATGTTTTATAGGATATAGAGATAGATATAATGTAGCAGCTGAAACCCCTGTTGCTTCAGTAGTATATAAACTTTGGAAGTCAAGAGAGATGACAGCTATTAAATCCATGGAAGAATTAGACGTTAAAATGGCGACTTTTTATAGGTTGGTTAAAGAATACGAAAGAGAATTTCAAAGTAGCAATTAATAATAGAAGAAACACATCAAAAAAAGTATCTTCTTTCCTGCAGATACTTATTCAACAAACAGGCCATTATATATAGTATGATTTTTCACCGTATTCAACGTATACAAACTTAGGAATTTAAGTGGAGTGGTGGGTATGATAGACTTGGCTGCCTGATGAAGCAACTTCTTCAGCCTTTCAAGAAATTATACCAACAGAGGCTATATGTACACAAAGATTAAAGACGTATCCTATAAACCTTTTGTCGTCGGCACTGTATATAAGCACCCGATTGTTGAGTGGGGCTAATAAAGTATCAAGAATGAAAAAGGAAAAAGATTTGTCACCCTTACGACAAGCGTTTTCTGTAATTAGTTTAGAAAATTGTAAAAGTAGACTCCTTGTTATTATCATTTCTATGTAAGTATTGATTGTTGTTGTGAATAGAAAGGGATTAAGATATGGTGATTTTTAGTAGGATATTAAAGCTAATATTTAACTTTTCAAATAATAGCAAAGAGGAATTTCAAAAGGAGATATCCGATGGAAAAAGCAATAAAGCTGAAAAATTATGCTATAACAAAAAAACAAAAGCATGCCATTTATGGCATGCTCCTTAGTTCTTCCGATAACTCAAACTCGCAATTGCATCATGCAGATGAATGGACTCTTCGTTGCGACACTGAACCGTGAAAGCTTGGATAAAATCTAATTCATACAAATCGGCTGCAACTAAGCGCACCATGTCTTCTACAAAACGCGGGTTTTCATACGCCGATTCGGTGACCATTTTTTCATCGGGACGTTTTAAGACTGGGTGAATCATTGCGCTTGCGTTTGTTTCTGCTGCGTGTAAAAGTGCTGCTTTCCAATCAATCTGTTCGTGATAGTCAGGTGTGAATTCAACTTCCATTGAAACATAGCCGCGTTGATTATGGGCGCTGTATTCACTGATCTCTTTTGAGCATGGACATAGAGTCGTAATCGCAGTCGTTAGTTTCGCTGAAGTTGTAAATCCTTGGCCTTCTTCGTAGGTCACGGCTAGCGTTGCTTCAGAATGATTTAAACCGACTAATGCTGAGCTAGGTCCTTTGCGCTCATAAAACCATGGAAAGGTAACCTCAATGCTTGCATCATTTTGCTTTAAGCGTTCTGCTAGTTCTTTTGTAAAGTCAAATAAATTGTTTAAGCTAAGCACGAAGCCACCATTTTGTCTGTAGGCCTCTAGCTGTTCAGTGAAGCGGCTCATATTGGTTCCCTTTGAATCATATGAAATCGTACTTGTCATTTTGAAATTAGCAATTGTCGTTTGTTCATTAGGACTCAAATCTGATAAAAGAATTACAGGGTGTTTTACATTGCTAATTCCAACTGCATCTATTGAAAATAAAAAATCCTTTTTGCTATTTTGTAAGTCCGCCATTTTGAGTTTTTCAGTAGGCTTTGTTTTTAACCCAGGCACAACAGAGCCAAATAATTGATGGCGCTCTTTTTTTGATGGTATTTTAATCTCTCTGTTCATCGTATTCCTTGTTCTCCTCTCAAACTTTCCGATATTGTGAGTATACTTTAATTTTATAGATAACTTCAATAATTAAAGCTTTTAAATATGCTAGGTATGACATTCGACTTGACGTTCTAGACATATAATTTGCATAATTCATGGACAAGGTTCGTATGATATAATACTAGAAGATATTATTAGAGGACGACTGTTTAATTTATTGTAAAAAAAATAGGATTGGAGTTTACGAGATGAACAAACCAGCCATACCATTATTCAAGGAATTGATTGCTGTTGCGCTTCTGGGCTTGTTTTTTTATCTTTTTCTTTTTATAGATATTGGGGATTCAGTGGAAGTGCCGAAAAGCTTTTTAAATCTTAATACGATTTTTCTAAGTATCGTCCTTGAAGCGATACCATTTATCTTACTAGGCGTTTTTGTCTCAGCTTTAATTCAAACGTTTGTATCAGAAGAAGCGATTCAACGTTTTTTACCCAAAAATGCAATTGTTGCTCTATTACCAGCTGCACTATTAGGTGCAATTTTTCCGATCTGTGAGTGTGCGATTGTACCAATTGTTAGACGATTGATAAAAAAAGGGATGCCACTACATGTTGGGGTCGTCTTCTTAGTAGGAGCGCCTATTTTAAATCCAGTTGTTTTTGCTTCAACCTATTATGCTTTTCAATCTTCAACAGAAATTGTCTACGCTCGAATGGGACTAGCGTTCGTCTTGTCCATCGTCATTGGGTTCATTATGTACATGATCTTTAAAAATCGGGATCAATTGAAGTGGTCAAAAGAAGAGTTAGTTGGTAGAGTGAAAGCAGAGGAAGGGCTAAAAGACGTTGGAAAAATAAAGTCTACGCTGTTTCATGCAAGTGATGAATTTTTTGAAATGGGAAAATACTTACTAATTGGTGCATTCATTGCCAGTCTGTTTCAGACATTCCTTGATCGCTCAGTATTAATAGGTCTAGGTAGCAATGAGTTCAGTTCTCCTGCAATCATGATGGCTTTTGCGTTTATCTTGTCATTATGCTCTGAAGCGGATGCGTTTGTGGCAGCATCGTTTGGTAGCACATTCTCGGCTGCATCGATCATTGCCTTTTTAGTTTATGGTCCAATGCTTGATTTGAAAAACGCGTTTATGCTTTTTGCCTTTTTTAGAGCGAAATTCGTATTGATTTTTATGCTTGTCGTTACAGTTGCGGTTTATGTAGCGGTCATACTTTATCAGCAAATTCTTTTGTAAGGGGTGTTCATACCTATGGGAAATAACGACTACCGGTTTCACCTCTATATAAGAGGAATTATATTAATTGGTTTTACAATGCTAATGTTCAAGTTGATTATTACTGGAGACATCTTAAACTTTATAGCACCACGCATGATGCCGTTTATTTATTTTGCAGTCGTTGTCTTTTTGTTACTTGGTGTTGTCCAAATCTGGAGGAGCGGTTCAAAAAATGAGGAGGAGCTGTATTGTAATTGTGGCTTTGATCATTCAGAAAAAAGCTCGCCAATTCAGTCGCTCGTGATTTACTCGTTTTTCGTGTTCCCAGTAATTACAGGTTTTATGTTCCCAGAAGTGGTTCTAGATAGTTCAATTGTCGCCAAACGAGGATTTAAATCAGGACTAGCACCAAGTAACGAGGTGCAAGAATCAGCAAATAGTGAGGATTTAGCAGAGCTTTACTTAAGTGATCCTGACGAATATATGAAGCAGCTAGAGGAACGTGTTGAGGAAAACGCTGAACCACCAAGCTCTAGTCCAGATGTTCCGCTTGAACATCCAGAGGGATTCGAAATTGAAGCACCACCAGAGGGGTATTATAAAGAGCTAGAGGAAGAAATGTTAGCAATGGACAAAATCGTGTTAACTGAAGAAAATTACATTGCCATGACAAATATTATTGATAAAAGTCCAGAAAAATTTGTTGGAAAAAGCATTGAGTTCATCGGATTTATCTATAGAGAGCCTGATTTCGACGAAAACCAATTTGTTGTTGCCCGTTTTGGCCTATCATGCTGTGTCGCCGACGCATCAGTATATGGAACGCTCGCAACACTGCCTGATGCAAAGCAATACGGTGATGATCAATGGATAAGAATTTCAGGTGAACTAACCAAAACGAACTATCAAGATTGGGTGTTGCCGAACGTGCAAATTCAATCCATCGAAAAGATTGAACAACCTAAGTCGCCATATGTGTACGAGAATTATTAAAGGAAAAAAGACGTTGGAATTTATAATCCAACGTCTTTTTTAAAATTTTTTTCACTTTTATAGTCTGTATTTTCAGTATCAGTTTGCTGGACTGGGTCGCCAATTTTATCCACAGTATGTTTATATTGATATGCCTTTGAAGTCGTTAGTACGCTAAGGATAAGAACAATAGCAACAATGATTAAGCAGATAATTAAAATGGTAAGCACCTGAAATCCTCCTCGGGTAATACTTTGTAAGCCTATTCTAACATGGAACTTCTAAGTGCAGATAAAAAAACACAAGTAAAATTGGAAGTTTTGAGTAAACTAACATTGGGTAAATAGTAAGTAAGATAAATGAAGGAGGAGTTAGTAACAATGTCTGAAAAATTAGTGAGTACTGTTAATAAACAAGTTGCAAACTGGACAGTTATGTATGTGAAATTACATAATTATCACTGGTATGTTAAAGGACAGAGTTTCTTTACATTGCATGTAAAGTTTGAGGAATTATATACTGAAGCTGCGGTACATATTGATGAATTAGCCGAGAGACTTCTCGCAATTGAAGGAGCACCAGTAGCAACAATGAAAGAATGCTTAGAATTATCATCGGTCAAAGAGGCTGAAGGTAAAGAGTCAGCTGAGGAAATGGTACAAAGTTTACTTGAGGACTTCACATCTGTAGCTGAAGAATTAAAAGAAGGAATGGAATTAGCAGCCGAAGTAGGCGACGAAACAACTGGTGACATGTTGTTAGCCATCCACCAAAGTTTAGAAAAACATAACTGGATGCTAAAGTCATTTTTAGGGAAATAATGATCGGAAAATTTTCACCCCACAGGAATCGACCTGTGGGGTTGTTCGGATTATCTAGCATTTGTATCTAAGAATGGTAAACATAGCCTATGCTTTTGATTGAAGTGTACATGTTATGTGATTTACCGACTGCACATCATCCACTTCGTAGGAAAAAATAAATCGATTTTAAAGCTTGAAAATTAAGGAGCTGAATCAATTAGCTCCTTTTTAAAAACTTTGATGAAGCATGCCTCTATCTCTACCGCACACGACATGTTATTCACCCTTATCTTTCCCCTCCACAAAACTCTCCTCATCGCCAATTTTCTCTCGCAAATGCCCTGCCACAAACGGTGTAAGCAAAGCGCTAAAATCAGCATTATTTAGAGAGTCAATCCAATTTAGTACCTGCTTTTTTTCCGTTTGATTAATCAAATGATTTGCATAAGCATCAAGATCTTCATCATCTGCTCTGAATTGAGCCATTAATTGTTGAGGAATTGATTTATTAAATATCTCCATGAATGTAGCCTCCTTTTTCGCTTTGTATGATTTTTTACTTGTCGATAATTGTTAGTATGGCTTATTTTATCTTTTTGATTGATTAGCAATTATCAGAGCTGTCCCAGAATAAATACTCGGTCATAGGGAAAAAGATAAACAATAGACGATCAAGGGAGTTGACAAGATGGAGACTGGAAAAAAAACGTATTATATTGCAGTAGCAAACGGCCATATTTCACAATCAAGTACCGCAGCAACTTGGGATTACAAAATAGAAGCTTCAGATGATGAAATCACGACGCTCAGAGAGTATTTTGACCAGGTTTTTTCTTCTGACTGGCAAGGCTTTTTTAGAGCTCATGTGCCATATTTGGAGTATCATTATGATCGGGAAAATGATGCGATCGATGATACCAACCAGCTCATTTATGAAATGATTTACAGGTTGGGTGATGGAGACGCAAAGGAGCATATTCAATCACAAGGAATCATTGGTAAAATTGAGCACCAAGAATAAATTCAAAAACTTTGAAAATGAAAGAATGGACGAGCTATGTAGAGTTAGTTTTCTGATAATTTGCGTCAACAACTTTGAGTAAGTGTAATCTTACGTTACAAGCAAGTTTCATTGTGATAAGATTTGTAGATATAATCGTTATGGAGATAGAGGGATCAGATATATGTATCGGTTTAAAGATTACTATCACAATGAAGTTCAATTATCATTTGACGATCATCCATTCTCAAGTTTGCCAAAGCATGTCTGGGTTATTTGTCGATACAAAGATAAGTGGCTATTAACTCAACACTCAGATCGAGGGTATGAATTTCCTGGAGGCAAGGTTGAAAAAAATGAGAGTGCTGACGAAGCAGCGCTTAGAGAAGTGAAAGAAGAAACAGGTGGAATCGTTGAAAAGCTCACGTATATTGGGCAATATCGAGTCCTAGGTAAGGAAAAGACGATTGTAAAAAATATATACTTCGCGATTGTAAGCGAATTAATCGATCAAGAATGCTATTATGAAACGAACGGGCCAGTAGTAATGGAAACTATACCACAAGGTATTCTGCGGGATAAGCGGTTTAGCTTTATTATGAAAGATGAAGTATTGCAAAAAACCATGCAGAGAATCAATTAGAAACAAAAGGCTCCTTCCACCAGATTTCTTGGAAGAAGCTTTTATTCTTTTGTATTTTTCACTAATTTTTTTTCGAGAAGTTCGACACCTTGGTACATGATTGTCGCAAAAAAGGCGATGATGAGAAGGCTCAAAAGGACGAGTGTGAAATTAAATACTTGAAATCCATAAATGATCATATAGCCAAGGCCTTTCGCAGATACGAGAAACTCTCCGACGATAACTCCAACCCAAGAAAGCCCAACATTAACTTTTAAAGTAGAAATGATCGTAGGAAAGGATGCTGGTAGTACAGCTTCCTTAAAAACAGACGACTTTGTTGCTCCAAAAGTTTGAAGCACCTTTATATAATTCTGATCCACTTCTTTAAATGAGGTGTAAATGACAATGGTTGTAATAATGACCGAAATTATCGCACCCATTGCTATTATTGAAATAAAACCTGGGCCAAGTGCCACAATGAGAATTGGACCGAGTGCTACTTTAGGCATTGCATTTAACACAACAAGGTATGGATCAAGCACCTTTGATATTCGAGGAGACCACCATAATATAGCTGCTAACAAAGCTCCAAGAAAGGTCCCGAGGATAAATCCAAGAACTGTTTCAAATAGCGTTACACTTACATGAGTTAGAAGGGAGCCATCGTTCAGCTTACTTAGAAACAAAGCCCAAACCTTTGAGGGGTAGCTAAATAACAATGGATCTACCCATTCCCTTCTGCCGGCAATCTCCCAGATTGAAAAAAAAGAAATAAAGATTAAAATCTGGTAAAAATGAACCCATCTTTTTTCACGTTGTAAACCTGTCACATAGTTTTGGTGAAGAAGATCAATTGATTTCTGTTTTGGTTTCAAGTTGATCTAACTCCTTCCATATTTGTTGAAATAGGTCCGTAAACTGAGGGTGCTGTCTCGCATGAAAAGGTGTTAATTCACGTAGTTGCCCAGGAACAATATAAGTTCTTGCAACTTTGCCAGGCTTTGCTGAGAAAACAAATATTTTGTCGCTCATTGCAATTGCTTCACCGATATCATGGGTGACCAAAAGAGCTGTTTTCTGATAATCTTTTAATGTTTGAAAAACCAAGTCTTCAAGTTTAAGCTTTGTTTGATAATCAAGAGCCGAAAAAGGTTCATCTAAAAGAAGCATTTCTGGATTTGTAGATAGTGTTCTAACTAAAGCTGCTCTTTGTCTCATACCACCTGAAAGTTGGTGTGGGAATTGTTTCTCAACAGAACTTAGACCCATTTCTTTCAGAAGATTTAAGGTGCGCTCTTTTTTATCAGCAGTAAGCTGCCCAATAATTTTCAAACCAATCGTGACATTATCTTCAATGGTTTTCCAAGGAAATAGGTAATCTTGTTGTAGCATGTAACCAACTAAAGGATTCGGTTTTGATATCGTTTGATTCGCCAATTTGACCTTGCCTTCTGTTGGTTGAATAAGACCAGCGATTATCGATAAAAGAGTTGTTTTTCCACAGCCACTTGGACCAAGAAACGAGATGAACTCCCCTTTCTCGATTGTAAGATCAATATCATCTAGAGCTAGTGTAGCTGTGTCCTTTGTGAAGTAAATATGATGAATATGTTCAACTGTTAGGAAAGACATCTTCCTTCCTCCTTACTGAAATTTAGAGAGGAGTGACGTTTAAAGATCATCTCCCCTCCTAGGACCGAGCAGTTAGTTTCCTACAACTTCTTCTGCAAAGATTGTGTTTACAAGTGTTTCATGATCGACACGTTTTGGAAGCTCGCCTGCTTCATTCATAATATTCTGGAGGTTTTCCCATTCTTCTGTGTCTAAAATTGGATCAGTTGCAAATGAACCCTGTTCACTGTAACGTTCTACAACCGTTTCAATTAACGATGGTTCTGTATCTTCAAAATGAGGAGCAATACTAGCGGCAACCTCTTTTGCACTGTGTTCATCCACCCACTTTTGAGCCTTATAAATCGCTGCAGTAAACTTCTTGACGTTTTCTTCATTTTCTTGAATGTAACTTTCTTTACTCATAAATGTTGTGTAAGGAACTTTTCCTGACTCGGTGCCAAAGGATGCAACAATATGACCTTTTCCTTCTTGCTCAAAAATACTAGCAGTTGGTTCAAATAATTGAACATAATCTCCAGTACCTGAGGCAAAGGCACTTGGAATATTTGCGTAATCCACGTTTTGAATAAGAGTTAGATCACTACTAGGATCGATATTATGCTTTTTCATTACAAACTCACCAACCATTTGTGGCATTCCGCCCTTACGTTGACCGAGGAATGTGCTCCCTTCTAGTTGATCCCATGTGAAGTTTTCCACTTTGTCACGACTGACGAGAAACGTTCCATCAGTTTGGGTGAGTTGAGCAAAATTAGTGACTGGATCACTAGAACCTTGTGCATACACATAGATTGATGTTTCGGAGCCAACGAGTGCAACATCTGCTCCATCGCTCAAAATGGCTGTCATTGTTTTATCTCCACCCCAAGTCGTTGTGAGCTCGATGTCTAACCCTTCGTCCTTAAAAAATCCTTCTTCAATCGCAACATAAAGTGGTGCATAAAAAATTGAACGTGTGACCTCTGCAACGCGAATTTTTTGAACCGCGTTTTGATTACATGCAACTAGTGGAATAATAAAAACTAACACGAAGAAAGCTAACAACAACTTTTTCATCCTTAAAAAACCTCCTGGGTGCATGGCACCAAAAAAATAGATACAATATAAACATTAGGAATTGGGATCAGTTAAGATAAATTATGAAGATCGAAAAAATGTGTGAATGCCTACTTTTTAAAGAGAATATAAAAGTAATCATTTTATAGAAAGTAGTGATTGGTATGAGAAACGGAACAATATTGGAAAAGATGAAGTTCCCCTCACCAAATCCAGCAATAAAACTATCGATTATTACGTATATGTCAAAAGGTTTAAAAGTGAAAGGGTTATTAGCGGAACCAGTGCAAGAAAGAAAATATGAAGCATTGCTCTATTTAAGAGGTGGAATTAAAAATGTTGGCAAGGTTAGGGTCGGAAGAATTGTTCAATTTGCCTCAGAAGGCTTCGTTGTGATGGCCCCGTTTTATCGCGGTAACCAAGGTGGACAGGGCAATGAAGATTTTGCAGGAGATGACCGATACGATGCTACATCTGCATTCAATGTTTTAAAAAATCACAACAAGGTTCATCACGGTCGCATCCATCTATTCGGTTTTTCAAGAGGAGGTGTTATGGCGTTATTAGCAGGTATCTTGGATAAAGAAATCTGTTCCATTGTTACTTGGGGCGGGGTTTCTGATATGTTTTTAACATATGTAGAGCGGAAAGATTTAAGAAGAATGATGAAAAGAGTCATAGGTGGTACCCCAACTAAATTTCCTGAGAGGTATAAATGGAGAACTCCCTTGTATCAATTGGAATCACTACATGCTCCTGTTCTTATTATACACGGTGTTAAAGACAAAAATGTCTCCGTTGATCATGCATACAGGCTCGAAAAGCGATTAAAAGAATTGGACAAGAAAGTTGAAAGTTGGTACTTTGAACAATTCACTCATTATTTCCCACCAAAAGATAATCGTCAAACACTACATAGACTCTGCCAATGGATGAAAAATCAATAACGTTTTATGATACGATAATACATATCGCAGGAGGAGAGGTTATATAATGGGCATGCCTTTAGAATTAAACACAATGATCGTCACAAAGGGAAGAGAAACAAGAGTAGAAGAGAATACCTTTCAACTAATCAAAGACGGCTATCGAATTTATCCTATTGATATTCCACTCGAGGTACGAAAAACAAAAGAAGGCGAAATTGCAGGAACAGCACTGATAAAAAAAGTTGAGCTCTCTAACCAAGAAACTATTTTAACTTATCAGTTGGTTACGTTGAATTCGACGAACTAGGGTTTAACTTTTAAAGTAAATAAAAAACACATGGCGATTTTCATCGTGAAAAAGCCATGTGTTTTTTTCATTTTATTAGCTTCACATAAATCAATGATGTAAAGTAGGTTTTTTTATAGAGCCTAATTTTACTTCTTCACAATCTTCGAAGGATTATTAATTTTGTATGGAACAGGACCTTCCAAGATGAAAGCTTCATCCTCGACATCCTTACCTTTTGGCAGACTCTTTTTGACGATCTTACCGTCAAACTCGAGGGTTTCACCCGGGTTAAGCTCGAATTTCTTCATTGTTTTGCTGTGTGAGCACCAAGCATGTCCTACTTCAACCGGTTCTTCTAGAGCAATTACAACGTTTTCTAACACAACTACCTCATCATTTTCCTCATTGAAATGATTCCAGCTTAGGGCAAACTGTTTTACTCTTCCTGTGAAGTGTACCTTTTCTTCAGGTAATACAAGTTTAGCTGGTTTTTCTTTTTTAGCCTTTAACGCTTTCGGTTTAAGAGGAGTAGCAGAGATCGTCTCTGGTGCTTCAGCCTTTTGATTAGTTTCAGCCACAAGGGTTTCGGGTGAACTTCCCTCATCTTGAGCTTTGATTTCTTTTCCGAAATTTGAAGATTGCATTTCCTTCAAGTAGGCGGGATGGATGCATGTTAGATTACCGTCTTGAAATTCAACGACCAAGGTGTTGTATTCAGATGTATCACCAAATGTTTCGTATCCTTTAATGGTCACAAGACGCTGCTGTGTTTTCTCTTTGTACCAGAACTCTTTTTTTGAACCTTTAGCTGATCCCAATCCCCATTCCTTCACTTTTTCTCCGTAATGGTCTTCATCCTGAAATTGTTCGAATTCTCCTTTTGGAGGGAGATAGTTTGTTGTGTTGGAATCTTCGATGTGGGGAAATATGATTGCCATGTTTCCACTTCCTTTCAAGTCCAGTTAGATAAAATTCTCAGTAGCATTATACTGAAATTGTTTGTCGTGATCCTTCGTAGTCTGAAAACCTATTTTGTTTAAAATAATTGTCAACGCACCATCACCAGTAACATTAGTAGCAGTTCCGAAGCTATCTTGGTCAAGATACAGAGCAATCATTAATGATACCATTGTAGCATTAAATCCTAACATTGATTCAAGTAGACCTAATGAAGCCATTACTGCTCCACCAGGAACTCCAGGTGCTGCAATCATTGTAATTCCAAGCATTAATATAAATGGCAATAGCCTTTGAAATGAGGGGGTTTGGCCGCTTAGCAACATCACACCCATTGCACAAGCCACAATCGTACTTGTACTTCCAGACAAATGAACTCACACAGTATTGAATAAGTAGGATTGAAATGTGCAAGACAAGAATTAAGATAAAGACTTTCATAAATACAGATAAAACAGCTTGAACTTGTCCAGCAAACGTCATATTCGCAAAAACCCCGAAAATATGAAGGGGTAAGAGAGGGATAATGTTCTTTGTGATTAGTTTCTCAATAATATCCCGAAAGTCCTCAGTCGCCTTTTTAAGAGTGTCATTTTGAATCGATGCAATTCCGATGCCTAAAACAAAGGCAAATAAAAGAGCGCTTATTACATCCATAATTGGTGGAATTTCTAAAAGAAGAAAAGGAATTTCCGAAGAGACCATTGAACGTTGCAAATATCTTAATAAGCCATTGTGGGGAAAAACTGCCTATTAGAATCCCTAAGAGAATGGCGAGTATGATACGTGGTAGCAAACCTAACTTTAATAGTCTTTTGATTGTCCTCCTGAAAAATACATATGTCTTTTTTAGTAGTATGAAAATAACACAAAAGGAGAAGGATTTAAATAAAAATTTACTTTTTCACAATAACTTAAAAAAGCTAATCCTAGAGCCACCACCTGGAATAAGGAATAGTGGCTTTCTAGAATTAGCTAAATTATTTGAATGTATGTGTTATGAACAACAAAGTTTACAAGAACAGTCTATTATTCAGAATGTACAGGTCCACCTAACCGTTCAATTTCTTCACGAACATGTGAAAACTTTTTAAAGTTTTCTTTAAACTTGCCTGCTAACTCACTTGCTTTATGTCGGTATGCGTCTTCAGAAGACCAAGTTCTGATCGGTTGTAGCACTTCGTCTGGTACACCTGGAACATGCAATGGAATTGAAACTCCAAAGTATTCATCACGGTTTGTTTCAACTGAATCAAGGTCACCTTCAACAGCAGCTTGCACCATTGCTCTTGTGTAAGATAACTTCATGCGTTCGCCCACACCGTACTCGCCGCCAGTCCAGCCTGTGTTTACTAAGAAAACTTGAACGTCATGCTCATCAATTTTTTGACCAAGCATTTCAGCATAACGAGTTGCATGAAGTGGTAAAAATGGTGAACCAAAGCACGTTGAGAAGGTAGCTTGTGGTGATGTGATCCCACGCTCAGTACCTGCCAACTTACTCGTAAACCCACTTAAGAAGTGGTACATTGCTTGTTCTTTTGTTAATTTACTAATAGGAGGTAATACACCAAAGGCATCAGCCGTTAAAAAGACGATTGTTGTTGGGTGACCGGCAATACTAGGCATCACAATATTATCAATCGCTTCTAATGAATAAGCAGCACGTGTATTTTCTGTGAAGAACGAGTCATCATAGTCCGCAACTCGCGTGTCGTCGTCAATCACAACATTTTCTAGAACTGCACCAAAGCGAATTGCATCAAAAATCTGTGGCTCCTTCTCTTCAGAAAGGTTAATACATTTTGCATAACAACCGCCTTCAATATTAAATACGCCTGAATTTGACCAGCCATGCTCATCATCACCAATCAATTTACGTTTTGGATCAGCTGAAAGCGTTGTCTTACCAGTCCCTGACAATCCGAAAAACAAAGCAACATCACCTTCAAAACCAACGTTTGCAGAACAATGCATGGATAAAATATCATTTTCAGGTAGTAAATAGTTCATCACTGAGAAAATAGACTTTTTCATTTCACCTGCGTATTCAGTACCACCAATTAAAATTGTTCTTTTCTCAAAAGAGATAATGATAAAAGTTTCAGAATTCGTTCCATCAACCGCTGGATCTGCTTTGAAATGAGGTGCTGAAATAATTGTAAATGGATTTTCGTGTGTTCCTAATTCTTCCTCAGCAGGGCGAATGAACAATTGCTGAGCAAATAAATTATGCCATGCAAATTCATTGATAACTTGGATCGGTAAGCGGTATTTTTTATCTGCTCCAGCAAACCCATCAAAGATGAATAATTCATTACGTTTTTTTAAGTAGGATACAACTTTCAGATAGAGTCTCTCAAAAGCCTCTTCGGAAATTGGTTGATTCACTTTACCCCAATCAATCTTATCCTGGACAGAGCGTTCTTTTACAATAAATTTATCCTTAGGAGAGCGACCAGTATACGTCCCAGTTGTTGCTCGAACTGCACCAGTTGAAGTTAATACGCCTTCTGCGCGTTGCAGCACTTTCTCGACTAACTGTGAAACAGATAAGTTGTTTTTCGTATTTTCCCCTTGAATTAAATGAGTTAGCTCATTTGAAATGTCAACTGAATTCATCTCAAAACCTTCCTTTACATCGTATTTAATACTATAAGCACTTTTAAGTAGTATAAATTAGTTATCCTTACCAATTAGTATAACACATTAAACTGATTAGTCTATACTATTTCAACCATTTTACACTTCGTTTATAAAAATGAATTGTTTAGACTATAGAAATTATTAAAAAACATCCTTTCCATATTAATAGGAAGTCATAATTCGAACTTTAATTTTACTGGATTTTTAGTCGAATGAAAACAAGAAATTCGTCACTTTTTGTTGACAGTAGTAGGTTAGTACGCTATGATATGTCCTTGAACGGATTCTCTTATCCCGAGCTGGTGGAGGGACAGGCCCAATGAAACCCAGCAACCTGCTAACAAAGGAAAGCGACGTTTTTCTGAAACTTATACATATGTGTGCGTGCTTTTTTGCCTAAAATCATGTGATAGAATGATTAAAGCTTATTTTAGGCTAAAAAGCTATCTAAATACACACACTTATCTTATAACGTGTTCACTAACGACATTTTCCACGCAAAGGTGCTAACCTGAAGCAAGGCTAAGGCCCTTGATCGATAAGAGTGAAAGGCTATGATGAATTTTACAACCTTTCCTCGGAACAGCGGGAAAGGTTTTTCTTTTGGAAAAAAGATAAGCGTTGCACTTAATTTCATAGGCTTGTAAGAAAAGCATTTGCGCAGAACTCTAAGGGTTTAAGCCCTGAGTTCAGTGGAAAAGTACATAAACTATAGTTTATAAAACATGCCAACGAAATTCTTAAATAAAAGGGTAAAGATAGTAATGGGATTGAGTTCCGTATCAACAAGTGGAGATCGAACTGAACGATCAGATGATCTCTGTTTACAAAATAGAGGAGGAATTTTTACTATGTCTAGAAAAAGAAAACGTCTTTTCACTTCTGAGTCGGTAACGGAAGGCCATCCAGATAAAATCTGTGACCAAATATCAGATTCTATTTTAGATGCAATTTTAGAAAAGGATCCAAACGCACGTGTAGCTTGTGAAACATCTGTAACAACTGGTTTAGTTTTAGTAGCAGGTGAAATTACAACAAGCACATATGTGGATATCCCGAAAATTGTTCGTGGAACGATTAAAGAAATTGGCTATACTCGTGCTAAATATGGCCTAGATTCTGAAACATGTGCTGTACTAACATCAATTGACGAGCAGTCAGCAGATATCGCGATGGGTGTTGACCAAGCATTAGAAGCACGCGAAGGTCAAATGACAGATGAAGAAATTGATGCAATCGGAGCAGGAGATCAGGGCTTAATGTTCGGCTTTGCTTGTAATGAAACAAAAGAGCTTATGCCATTACCTATTTCATTAGCTCACAAATTGTCTCGTCGTCTAGCAGAGGTACGTAAAGATGAAATTCTTCCATACCTTCGTCCTGATGGAAAAACTCAAGTAACGGTTGAGTATGATGAAAATGACAAACCAGTTCGTATTGATACGATTGTTATTTCAACTCAACATCACCCAGAAGTGTCACTTGAGCAAATTAAACGTAATCTAAAAGAATTCGTTATCAACCCGGTGGTTCCAAAAGAACTAATAGATGAGGAAACGAAATATTTTATTAACCCAACTGGCCGTTTTGTAATTGGTGGACCTCAAGGTGATGCTGGTTTAACTGGCCGTAAAATCATCGTAGATACATACGGTGGATATGCACGTCACGGTGGTGGCGCTTTTTCTGGTAAAGATGCAACAAAAGTAGATCGTTCTGCAGCTTATGCAGCACGCTATGTAGCAAAAAATCTTGTTGCTTCAGGCCTAGCAGATAAATGTGAAGTTCAACTAGCTTATGCAATCGGTGTAGCACAGCCTGTATCCATTGCAATCGATACATTCGGTACTGGAAAAGTATCTGAAGATATTTTAGAAGATGTTGTTCGTAACAATTTTGACTTACGTCCAGCAGGAATCATTAAAATGTTAGATCTACGTCGACCGATCTACAAGCAAACAGCAGCATACGGCCACTTCGGACGTAACGATCTTGACCTACCATGGGAAAGAACTGACAAAGCAGAAGCACTAAGTAACGAAGCGCTAAGTCGCTAATACTTTAAGAAAACCCGTTAGCAAAGTTGCTAACGGGTTTTCTTGTCATTATGATTGGCACTTTTGATCATATGGTGGAAGACAGCGTGCAGTATTGCTCGTGTTTGAGGATCGTAACGGGGAGTTTCCATTCTGTAATTAACACTTTGTCTCTCCAATTGAGTTTTTACTATAGCTATTCTTCGTTATGTGGGAAATTTACTGTCTAGGTTTGTAGTTTTATCGCTGTGGAAGTGTTTTATCTACGAAATTTTCATTTTATCGACGTTTCGACACAAAATGATTTTATTCGACGATTTTGCTCAGTCAAAAAGTAGGAGAAGGGTCTCGAATAGTGCATGAGCTATCTACTCCTGCTTCTACTACTGAACAATGCCTGAATTATATGACATTAATATATTTCTTAAATACATTGGGAGAGGTCATAACCGAAAGAATAGCTCCATAATTAAGAGAGAATGCTACTTCGTCTCCTACTTGCAAGTCGATTTTCTTAGCATCAAGAACAGTATGGTCACTGCTTGAACCAAGAATGTCCATATCTAACCTAGGCGTAAGTCCCGACACAAGTACATCCTGAAACCCAACTCCTAGGATCGCTCTTCTTATTTTTCCACGCTCTTGAAATTGAGGAGTAATTCCAAGCGTATTCTGAGCAATTTCTCCATAGGGCACAGATGGCTTTATTTTTGATTCAATAACCTCAGAAATAAAAGTGAATGCATCTGTAAATAATCCTGGTATTGCCATTCGACATAGAGTTTCCCGTCCTAAAAGTATTGACTCGCCTACTCTTAAATTGTTAACTTTTCCGGTGTTCTCGGTATTCATAAACCAACTATAATTGGCTGAATTTCCCCCGGAAACATAGGAAAGGGACAAAGAAAACCTTTCTTCAATTTCATTAGCAAGTGAAGATAATTTCTCCATATTTTCTTCGTTGGGTTTAACTCCTCCAAAACAAGCAAAATTTGCTCCAATGCCAACCAATTTAATTCCGGAAAGTTTTAAAACCTCCTGGATGAATTCCTCGAGATTTTCGGGCATAATTCCTTCTCGTAAATCACCCATTTCGATCATCAGGATGATTTTATGCACAGTGTTAATCTTTTTAGCGGTAGCTGAAAGACTTTTTATAACAGCTAGCTCAGTATTTAGGCTAATGTCAGCATGTTTAACGACAGACTCAACTTCACTCAAAGCTGGTATTCTTAATAAAACAAATTCTGCTTTAATTCTTGCTTCGCGCATTTTCTTGAGATTTTTTATCTTCGAGTCTCCGAGAATATGAATGCCCTTATTTACAAGAACCTTAGCAATCTCTGGTACTCCACAAACACCCTTGGTGACCCCTATGATCCCAATACCTTTTGTACCATACAATTTAAGAAGTACATCTGCATTATGTGCAATTTTTGCAAGGTTGATTTCAATTCTAGGTTCAACAGATTGGGTCAATTGACAAGTGCTTCCTTCTTTTTGTTCTTCAGTAAAGGAAAAGCCTCAAATATACTCGTTATAAGCTTGTCACATCCGTGTTCAAGAACATCAGTTGTTGGAAGCTCGAGCTGGTTCTCATATTCTGTAACAACTTCTGCTATTTCCTTTTTTGACATGTTTTCATGGTTAATAGTAACAGCGATAACCTTTGAATTTGAAAAGTTTTCGATGAGTTCGATCTCACTTTGGATTGTTGGCATTTTCATAAAGCTAAAATCGCCTAAATTTACTCGCTTCGGTGGATGTTGGACGATAATTGCTCCAGGTCTTGATCCCCTGATAATCCCACAAGAACTGATATAGGCTGGATGACTTAACGCTCCTTGTCCTTCTACAATAATAATGTCAGGGTTCTCATTTTCATAAGCTTTCATGATTTCATTTTCAATTTCACCTGTCATAAATTGCGAAGGAATCGCGTCAATAGCAACACCATATTTCGCACCTTGTATCAATCCTGTTTGTCCTGTAGCCACAAAGGCAACATTCAAGCCCATTTCTAGTAATGCAGCTTCAAGTATGACGGATGTGGTTCTTTTACCGACGGCACTATCTGTGCCAAGCACCGCTACGATTGGAGTTGGAATGTTTAAAATTCTCCCTGAAAAAAGGTGCATATCCTTTTTTAGAGGAGGCTTTCTAACATCATGTATTTCGACCCCACACTGTGCCGAATACTTTACAAATTCTTCATCGTCCGTAAAAAACTCATGAAGAGGGTTAACAATATTCATTCCTTGTTTTATTGCTTTTAACACTATATTTCTCTCATCTTTTTTTAGAAAGGCCTCAGATGGGGCTATTCCATATATGAATTGGTTTGGTACCGTGGTCAAACTGTCTATAGCATGATCAAAGCTCGAAAATATAGGGATTCCATTTTTTTCTCCCTCGAGAACTTCTCCAGTATCCATTCCAGCTTTCGTACTATCAATGACTCCAACAATTTGATATTTTCCTGAACTTCTAATCAATCCATTTGCGGTTTTTCCGTCCATTGTTCCGAAATTACTTTCACAATAAATAAGCGCTGTTTTTTTCATAACACTTTCCCCTCAAAATTCATATTTAACCATACACTAGGTAGCAAACTATAAATCACTTAAATAATAAAAAAACACCTATACAATATAATAGATAGCAAAAAGCCAAAAAGGCCAAGACTCTAAAAAATGTAAGGTGTTTTCCATGATATACAATTTATTCCATGATCTCCTATTATTATAGCATAGATTGTAAGGGTAGGTTTTTATTTAGGGACGTAGTTAGGATTTAGGGATCTTCTTTTTTCTATCAAAATGTAAGAATATCATTATATTTTGACTTTTAAAGTCATGTCCATCAAGGGTTCAATTTTAAAAGACATTGCAGATATTGCCTTATATTCTGTCATATATTGGATTTTGATTATGGGGAATTTCTCTCTTATTTTCATGAAAAATCAAAAACTACAATGAGTAAACCCTGATTAACACGTACATAATGGAGTAGAAAGTACCTTAAAACGTTCATCTTTTTGACGAAACCTAATGAGTTCAGGAAATCATTCAATGATAAAATGAATCATAGCTTTAGTATTTATAATTGGAGGCCTTCAGGTTATGGATAAATTTATAGGTAGATTTATACTACTCACATTTCTTAGTGCCCTTGTTGCATGTGGTCAAAATAATGAAAATTCTACTTCTGCAGAGCAAGAGGTAAAAGCACCAAGAGCAGAAATTATTTCTAAAGAGCACGTAAACAAAGAGGAAGAGGTACATATTCAAGCAAAAGTTTATTATGGGGAAGAGTTGGCTGACGACGCTAATGTCATGTTCGAGATTAAAAATGGTGATGAGTCAACTGAAATTGACGCCGATCTCGAAGATAAAGGTACGTATGCAATTCACCATCAATTTAAAGAGGATGGATTGTATCAAGTTATTGCCCATACAGACGTGGAAAATTACCACACTATGCCTTCAAAAGAAATTCAAGTTGGTGAAGTTGCTGTAAATGGAGAAGAAAAGCATCAGAGTGAAAAGGACAATGAAGAACATCACCATGGAGAAGGATCTGAAAGTGCCCAACAAAATCATCAGCACGACGAAGCTACAGAGAATGAACATCATCACGTTCAAAAGCTAACCATTATGACAGGAAACACCGAGACTTTTACAACTGCTAGTACATCAACTCTTTCTACTATAATTGAAAAAGAAAACGAAGCATTTGCAGATGCAAAAGTCAGGTTCGAAGTTTGGAAAAAGGATGAAAAAAACCATCAGTACCTAAATGCGGCAGAATCGGGTGATGGAGAGTATTCTACTGAGTATACATTTGATCAAGTAGGGGTCTATACAATGGTAGTTCATGTTGAAAAAGGAGACATACACGAGCATAAAGAAATCACATTTGAAATCATAAAGTAGGAGGCTAGAGCACTTCATTGTGCTTTGGTCTTTTTTCGGGAATACATTGTGCTACTATATAAACGAATCTACAAATCAAGGAGAGAATACATGAATAAAAAAATTGATCATATCGGGATAGCGGTTCGTGATATAGATGCTAGTATTTCTTTTTATGAAAAAGTACTAACAGGTAAATTAATAGACCGCTATACAAGCGAATTACCAGGTGTCGAAAGTGAAGTGGCAATTATTGAAGTTAATGGTGATCGCATTGAATTGCTAGCTCCCACAAATAATGATACATCTCCAATTGCACGATTTATAAAACAAAAGGGGAAGGGCGTTCACCATATTGCTTACCAAGTTGAGAATTTAGATGAAGCCCTGGTTGAACTCAAAGAATTAGGAATCCGCACATTAGAGGGATCTTTACGGATCAATAAACATGGAAGAAGATTAATCTATTTAAACCCCGCAGATACGGAAGGGACGATCATTGAATACTGTGATTACCCAAATCGATGAATTTACTAGCAAAAACAGTGCGTATCCACGTTAGATCGCACTGTAGTTACTATCTGTAGGGCTGCACACAACTTACGCATACCTCATTTGTATTGGGTCTTCAAGCGCACCTTCATATTCCTTTAGCAACCCATCAAAAATCTGGGACCATGTTTGCGTTAACGCATAGGCATGTGCATTGTTACCCATATCTTTTTGCAAAGTTTCATTCGTCAAAATTGTATGAATGGCAGTTGAAAATTGATCAATATTTTTAGGTTCGCACAGGAATCCTGTTTTCCCCTGTTGAATGATGTTTTTAACGCCACCTGAGTTTGCTCCGATAACGGGCGTTCCAGCAGCATGAGCTTCTAAGACGACATTGCCGAAAGTTTCAGTAGGTGAAGGGAAGACAAAAAGATCTGAGCTTGCATAAACCTTTGCCAAGTTTACCCCATTTAAATAACCTGCAAATGTCATATTTTCTGGTGAACTTTTCATCATTTCTTCTTTCAATGGACCATCGCCAACAATGAGCCAATGAACGTTATCACGAATATTTTCAGGTAGCTGGGTTGTGAGTTTCATTAGTGTTTCAATATCCTTTTCAGGTGCCAAACGACCCACATACGATAAAATAAATTTTTCTTTAATTTGATAGGCCTCTCGTACTTCAGCTAAGTTGTAATTCGGGTGGAAAAGAGAGCAGTCAACCCCTCTTCCCCAAATACGTAGATTCATAAATCCTTGTTTTCTTAATTGCTCTAATGTTTCCTGTGAAGGAACAAATATTTTCCGCAGTGGTCGATGAAACCAGTGCATATATTTCCAGAGAAATTTTGAGAAAAACTGAAGATCATAGTACTCTAAATATTGATCAAAATCTGTATGATAGGACCCAACAACCGGGATGTTTAATTTTTTTGCATAATGCAGTCCGCAAAAACCGATGTTAAAGGGTGTTGCAACGTGAATAATATCTGGTTTGAAGCGCTGTAACTCAGTTTTCACTTGAACCATATTAGGAAGTGCTAACCTACATTCCGGATACAAAAAAAACGGTAGACTTGCAAAGCGATGGATGTGACTAGAAAAAAGACTGTCATTTGTACTCTCGGGTGCGAATACTTTAAATTCATACCCTTTTGATTCAAGGTAGTCTGTGAAACGCTTAAGCGTTCGTGCAACTCCATTAACATCAGGTGCAAAGGTGTCTGTAAAAATAGCTACTCTCATCGAATTCCCCCAAATACCTATATTGGTTTACTCCAGGTTTATGAAAGTAAAAAGATAGTTGGAAACAGATTGCTTATTACAAAGAAACTTACGAATCCAGTTGTAGTTCCAAGTAAACAACCTGCCAACACGTCTGATGGGTAATGTAAGCCAAGATACATCCTCGAAACACCGACGCTCGCTGCGATTGGTAAAACTATGACTGCTAAGCTAGGCATGAAAATAACGAATGGAATAATAACAGAAAATATAGCAGTTGTATGTCCAGATGGAAATGAATGATCTTCGAGCGGATTCGCGGGAACTTTTGTTTCTAAAAGTGTGATATAAGGACGTTTACGTGGATACACTTTTTTGACGAATGCAACAGGAATGTGACTTAGTAACAGAGACAACGCGCTTGCAATTGCTGTGAATCTAACCGAATTTGTTGTGAAAAAAATGAGCATTAAACAAGTAAAGATTGTTGCGGTGGCTCCACCGATATGTGTGATGTTACGAAAATAAATGTTAAGGAATTTCCGATCAAAGTGGCGATTCACACTACGGAACAGTCGACACTCAAAGTCGTACATGTTTAACATGATTTTAGTCTTCATCTATGAACGCCCCTCCTGCACAACCTTTTATTCCATTTTAAATTAAAAATATTTAGAGAATAATAAGATAATGTAAATATTTTTCAGCGAAAATTTGCAAAACTTTAACGTTTCATTAAAGAAATCGAATGAAGGCAGAAATATAGAATTTTTTAGTGGGTAAAACTGAGAAATATGGAGTATATTCTCGAATGGTAAAGAAAGCTGAAGAAAAATATCTCCAGCTTGATTGAAAACGCTTTTAGTATGACAATTTAGTGGCAACGTATTAAAAGAGCTTTTACATTAACCGAGTGGTGTTAACATATATGTATTAATCTAGAGCTTTTTTAATGACTTGTAGTATTGTCCTTTTTCTACGTACTCATTCCGAATCCGATTCATGTCGATTAAGTCATCATCAGTTAATTCTCGGACAACTTTTGCAGGTCGACCCATTGCAAGGGTGTGAGGAGGAATTTTCTTACCAGGTGGGACAAGGCTTCCCGCTCCAATGAAGGCACCTTCGCCAATCTCAGCACCATCGAGAATAATTGAGCCCATGCCAATCAATGCTTGCTTTCGAATGATGCTGCTATGCAAAATGACAGCATGTCCGATTGTCACTTCATCCTCGAGAATCAATGGGTTGTTTGGACTTTGATGAAGGCAGCATTGATCTTGAATGTTTACTCGGTTTCCAATCACCGTTGGAGCCACATCCCCTCGGATTACGGTTTGAAACCAAATACTCGATTCATCACCAATGACAACATCTCCTGTTATTGTTACATAGTCGGCGATATAGGCTGTTTCTGAAATAATAGGTGTTTTATCTTTATATGGATAGATCATGTTTATCACTCCGTTTTCTAGTCAAAATTGAATTTGCACAAAGTTAATTATAACAAATTCAAATTGTGAACTCGTGCTATTAAAATGAAAAAAATATCCTTTTCATGTGACAAAGGCTCTTAGAAGATGATATCGTAAATATAATTATCCGTTATATGTGTAATCGTAGATGACATGAAATTTCCTAAAATAGGAGTTCAAATAAATTAGCAAGAGGTGAAATCCCCTGAGTATTCCACAACATCCATTTGGATTAATGACAAAGATTTATCGTGATATATTTCCAGTTGTTCATTTTTATGTGAAACAATGGCGTGAAAAAGCTGTGCTCATTCCAGATGAGGAATTAAGAACCCATGCACTGGCAGGCATTGATGACAAAGGGTTTCACTGTGAAGGTGGCGGAATTTTTGCCATGATTTCTGGTCCACATAAACAGCAGTGTATTGAATTTATTATTGCCTATCAATTAATAAGTGATTACTTAGATAATCTTTGTGACCGTAGCACTTCCCTTGATCCGGTTGATTTTCGAATGCTCCATCAGGCAATGCTTGATGCATTAACAGTAGGGGCTACTTGTAAAAATTATTATCAATTCAGAGACGAAAAAGAAGATGGTGGTTATTTACACGAACTTGTTCAAACATGTCAACGAATCTTAAGTGATATCCAACACTATCCCTTGATCTCAAAGCAGTTGCTTGAGCTTTCTCAATATTATTGTGACCTACAAGTACATAAGCATGTGAAAATAGAAGATCGAGTTCCTAGATTAGAAAATTGGTTCGAGCATCACAAAAACGCTCTACCTGATATTGAATGGTATGAATTTTCTGCATGTACAGGCTCTACTCTCGGGATTTTCTGCTTAGTTGCCTATGCTTTTAAAGATGATTTTAATGAAAAACAAGCACAACAAATTTTTCGAAGTTATTTTCCATATGTTCAAGGTATGCATATCTTACTGGATTATTTAATTGATCAAGAAGAAGACCGAATCGGTGGCGACCTGAATTTTTGTAGCTACTATTCCTCTGAAGCAGAGATGATGGAAAGAATTCAGCATTTTGTAGAAAAAGCAGACGACCAATTAACAGGTATTCAGCATGAGTACTTTCACAAATTTATCCACCGTGGGATATTGGGTGTTTACCTTTCAGATGAAAAAGTAACCTCAAAAAAGGAGCTCGGAAAACTTGCAAAAAGACTAATAAAGTTAGGCGGGAAAACCTGCTATTTCTTTTATTGGAATGGAAGAGCGTATCGAACATTTCAGAAGATTGCCTGGAAACGGAGTTCTTAGAAAGAATATTTGTTGGTTACGAGAACCTATCAAGTCAAAAGACCTCATATAAGTCAAAAGACCTCATATCGATTTTGCAAGAAGTGGCCGATATAACGTGGAAAGTGGCTGATATAACGTGGTAGGTGGCCGATATAACGCGAGAGTGACCGGAAAATCCCTTGAGGCGGTCGAATAGTTGTTGGCTGAGACTGAAAAGTCGTAAGAGTGGCGTCAACCAACGAAAAAATTGTTCGGAAAATCAAAATATAGGTAAAAAAGGTTCTGAATTGAGAAAAAGGACTGATAGCTTTAAATAAATCGTTGCTTAGAATTTAAAAGAACGGAGCACTCATAAAGTGCTCCGTTCAGACTGTAGACAAACTCGATTTTATCGAGTTTGCCTACAGTCTTTTTTGTATTAAAATAGAAGTAATAAAAATCTTGAGGTGATGAATGATGC
>NZ_JBHLVO010000032.1:0-56773 GCF_042433335.1 Metabacillus herbersteinensis
TACTAAGAGCGTCACGTCCTGTGGCAACGTAGAAGTCAGCACATCCATGTGCAAGTAAGGAAGCGAAGAGAACGAAGACCGGAGTGTGCGGTATTGGAACATGAGGATCTGAGTGAACGAGCTGACACAGAGATTTGAAGCTTATCGCAAGCTGACATCCGAGCATAGAAGTTAAGCTCTCAACGTCGATGGATAAGTAATTAGCGAGATATCATATTGACCTCAAGCTCTAAGCACAGGATGCGCCTTGTAAGATAAGGAGATGAGGCCGGCGTCAAGCTCCTAGCTAGCCGAAATGATACCAAGAAAGAGGCGATGGACAACCAACCATTTCTCGTATCGTTAAGAGATTGATCGTGTTTATTAAGTGTCAGGCCTAGAGTTGGTTTGAGAGCATAGATGGATGTAAAAAAAGATAGTATTTTGTCGAAACGTCGATAAAAAGAAAATTCCGAAGATAAACCGATTAAAATCGAAGATAAAATTACTATTTTCGAAGATAAAAACTTTCACACACATAAAAACTACAATCCTAGCCGTGAAATTCCTCCATAACCATGTATAGACAAAGTAAAATCACGATTTTAGCAACAAAATGATCATTAAAGAGAGAAATAACCCCGTTAAGCGAATTTCTCCTCCGCTTTAGTGCTTGTAAAAACGAAAGAATAAAAATTTTCTAACTCAAACTACAAAGATAAGGACTGCTCATCTTCAAATGCACCCTTATATTTACATCGCACTCCCCGTAAGGTCTAAAAAAAAATATTTAAGATAAAATAATAGTAAACTTCTAATTTCGAATTATTCTCCAAACCATAGACATACACCTAACTCTAATATTTACATAACTTAATTAGTGCACTTAAATACAATTCTTAATTTTGTATACAAATTCGTAATATGGACAGAATAAAAATAGGAGGTGGAGTGTATGGATTCTAATGGTATAAAAAAACAAGTTGGGGAAACTTGCATCGTTTGTGAAGAGGAAAAAGCTTTGGGTATTCATCTTTATACAAGCTTCATTTGTGTTGAGTGTGAAAAGAGCTTAATTAATACGGAGACTTCAGACCCTATGTATCAATACTTTCTTAGAAAACTACAAAGGGTTAAAACTCCTCCACTTTATTCGTAAGGGCTGTTCATACAGGCCTTTTTTTACATATAAGGGAGTATAAAATTTGATACTAAATCTGAGTTTCGCAAGTCCAGCTCCAGCGCCTAGCCCCGACGCACAAGACGTGCTAGTGCAGTTACAGCGACAGGACGTCGCGGTTGAAACTGTGGCCTCGAGGTCATAAGTCAATTCTAGGGTAGAAGGCAAAGAACGCCTTCTACCCTAGAATCGCCTTATGCTATGCCTAAGGCTGAACAAGGCGCTTGCGCTTTTTAAAATTTTCCTAAATAGTGAAGTATTGAGCTTGTATTGTTATAATAGGGGTATTACCAAGTAAGGGCGGAATGACAGTTATATGAAAACGCCTCTTTTTAATGCTTTGTTGCAACATGTGGAAAAAAACCCTATCTCTTATCATGTTCCTGGACATAAGAATGGAGAAGTTTTTTATAAAAAGGCAGAAGCACTTTATAAAGATATTTTAAAGATTGATGTTACAGAATTAACAGGGCTTGATGATTTACATCAACCAAAGGCAGCGATTGAAGAGGCGCAATTACTTACAGCAGCGTTATACGATGTTCAATTTAGTTATTTTTTAGTGAATGGATCTACTGTTGGAAACTTAGCGATGATCATGGCTTGTTGTGAGGAAAATGAACCTGTACTCGTTCAACGAAATAGTCATAAGTCAATTATCAATGGGTTACAACTAGCAGGAGCACTTCCTGTCTTTTTATCTCCAGTTATGGATTTTGAATACAATGTTCCCTCATATGTCGATATTGATACAGTAAAAGAAGCAATAAAACGGTATCCAAATGCAAATGCGTTAATTTTAACCAACCCAAATTATTATGGACTTGCTAATTCATTGAAGGACATTATCAAGTTGGCTCACAATGCAGGAATTCCTGTATTAATAGATGAGGCGCACGGTACTCACTTTATACTAGGTGCTCCTTTTCCTACATCAGCTATTGAATATGGAGCAGATGTGGTTGTTCAATCTGCACATAAAACGTTACCTGCTATGACTATGGGATCCTACCTACACGTAAATAGTCGACTTGTTGACCAGGAAAAAATAACAAGGTATTTATCTATTTTACAAAGTAGTAGTCCTTCCTATCCCATTATGGCTTCTCTAGATTTGGCAAGAGCTTATCTTGAGGATTGTAAAGAGACGAATAAAAAAGAGATGATCTTAACGTCATCTAGTGATTTACGAAATCAGCTAAGTCTTCTGAATGGGATTGAAGTCGTAAATAGTAAAGATTCTAAAATCAAAACAGATCCGCTAAAAATTACGGTCAAATCAAGTCAGGAGTTAACAGGCTTTGATTTACAAACTGTTTTTGAATCCAACGGTATTTACGGTGAAATGGCTGATGTTCAAAATTTCTTATTGGTCTTACCGTTAAAAGGCAACTTAATGAATCCCTATAAACTTACTCAAATTGAGAATCTATTATCGGGGTTCCAGCAAAATGGTGAACCAAAAGATAATGAACAAAAGAGAAGGACATTAAATCTGAATAATATAGAGCCTCTAGAGGAGTCTTACTCGCAGTTGAAAAAACGTTCAAAAGCAGTTGTTCCTATAAACGGGTGTGTAGGTATGTTTGCAGCTGAATCCATCATTCCTTATCCTCCTGGAATACCATTGTTTGCGGTAGGAGAAAAAATAACGATTGAAAAAATGGATAGGCTTCAATATTTATTAAGAACGGAAACGAATTTTCAAGGTGATCAACATCTTCAAGCAGGTAATATAGCAGTATATCAATAGAAAAGGTGAGAATGGTGAACGGAATTTTTATTACGTTTGAAGGACCTGAAGGCGCGGGTAAAACAACGATTATACAATTACTTCAAGAGAAGTTTGCACAGCGTAAAGGTGAGATTGTTTTTACAAGAGAACCTGGAGGAATAAAAATCGCTGAAAAAATACGAGAAGTAATTTTAAATAAAGAACACACTGAAATGGATGCAAGAACAGAGGCGCTGTTATACGCTGCTGCTAGAAGGCAACATCTTATAGAGAAGGTTATCCCAGCTTTAGACGAAGGGAAAATCGTAATCTGTGATCGGTTTGTGGATAGCTCTTTAGCATATCAAGGATTTGCTCGTGGAATAGGTATAGATAATGTATATTCAATCAATGAGTTTGCAATTAACGGAGTTATGCCAAATGTCACGTTATATTTCGATCTCGACCCAGAAAAGGGTTTAGAGCGCATTAGTAGAAGTACTATTAGAGAAGTAAATCGCCTAGATCTAGAGAAATTAGCTTTTCATCAAAAGGTTCAAGAGGGCTATCGTCTAGTAAATGAACGTTTTAAAGACAGAGTCGAAATTATACAAGCGGATCAACCAATTGAAAAGGTAATGCAAGATGTTTTAGATATACTTAAAAAATACATGGTCGTTTAAGGATTAAGCCATCAATTAAAAAGAGTTATATACATCGGTTGTAAATTACCATTAATCATGCAATGATTCATAAAAATGAGCATGTTACAATATTATGGAGGGATTACCTATGAAGTTAATGATGGCTGTCGTACAGGATCAGGATAGTAACAAGCTATTAAATGCTTTAACGGAGCATAATTTCCGAGTAACGAAGCTAGCAAGTTCAGGTGGATTTCTAAAATCAGGCAATACAACCTTCATGATCGGAACAGAGGATATTCGTGTTGAAAAGGCACTTCATATTATAAAGGAAAATTGTCAATCTAGAGAACAATTAGTTGCCCCGGTATCTCCAATGGGTGGAAATGCAGATTCTTATGTACCTTACCCAGTTGAAGTTGAGGTCGGAGGCGCGACAGTTTTTGTCTTACCAGTAGAGCAATTTCAGCAATTTTAAGGAATGATGGTTAATGAAGATTAGTCAGGAAATCCGCACAACTACAGGGAAAAGTGGCTTAGAACAAAAAAATACTCTTACGTCAGCTAGAGGCTTTCAAGACTTAATATATAAGCAAGGTAACAAGCTACAGCTCGAGCAGATAAATAAGTTAATGGTAGATATTGATGACGCAGGGCGTCGTTTATCAAAAACAAGAAACTTTAACGAATTGTTCAAGTTTAAAGTTGTAGTCAAACGGTTCATCCATGAAGCTGTAGAATATGGAATGAATATGAAGCAATCTCACAGTTGGGACTTTCATGGAAATAGCCGTTCTCTTAAACTTGTCGAACAGGTTGATAAGAGCCTAATCGAACTTACTGATGAAATAGTCAATAAAGAAAAAACGTCAATCGATATACTTGCCAAGATCGGCGAAGTAAAAGGGTTACTGATTAACCTTTATACGTAGAGAGTGTGGTAAAATGGCAAAAGGGTGGGAAAATATAGCTCGGTATCAACCTCGTGTTACGAAGTTACTTACAAATAGTATTGAAAAGAAAAGGTTAGCACATGCTTATTTGTTAGAAGGTAAAAAGGGTACTGGAAAGAAAGAAATGAGTTTAGTATTTGCGAAAAGCTACTTCTGTGAAAATCTTATAGACTACCAGCCCTGTGAGAATTGCAAAAACTGCAAACGAATTCAATCCGGAAATCATCCAGACGTACATCTGTTAGAACCTGATGGATTGTCGATAAAAAAATGGCAGATACAAGCACTTCAAGAAGAGTTTTCAAAGTCGGGTGTTGAATCAAATAAGAAAGTTTATATTATTTCGCATGCGGATAAAATGACAACGAATGCTGCTAGTAGTTTATTGAAGTTTCTAGAGGAACCCAATGCTAATACCATAGCCGTTCTTTTAACAGAGCAAGTTCATCAAATTATAAGTACAATACTCTCTCGTTGTCAGGTACTTTCTTTTCAACCACTACCCCCACAAGCAATAAAAGATGAGCTAACTAAACTAGAAATACCTGCAGATCTTGCTACGCTTGTGTCACATGTTACAAACGATATTGAGGAAGCGCTCGAAATTAGTCGAGATGATTGGTTTGCGGAAGCTAGATTAAAAGTGATAAAATTGTATGAAGTGCTTACTACTCGAAAAGGACAAGCACCTATTTATATTCATACACAATGGATGTCACATTTCAATGACAAGGAAAAACAAGATATCGGGATAGACTTGCTTTTATATTTATACAAAGATTTGTTATCCATGCAAATAGGAAATGAGGAACAGGTCATTTTTAAAGACTTATTCCCACAGTTTAGGCAACATGCCCTTCAAACAACACAAAGAAGTGTAATCGAGAATATCACTTCTATATTAGAAGCTAAAAAAAGGCTTCATGCCAATGCAAACCCACAATTATTGATGGAACATTTGGTTTTAACATTGCAGGAGGGATAAGTTTGTATAATGTAGTAGGTGTGCGCTTTAAAAAAGCGGGCAAAATTTATTATTTCGACCCCAATGGTCTTCATATAGAGAACGATGATTTCGTAATTGTTGAAACAATTAGAGGAATTGAATATGGAAAAGTCGTATTAAGCAATAAAAAGGTAGATGAACACGATGTCGTGCTTCCTTTAAAGAAAGTCATACGAATTGCTGCTGACAAGGACCGACTTATGGTACAAGAGAATCAAGAAGCAGCAATCGAAGCTTACACGGTATGTCAGCAAAAGGTCATTGAGCATAGACTAGATATGAAACTAGTGGATGTTGAATATACATTCGATCGCAATAAAGTAATATTTTACTTTACAGCCGATGGAAGAGTGGATTTCCGCGAGCTTGTAAAAGATTTAGCTGCAATTTTTAAAACGAGAATTGAGCTTCGTCAAATTGGAGTACGTGATGAGGCTAAAATGCTAGGTGGAATTGGTCCATGTGGCAGAATGCTGTGCTGTTCTACGTTTTTAGGTGACTTTGAACCTGTATCAATTAAAATGGCAAAAGACCAAAATCTATCTTTAAATCCTACGAAGATTTCAGGTTTATGTGGTCGTTTAATGTGCTGTTTAAAATACGAAAATGATGAATATGAATCTGCAAAAGAACTGCTTCCTGATTTAGGAGAAATGATTGGGACACCAAGTGGCTTAGGGAAAGTAGTGGGACTAAATATTTTAGAACGCGTTTTACAGGTGGATATTGTCGAACTTAAGCGCGTTGTTGAATACACTTGGGAAGAATTACAGAGAGATGGCGTAGTTCCAATGCAATCCACAGATTAATGAGGTGGAACAAGTGGATAAAAAAGAGATCTTTGAGTCTGTTAGCAGTATGGAAGAACAAATAGGTTCCTTATATCGACAACTGGGTGAATTGAAGCACCATCTTGGTGAATTAATAGAAGAAAATCATCATTTACAGATTGAAAATGATAATTTGCGTCGTCGACTTGAGTCAACATCAACACCTAGTAAAAAGAGTGTTGGAAAGAAAAGAAGTAAACAACAACAAACTGATCCAAAGCAAAATCAAGTTGATATAGGCGAGGGCTATGATAATCTTGCACGTCTCTATCAAGAAGGCTTTCATATCTGTAACATACACTACGGAAGCATACGTACCGGAGATTGCTTATTTTGCTTATCTTTTCTGAATAAGAAGTAATAGGATTTCCTTATAAAGGGGAATTTTCAGTTAGTAGACAAAAGAGGTTTTCCTATCGTGGGAAAGCCTTTTTAGTATTATATTAAAGTCTGTCTATACTAGTAAAAAGGAAGGGACAAGGAGAATGGTAAAATTAATTGATGATGAAAGGCTTGACTATTTATTGGCTGAAGATTTACGAATCATTCAAAGTCCAACGGTATTTTCCTTTTCTATAGATGCCGTTTTGCTCGCGAAGTTTGCTTATATGCCAATTCAAAAAGGGAGAATCCTTGACTTGTGTACTGGCAATGGGGTCATTCCTTTATTATTGAGTACAAGAACAAAAGGAAACATCATAGGTGTTGAAATACAGGAACGTCTTTTTGAAATGGCTGTGCGAAGTGTAAAGTACAATCATTTAGAGCAACAGCTTGAAGTTATTCATGGAGACCTCAAAGAAATGCCAAAGCAATTAGGACATGGACAGTTTGATGTCGTAACATGTAATCCTCCATATTTTTCGACTCTTAAACAGGATGAAATAAACTTAAATGAACATTTGGCCATCGCTAGACACGAGATTCTTTGTACACTGGAGGATGTTGTTAAAGCATGTAGCCAATTGGTTCGTCAAGGTGGGAAAGTAGCCCTTGTTCATCGACCAGGCAGGTTAATTGAAATTTTAGAGCTTATGAGAAAATACGGAGTAGAACCAAAACGAATTCAATTTGTATTCCCGAAACAAGGGAAAGAGGCCAATACCCTACTAATTGAAGGGATAAAGGGTGGACAGCCTGACCTTAAAATCCTTCCTCCATTATTTGTTTATAATGAATCAAATGAATACACAGACGAAGTTAAGAAAATTCTTTATGGTGAAAAAGAGGAGAGATCTCCGATCACAGAGAGTCATGGTGATAAAAAATAATATGGAACAATTAAACCATTACTTTTATGTACTAGAATGTAACGATGGTAGTTATTATGCAGGTTATTCAAATAATGTCGATCAGAGACTTAAAAAGCATAACGAGGGCAAGGGAGCAAAATATACAAGAGCCAAGAAACCCGTAGAACTGCTCTACTCAAAAGCTTATCATACAAAAAGTGAAGCATTGAAGATGGAATGCTATTTCAAAAAACTATCTCGAAAAAATAAAGAAATTTATCTAACAGCTGAAAAAGAAAAGGAGGGAGAATGTGGCTAGTCAAAAAAGTTTTAATGAAGATACACTCTTAGGTAGTTTATACTTAGTTCCTACTCCTATTGGGAATTTAGAGGATATGACCTATCGAGCGATTAAAATCATGCAAGAAGTTGATTTAATTGCTGCTGAGGATACAAGACAAACGAAGAAACTGTGCAATTATTTTCAAATAGAAACGTCGATCTTTAGTTATCATGAACATAATAAGTTAACGAGCGGATCTAAAGTGAAAGAATTAATTCTCGACGGAAAAAGCATCGCACTAGTAAGTGATGCAGGAATGCCAACAATATCAGATCCGGGTAGCGAGTTGGTGAAGGAAGTGCTAGCGCTTGGCGGAAAGGTTATTCCACTTCCAGGAGCTAATGCAGCATTAACAGCTTTAATTGCATCGGGCATTACGCCACAACCTTTTTTATTTTTCGGGTTTTTGGACAGACAAAAAAAGGATAAAAGAAAGCAGTTAGATAAACTAAGCAAAAGACCTGAGACAATTATTTTTTATGAATCACCACATCGAATCAAAGAGACCTTACATATTCTTTTAGAACAACTTGGTGATCGACGAATCTGCCTTTCAAGAGAGTTAACGAAGAGATTTGAAGAGTTTATACGTGGATCTATTTCAGAAGCTATTTTGTGGTCAGAAGAAAATGAAATACGCGGTGAATTTTGTATCATACTAGAGGGATCACTTGAGGAGGAAGTGGAAGAAGATGCTTGGTGGCACAATTTAAAGGTAGAAGAGCATGTAACGCATTATGTAAACCAAGGAACAAAAGTGAAAGAAGCAATAAAGCAAGTGGCAGTCGAACGGAATATACCAAAGAGAGATGTGTATCAGGCTTACCATATCGAATAATGCTAAAAAAAGCGAAAGCGCCTTGACTTATTGGGGCTTAATAGCTGGATTGAGAAACGCATGCTATAGGGTAAAATTTATATAAATTCTGATAAGAGCATAAAAAAAAGCCCTTAACTGGGCTTACTTTTGTACTAATTGACCTTGAATTTCTGCTAAGATTTGTTCAGCACCTTCACGGCTAAGGACCAATTTACCATTAGCTAAGTTAAGGTTGTGGTCAGATACTTCACCAGTCACTTGGCAAGTCATGTTTGCTTTATATTTCTTTAAAATGATTTTATCTTCGTCAACGTAAATTTCTAATGCATCTTTCTCTGCTATTCCTAATGTACGGCGTAACTCGATAGGAATTACCACGCGTCCTAATTCATCAACTTTACGAACAATACCAGTAGATTTCATATTCTTTCTCCTCCTAATGATCTATTTCTCTATGTTTTTCTTCTATGCTTCGTCAATATTCGACAAAATTATTTACTTCAATAGCATATCAGGGTTTCCAATAAACGTCAACGATTTTATTTACAATAGTTTGTAAATAATGAAATGAAATTCAATTGTGTGTTAAAATCCCTTTACTTTAGTATTCATTACCCTTAAGGGAAGGTAAATAAACTCAAATGTGGGAATTTTTTATTATTGTAGAAATAGTATTTATAACAAAAAAGTAAAATAGCCCCATACTCAAATTGATAAAACACAAGGATATTTCGACAAAAACCGACTGTTATTTAAGCATCTTATTCATGAAGGATTAAAACGCATTATTAACTGAGTTGAGTGGGGGAATAGTGAACTTTTTGAGTCAACGTTCCATTTTTCTTTTTTAACATATAAGATGCATAAAATTTGATACTAAGTCTGCGTTTCGCAAGTCCAGCTCCAGCGCCTAGCCCCGACGCACAGGACGTGCTAGTACAGTCATGGCGATTGACGTCGCGTTCTTGACTGCCTCGAGTTCATAAGTCAATCTAAATAGAAGGCAAAGAATGCCTTCTACCCTAGAATCGCCTTATGCTATGCCTAAGGCTGACCAAGGCGCTTGCGCTTTTTTTAAAAACTGAGAACAAAAAATCTATGTATAAATCCTTGATATTAGAGGCTAAGATGGTATTATAAAGAAGAATATCCAAATGGCAAAAACACATACATATTAAACAAAAAAACGCGACAACTAAATTACTCTACCCAAAACGCTCTCGTCCTTAGGGGCGAGAGCTTCTTTTTTGTAATATCAGAATTTGTATAATTCTAGGATTCAGTTTGCGTTTCTGAACCCAGCTCCAGCGCCTAGACTCTCGAGGTCATAAGTCAATTCTAAATTGAAGGCAAAGAACTCCTTCTACCCTAGAATCGTCTTATGCTATGCCTAAGTCTGAACAAGGCGCCCCGCGCTTTTTTTAAAAGATAAGAAAGTATAAGTTTTTTGTACTTAGTTTTTGTGTCTAGCTCCAGGCGCCATCGGCTCTATGGTCTAAGCCAATCCGTTCAGAAGGTTAAAGAACAACCTTCCAGCCGGCTCGTCCTATGCTTGTCGCCGATAAGCGGGCGCCTTGCGCTTTTCTTATTATTTAAGAAAATGCAATCCTTACGAACAATTGACACTCATATAAAGGGAGGCTTCAAAATGGAGAATAAACAACAGTCATTTTATATTACAACGCCAATTTATTATCCAAGTGGAAAATTACATATAGGTCATGCATACACAACCGTAGCAGGTGATGCAATGGCTAGGTACAAGCGTATGCGTGGATATAATGTGATGTATCTAACGGGAACAGATGAGCATGGTCAAAAAATCCAAAGAAAAGCTGAGGAAATTGGAGTAAGTCCTCAAAAGTATGTAGATGATATTGTATCTGGTATCCAAGATCTTTGGAAGAAGATGGACATTTCCTACGATGATTTTATTCGAACAACAGAAGATCGGCACAAAATAGTTGTAGAAAAGATCTTCGCTCAGCTTGTTGCTCAAGGGGATATTTATTTAGATCAGTATGAGGGTTGGTATTCCGTTCAAGATGAAACCTATTATACTGAGCATCAATTGGATGACCCCATCAAAGAGGATGGAAAAGTGGTTGGAGGAAAAAGTCCAGATAGTGGCCACCCAGTTGAATTGGTTAAAGAAGAATCTTACTTTTTTAGAATGGGCAAGTATGTCGATCGACTATTAGCTTATTATGAAGAAAATCCAGAATTCATTCAGCCTGAATCTCGCAAAAATGAAATGATTAACAATTTCCTGAAACCAGGATTAGAAGATTTAGCTGTTTCAAGAACAACATTTGATTGGGGAGTAAAAGTACCTGGAGACCCAAAACATGTTGTTTATGTTTGGATTGATGCTCTTTCTAACTATATATCTGCATTAGGATACGGTACAGACAGCGATTCAAAATATAAAACGTATTGGCCTGCTGACATTCATTTAATGAGTAAGGAAATTGTTCGCTTTCACACAATCTACTGGCCGATCATGCTAATGGCTTTAGACCTTCCATTGCCTAAGAAAGTATTTGCACACGGCTGGCTGCTTATGAAGGATGGGAAAATGTCGAAATCGAAGGGCAATGCAGTCGACCCGGTCACACTTATCGATCGCTATGGGTTAGATGCACTCCGCTATTATTTATTGCGTGAAGTTCCATTTGGATCAGATGGTGTTTTTACACCAGAGGGCTTTGTTGACCGTGTAAACTATGATTTAGCCAATGATTTAGGGAATTTACTGAATCGAACAATTGCAATGGTTGAAAAATACTTTGATGGAAATATTCCTAATTATGATGGATCGAAGCAAGAGTTTGATTCTTCTTTAGTAGAGTTTTACCAAGGAACTGTCAATAAGTACGAGGAAGCAATGGATAGAATGGAATTTTCAGTCGCGCTTTCATCACTATGGCAGTTTATTAGCAGAACTAACAAATACATTGATGAAACACAACCATGGGTATTAGCAAAGGACGAAGAGAATAGAGTTCAATTAGCATCCGTGATGACACATCTAGCTGAATCGCTACGAATCACAGCTGTATTATTAAAGCCATTTTTAACAAAAACACCTGAAAAAATCTTTACTCAACTAGGTGTTGAATTACCTGAATTAAAAGGGTGGAACAGTATTACAAACTTTGGTCAGTTAGTTGATGCTAAGGTTAAAAAAGAAAATCCAATTTTTCCGCGTCTAGATGTTGAGGAAGAAGTTCAATATATCAAACAGCAAATGCAAGGAACAGTCCAAAAACCAGAAGAAAAAGCGGATTCAAAAATGGAAGAAGTTGAAAATGAAATTACAATAGATGATTTCATGAAAGTCGAATTAAGAGTCGCAGAAGTACTTCAAGCAGAACCGGTGAAAAAGGCAGATCGTCTTCTTAAAATCCAACTAGATCTTGGCTATGAAAAAAGACAAGTTGTATCAGGTATTGCTAAGTTTTATAAACCTGAAGAACTGGTCGGCAAGAAGGTTATCTGTGTAACGAATCTAAAACCGGTATTACTTCGAGGAGAACTTTCTCAAGGAATGATATTAGCAGGAGAAAATGATGGGGAATTGTCGATTGCCACTGTCGATTCAAACCTTCCAAATGGATCAAAAGTGAAATAACACATATAATGAGAGGTGTTCCACGTGTAACATTTTGGCGAACACCTCTTTTTTTTATGTCGAAGAACGCCTAAACTTGTAAGCAGGAAATTAGATGTTTAACATCAGGAAAGGGGTACTAATATGCTTTTTGACACACATGCACATTTAAATGCGTTACAATACGAAGATGATTTACAAGAGGTTATCTTAAGAGCACAACATGAAGGTGTTTCGAAAATTGTTGTCGTCGGTTTTGATCGGGAAACCATTGAGCGTGCAATGGATTTAATAGAAGAATACTCATTTATTTATGCAGCTATTGGCTGGCATCCTGTTGATGCAATTGACATGACTGATGAAGACCTAGCATGGATAAAAGAATTAGCATCGCATCCTAAGGTTGTCGCTGTTGGTGAAATGGGACTTGATTATTATTGGGACAAGTCACCAAAAGAAGTTCAGCAAGAAGTTTTTCGCAAACAAATTGCTTTAGCCAAGGAGCTAAAACTTCCCATCATTATACATAATCGTGATGCAACTGCTGATGTTGTAGAGATCTTAGCAGAAGAAGGAGCGAGTGAGGTTGGAGGAATTATGCATTGTTTTACTGGTAGTCTAGAAGTAGCCGAGCAATGTATGAAAATGAACTTTTACATTTCCTTTGGTGGACCTGTGACGTTTAAAAATGCAAAAAAACCAAAAGAAGTAGCCATGGAAATTCCAATGGATCGCTTATTAATTGAGACTGATTGTCCTTATCTAACTCCACACCCATTTAGAGGTAAACGAAACGAACCAAGCTATGTTAAATATGTTGCAGAACAACTTGCAGAGTTAAAAGGAGTCACCTTTGACGAAATTGCTCAAATAACTTCCGACAATGCACATAAATTATTCGGCATTTCTCGCTAAAGCATCCTGTCGCTTTTTGAAAGAGCTTGTCCTTAGTAGTTAAAATGGAAAGGTGTTCTACTTGTTTTACTTCCTTCATAGGATAACTTTGTCGACAATTCTTCCTTCACTTTTGTTTAAATATTTTGCATAATAGGGATTACCCGGAAAAATGAGACAACAGGGTGAAGGTTGACAGGCGGAAAGATACTCTATATAATCCACGGAGGAGAAGGAGGCGTTTTTCATCTTATTTAAAAACATGAAAAAGCTGTTTTCCGAAAAGGTTAGGAAAAATAAGATTGTTCTATCCGCTGCTAGTTTACTAGTTTTAGGGTCTGGAACTGCATATGGTACATATGAAGTGACGAAGGATTCTGTAAGCGTATCTTTAAATGGCAAAAAGCAAGAGATACGAACGCATGCGGATACTGTAAGTGAAGTACTGGCAGATCACGACATAGAACTTAGGGAAGAAGATAAGCTTTCTCCAGCAGTTGATGCAAAGATCAAAGGCAATATGGAGATTGTCTATGAAGCTTCCAAGCCAGTAAACCTTACAGTTAACAATGAACGAAGGACAATCTGGACTACAGCGAAAACCGTAGAAGAATTGTTAAAGCTAGAGAAAATAGGCGTAAACGAGCATGACAAAGTTGAACCAACTCTGAGCACCAAAATTGAAGAAGGCTTAACTCTAAACATAGATAAAGCATTTCAATTAACGTTAAATGTTGGTGAAAAGAAACAACAAGTTTGGACTACTTCGACTACTGTCGCTGACTTTTTGAAAGAGCAAGACGTAAAGCTAAACGACCTGGATAAAATTGAACCAGCGTTAACTGATAAGTTAAATGCAAAAGATGTAGTAACAGTTACACGCGTAGAAAAAGTCACCGATGTAGTGGAAGAACCAATTGCTTTTAATGTTGAGACAAAAAAAGATAGCAACATTGAAAAGGGCAAACAGGAAGTCTTAGAGTCCGGCGAAGAAGGTAAACAAGAAAAGCATTTTGAAGTAGTTCTTGAGAACGGTAAAGAAGTATCGAGGAAATTAATTAAAACTGAGAAGAAAAAAGATAGCAAGAATCGCGTGGTTGCTTTGGGTACAAAAAATGTGCAACAAGCAAGCACAACTGTTTCACGTGGAAACGATTCAGTTTCAAAAGAGTTTTATGTTAGCTCAACGGCTTACACAGCACATTGTAATGGTTGTTCAGGTACCACTGCTACTGGAGTAAACTTAAGGTCAAACCCAAATGCGAAAGTAATTGCTGTTGATCCAAGCATCATACCTTTAGGGACGAAAGTGTTTGTTGAGGGATACGGTTATGCCGTAGCATCAGATACTGGATCGGCAATTAAAGGAAATAAGATTGATGTGTTTTTCTCTGACAAATCAGCGGCATATAGATGGGGTCGTAAACAAGTCAAAATTAAAATTTTAGATTAATATTTGGCAGAGGGATGACCACCCTCTGTTTTTTTGTTGTTGATTAATTTATAATGAACACTACTTTATAAATTAGTATCTTCATTCAGCTATTACTAATTATTGACTCGGTTTTCATACGATATACATTAGACGTTTGAGTATAATGAAAAGTTTCATCATTTGGAGGAAAAAATGAAAATAAAAGAAATTATTGTTGTTGAAGGTAGAGATGATACAACTGCCATTAAACGAGCTGTAGATGCAGATACAATTGAAACAAATGGCTCGGCAATAGGACAAGCTGTTATTGAGCAAATTCGACTTGCACAACAAACAAGAGGTGTCATCATTTTTACTGACCCAGATTTTCCTGGTGAGAAGATTAGAAAGACAATTACAGAACAAGTAGAGGGTTGTAAACATGCCTTTTTAGCAAAGAATGAAGCTAGACCTAAGAGAGGGAAAGGAATTGGGGTTGAGCATGCTTCGATAATGTCCATACAGCAAGCACTTGAGGCTGTTAAGGAAGTTATGGATGAGCAGCCTTCTCAAATTTTTTTCGACGACCTTGTGAGAGCAGGTTTAGTTGGAGGTTCACATGCGAAATCGAGAAGAGAGAAATTAGGCACACTGTTAAAAATAGGCTACACAAATGGAAAACAGCTTCAAAAGCGATTGCAAATGTTTCAAATCGAGAGAGAGCAGTTTTTTCATGCTCTAGATGTTATTTTGCAGGAGGAGCACAAACATGATTAAAGATATTGCAACACCTATACGAACAAAAGCTATTCTTGAGAAGTATGGCTTTTCATTTAAAAAAAGTCTTGGTCAAAATTTTCTTATTGAACCAAATGTATTAACTCGTATTGTAGACCATGCGGAGGTCACAGAAAAGACAGGTGTCATTGAAATTGGACCTGGTATAGGCGCGTTAACTGAACAATTGGCAAGACGGGCAAAAAAAGTTGTAGCCTTTGAAATCGATAAGCGACTATTGCCGATCTTAAAAGAAACAATGAGCCCATATCCGAATGTAACTGTAGTGCATCAAGACGTCTTAGAAGCGGATTTGAAACAAGCGGTGAGTGATTATTTATCAGACTGTGAAGAAATAATGGTTGTCGCTAATTTACCTTATTATGTGACCACGCCGATTATTATGAAGCTTTTAGAAGAAAAGCTTCCTTTACGAGGGATAGTCGTGATGCTTCAAAAAGAGGTAGCTGATCGGATTGCAGCAAAACCCTCTACGAAGCAATATGGGTCTCTTTCAATAGCTATTCAGTATTATACTGAGGCGAAAACAGTTATGACAGTCCCTAAAACGGTTTTCGTTCCTCAACCAAACGTAGACTCGGCTATTATTCGATTACTAGTAAGGGATGAGCCAACCGTAGCTGTTCAAAACGAAGCGTACTTCTTTCAACTTGTAAGAGCAAGCTTTGCACAAAGGAGAAAAACTTTGCTTAATAATTTAATTCATTTC
This sequence comes from Metabacillus herbersteinensis, assembly GCF_042433335.1. Classification (NCBI taxonomy): domain Bacteria; kingdom Bacillati; phylum Bacillota; class Bacilli; order Caryophanales; family Bacillaceae; genus Metabacillus; species Metabacillus herbersteinensis. The sequence goes on from NZ_JBHLVO010000032.1 coordinate 16,130, forward strand.
ATTCCAAATGGAAAAGAATTAAAGCCTTTAGTAGAGAAAACATTAGAAGAGGTTGGAATTGACGGCAGAAGAAGAGGGGAAGCCCTATCTATAGAAGAATTTGCAAAGCTCAGTGACGCATTAGACTCAGCGTTAAAGGAAAAGTGAATTTTAAGTGCTAAATCTGTAAGAAGTAGACCACCGCTTTGATAGCCGTGGTTTTTTTACGTTTATGAATTCATTTGCAGCGACTAGCCCCTCGAGGTCATAAGTCACTCATAAATTGAAGGCAAAGAACACCCTCTATTCATGAGCGCGTTATGCTTGTAGGGGCTGATCAAGGGTTTCCACTTTTGTAATAATCACCAATTACATAAACCTACATAGGCTAGAGAAGGATACTTTTTCTTTCTTTTGAAACATTCATTGGAGTGAAGAAAATGCAGGTGAAAATTGGCGACATTGTTGCAAGAAAATCGTATCAACTCGATCTTTTATTTCGCGTAATTGATATGAAAATAACAGAGTCTGGTGAAGAAGTTGCGATTTTATATGGTGATGAGGTCAGATTAATTGCAGATTCATTGTGCAACGATTTATTGGTTGTAGATGAAGAAGAACGAAATCAGAGAAAACAAGAGGAACAAGAAAAAATTGAACAATCTTATTACCTACTTCGACAAGATTACCAACTATTGAGGGAAAAGCAAGAGTACTATGCAACATCAAGTTATAACCATAATGAAGAGTACTTTCATATTCCTGGAAGAGTATTACATTTAGATGGAGATCCGACATATTTACAAAAATGCCTTACTTTGTACGAGAAGATTGGTGTACCTGTAACGGGAATACATGTATTAGAAAAGGAAATGCCTGATAAAATAGTTGATCTTATTGATAAATATCGTCCAGATATCCTTGTAATAACTGGTCATGATGCGTATTCGAAGCATAAAGGGGATATGAACGATTTAAATGCATATCGTCATTCAAAACATTTTGTCCAGACTGTACGCAATGCTAGACGTAAGGTGCCACATTTAGATCAACTGGTTATTTTTGCTGGCGCTTGTCAGTCACACTTTGAATCGCTAATTCGCGTAGGAGCAAATTTTGCAAGCTCTCCTTCTCGAGTCAATATTCATGCGCTAGATCCAGTCTATATTGTTTCAAAGATTAGTTTTACACCATTTGTCGAAAAAATTAACGTCTGGGATGTTTTAAGGAACACATTAACCCGTGAAAAGGGTTTAGGCGGGGTAGATACTAGAGGGGTTTTAAGAACCGGAATGCCTTATCGAAAGTACGAAAATCAATGAAAAAGAGCCGCTTATAAGTAAATAAGTGGCTCTTTTCTTATGAAAAGATGAACGATTGTGAGTCAAAACTGAAAAAATATTCCTCTTTATACATAAAAGGGCTTCAGTTGGTTTAAACTAATTTTAGACAGAGTGGGAATTTTGTTGAAAATAATATGTTGACAATACAGAATTAACATTGTTATAATTTAAATTTTATTTGACTTACATAGGCAAAAGTTGTATACTTAAAATAGTGAGGTGGATACAATGGGAAAAACTCTGACGGATATTAAAAGATCCCTTGATTCAAATCTAGGCAGACGACTTACGCTAAAAGCTAATGGTGGTCGCAGAAAAACTATAGAGCGTTCTGGAGTACTTGCAGAAACCTATCCATCTGTATTTGTAATTGAGCTAGATCAAGACGAAAATTCATTTGAACGTGTATCTTACAGTTATGCAGATGTATTAACTGAAACAGTGCAATTAACATTCTTTGAGGGTACATCAGGTTCAGTTGCAGTTAGTGGGCAGTAGACATAATTGTTTGCTGCTTTTTTATTTATACATTTTTCCACTAATAAAAAAAACATAAATTCAAATACTATTACTAGCCGCTACCTTTCACATTTAGTTAATGTGCTTACATTTTCTTTTCTGAAGGGAAGTGCCTTGGATGAGTAGACGTCGTGGCATTATGTCGGAAGACTTTAAGTATGAGCTAGCAAAAGACTTAGGGTTTTATAATACGGTCAAAAGCGAAGGCTGGGGAGCAATTCGATCCCGAGATGCAGGGAATATGGTTAAACGTGCAATTGAAATTGCTGAGTCACAGCTTGCCCAAAGAAAGAATGACTTCTGAATAGTAAGCGGCTGCCGAAGCATTTATGCTTCGGCTTTATTTAAAGTAAAGTTTAATAATACATAAATTAGTTCCATACCTACATATACAAAATTCTTCTCGTGCTCCGGATAGCACTTTATATCTAGTTTAGAGCAGTTAAGATAATACTTAAGAGTTCCGTTTCCGACAACTGTAGCTATGGGTACAAGGTCTAAGGAGCTCGTTAATGATTGTCGAAAAAGGCAATATTCTACCTGCTTTTGTGGTACAATGTGGATAAAATTTCAGTTCGTTAAAGTAGGTGAAGGGATGCGCATTTTAGAAAAAGCGCCAGCAAAAATTAATTTATCATTAGATGTACTTCATAAACGGTATGATGGGTATCATGAAGTGAAAATGATTATGACAACAATCGACTTAGCTGATCGTGTTGAACTTATAGACTTACCAAATGAGCAGATACGTATTATTTCTCATAATCGATTTGTTCCAGATGATCATAGAAACTTAGCATATCAAGCTGCAAGGTTACTTAAAGATCGCTATGAAATTAAAAGGGGAGTTTCAATTTCAATAACGAAAACGATTCCAGTTGCAGCAGGACTAGCGGGTGGAAGTAGTGATGCAGCTGCTACGTTAAGAGGGTTAAATCGATTATGGAAGTTAGGACTAAGTTTGGACGAACTTGCTGAGCTCGGTGCAGAAATTGGTTCAGATGTATCGTTTTGTGTGTATGGAGGAACTGCGTTAGCAACTGGCCGCGGAGAAGTCATTCAACATATTGACCCCCCACCACACTGCTGGGTTGTGCTAGCTAAGCCGACAATTGGAGTTTCAACAGCTGACGTTTATCGGAATTTAGACTTAAAGACAATTGAACACCCAGATGTAAATGGTATGATTCAAGCGATTCAGCTAAAAGAGTATGAAACGATTTGTCACTTACTTGGAAACGTATTGGAGAATGTAACATTGCGAATGTACCCAGAAGTGGCTAATATCAAAGATCAAATGAAACGATTTGGTGCGGATGCTGTACTAATGAGTGGAAGTGGCCCCACAGTATTTGGGCTTGTACAATATGAATCGAAATTGCATAGAGTTTATAACGGGTTGAGAGGGTTCTGTGATCAAGTCTTTGCCGTGCGTATGTTAGGAGAACGAAACATCCTTGATTAAAGACGGATATTAAGTTATATTTACTATAATAATATTCGGTTTTTGGGGGTAATTCTATGAAATTTCGTCGAAGTGGTCGACTAGTTGATATGACTAACTATATGCTTCATCACCCACATGCACTTGTTCCTTTAACAGTTTTTGCTGAAAAATATAAGTCAGCTAAATCCTCTATCAGTGAGGATTTAACGATTATTAAACATACCTTTGAACAGCATGGAATAGGTACATTGCTAACTGTACCGGGTGCTGCAGGTGGCGTTAAGTTTATTCCTAAAGTTAGCATTAGTGAAGCGAAAGAATTTGTCGAAGAGCTTTGTGAACAAATGGCCAAGCCTGAAAGACTTCTTCCAGGTGGATACTTATATCTAACAGATATACTTGGTAATCCTGGCACCGTAAATCATATTGGACGTTTATTTGCATCCGTTTTTGCAGAAAGAAAAATAGATGTTGTCATGACTGTGGCTACAAAGGGCATTCCACTTGCCTATGCAGTAGCAAGTCAATTAGATGTTCCGGTCGTAATTGTAAGGAAAGATAGTAAAGTAACTGAAGGTTCAACGGTAAGTATTAACTATGTGTCTGGATCTTCAAAACGTATTCAAACGATGCTTTTAGCGAAAAGAAGCTTACGTGAGGGATCAAATGTTTTAATAATCGATGATTTCATGAAAGCTGGCGGTACAATTAATGGAATGATTAGCTTACTAGAAGAGTTCCGTGCAAATGTAGCCGGCATTGGTGTCCTTGTTGAATCTGAAGGAGTAGAAGAGAGATTAGTGGATGAATATATCTCACTTTTAAAGCTTACAGATGTTGACGTAAGAGAACGCCAGATTCATGTAAAAGAGGGAACATACTTTAACTTTTATAAATGACAGGGGCGTGAGTATAGTGAAAACGGTACAAACAAATGCTGCACCAGCTGCAATGGGTCCGTATTCTCAAGGGGTCATTGCAAACAATCTATTTTATAGTTCGGGTCAAATACCATTAACGAGTGAAGGTGACCTGGTTACTGGTGATATCAAGGTTCAAACACATCAAGTTTTTTCTAATCTAAAAGCTGTACTTGCTGAAGCGGGTGCTTCCCTTGAAACCGTCATTAAAGCAACGGTTTTTTTAAAGGATATGAATGATTTTGGTTCATTTAATGAGGTGTATGGTCATTATTTTAGTGAACATAAGCCTGCCAGGTCTTGTGTCGAAGTAGCCCGTCTTCCAAAAGACGTAGCTGTAGAAATTGAAGTAATAGCTCTTGTTAAATAGATAAGTCTCTTAAAAAGGCCAATTAGCATCCAACATGCTAATTGGCCTTTTTTATACCAGAATTTATATAATTTCAGACTCAGGATGCGTTTTTGCATCCAGTTCCGACGCACAGGACGTTCTAGTGCGTTACAGCGACAGGACGTCGCGGTTGTAACTGCCTCGAGGTCATAAGTCAATTCTAAATTGAAGGCAAAAAGAACACCTTCTATTTAGAATCGCCTTATGCTATGCCTGAGGCTGACCAAGGCGCTTTCGCTTTTTTTATTTTAGATTTTATTAAAATCACGGTCAACTAATTGACATAATATTTTAAAAATATTTTTAGAGACTTGCAGGAATTAAGAAAATTCTGTTGAATTTAGTAACTAATGTTTTTCATATAGGGAAAAGGTGGTGAACATAGAATGGAAGTTACAGACGTAAGATTACGCCGCGTAAACACCGAAGGCCGCATGAGAGCAATCGCTTCAATTACATTGGATCATGAGTTTGTAGTACATGATATTCGTGTGATTGATGGCAATAATGGTCTATTTGTTGCGATGCCGAGTAAGCGAACTCCTGATGGAGAGTTCCGCGATATTGCACACCCTATTAATTCAGGTACACGTGGAAAAATTCAAGATGCTGTATTAGCTGAGTATCATCGTTTAGGTGAGTTAGAAGTCGAATTCGAAGAAGCTGGGGCTTCTTAAAATAAAATGGGGAGGACAATATGTCCTTTTCTTTTTTTTGGTCAATAAACATCATACCCATCCATCACTACTCTTTGTTCAAACTCCAGTTGTTCCGTTTACCCCATGCCTTACCTAATTAAACATTAACCTCGTTTTATCAGTCTTTAAATATAAAATTTCCCGATTACTTTATTCGAAACGTGCTAGTTATCACCAAATCAAATTTAGCAATTTCATGTAGTTTTGCTTGTTTCCTTGAAAAAGAGTGCATTTTAAGATATATTTTTTATGGATAAGTAGGCGAAAAGAGGTTTTATTTTCGGTTATAGTGACCTTTTTTGAAAGAATAATTCAACATATATTTGAAACATAACTTCTCACTTTTTTTATTTTTCATGAACACATATCATATTGGAGGCTTTTATATGGATAAACGTTACGCAGTGATTTTAGCTGCAGGCCAAGGCACAAGAATGAGATCTTCATTATATAAAGTGCTACATCCTGTTTGTGGAAAGCCAATGGTACAGCATGTAATGGATCAAGTCACAAAACTAGATCTTGATACAATTGTGACCGTTGTAGGACATGGAGCGGAAAAAGTACAAGCACAGCTTGGGGAAAACAGTGAATATGCTTTGCAGAGTGAACAACTTGGTACTGCGCATGCTGTTATGCAGGCAGCATCATTCCTTGAAAGCAAAGAGGGAACAACGATTGTGATTTGCGGAGACACACCTTTAATTACTTCTGAGACGATGGCATCCTTATTAAACCATCACAAAAACACAGAAGCTATCGCAACGATCCTGACTGCCAACGCTGAGGAACCAACAGGATATGGCCGAATTGTCCGAAACACTGAGGGTTCCGTGGAAAGAATTGTCGAACATAAGGATGCAAGTACAGAAGAGCTCCGTTTAACTGAAATTAACACAGGAACTTATTGCTTTGATAATCAAGAATTATTTAAAGCGTTATCAAATGTTTCAAATGATAATGTTCAAGGTGAATACTATCTTCCTGATGTTGTGGAGATCATGAAAAGTGAAGGCAAAGTCGTTTCAGCGTTTCAAACGTCGACGTTTGAAGAAACATTAGGTGTTAATGACAGAGTTGCTCTTTCTCGGGCTGAAAAATTGATGAAACAACGCATTAACGAAATTCATATGAGAAACGGTGTAAGTTTAATTGATCCGGAGCAGACGTATATTTCCGACGACGCGGTAATTGGCAGAGATACCGTGATCTATCCAGGATCAATAATTATAGGTAAAACAGTTATCGGTGAAAACTGCATCATAGGACCAAATACGGAAATAAAAAATTGCACAGTCGAAAATGGAACAACGATTCGATATTCTGTTGCACATGATAGTGAGATAGGCAATGAAGTTTCAGTTGGGCCGTTCGCACACATACGACCTTCTTCTATAATTAAAGACGAAGTGAAAATTGGTAATTTTGTCGAAATCAAAAAAACTTCCATGGGTAAAGGCAGCAAAGCTTCTCACTTAAGCTATGTTGGAGATGCTGAAGTTGGTGAAAATGTAAATCTTGGCTGTGGTTCAATTACAGTAAATTACGACGGTAAAAACAAATACTTAACTAAAATTGAAGATGGCGCATTCATTGGCTGTAATTCTAACCTGGTTGCACCCGTGACTGTTGGAAAAGGAGCTTATGTAGCTGCTGGCTCTACAGTTACAGAGGATGTTCCTGCAAAAGCACTATCTATTGCTCGTGCTAGACAAGTGAACAAAGAGAATTACACTGATCGCCTTAAAATGAACAAATAATCCTAATGGAGGTTTTCCTTTTACTATGTCTAATCGCTATCAAGATTCAGATTTAAAAATATTTACGCTAAATTCTAATGTGGCATTGGCGCAAGAAATTGCAGATGTTGTGGGTGTTGATCTTGGGAAAAGTTCAGTAACACGCTTTAGCGACGGGGAAATTCAAATAAATATTGAAGAAAGTATCCGTGGTTGTGACGTTTACGTTATCCAATCAACAAGTGGTCCAGTGAATGAACATCTTATGGAGTTATTGATCATGATTGATGCCTTGAAAAGAGCATCTGCAAAAACGATTAATATCGTTATGCCATACTACGGATATGCTAGACAAGATCGCAAGGCGAGAGCACGTGAACCAATTACAGCAAAACTTGTTGCAAATCTCTTAGAAACAGCAGGTTCTACACGCGTGATTAATCTTGACTTACATGCACCACAAATTCAAGGATTCTTTGATATCCCGATTGATCACTTAATGGGAGTGCCGATTCTTGGTGATTACTTCCAAAAGAAGAATCTGAAGGATATTGTCATTGTTTCCCCAGATCACGGAGGGGTAACACGTGCTCGAAAACTTGCAGACAAATTGAAAGCTCCGATAGCGATTATTGACAAACGTCGTCCCAAGCCAAATGTGGTAGAAGTGATGAATATTGTCGGGAACGTTGAAGGGAAAACTGCCATTTTAATTGATGATATCATTGATACAGCTGGCACCATCACTTTAGCCGCAAATGCTTTAGTAGAAAACGGTGCGTTAGAAGTGTATGCATGCTGTACACATCCAGTTTTATCAGGCCCAGCAATTGAACGTATTCAAAATTCTAAAATAAAAGAACTAGTTGTCACGAACTCAATTGCAATTAGTGAAGACAAGAAAATAGATAAACTAATTGAACTTTCTGTCGCACCATTAATAGGTGAAGCGATAATCCGTGTTCATGAAAAGCAATCTGTAAGTACTTTGTTCGATTGATTTCGACAATCCTTTTCTTGGAGTAATTAATGCTAAAAGTGTTGATATGTATCCTTTTTATTTTAATAACGTTTAGATTCACCATGTTTAGGGAAACTAGTAAATATGACTAAATAAACGTTAGGAAGGTGTTACAAATGACAACATTACAAGCAAATGAAAGAAAAAGTTTTAAAAGCTCTTCAAATAGATTAGTTCGTGAAAAAGGCCAGATACCTGCTATTATTTACGGGAAGAAGATTGAGAGTCAGCCTGTTTCAGTTGATAACATAGAGCTATTGAAAACATTACGAGATGAGGGTCGTAATACGATACTTCAATTAAAGGTTGGAGAATCAACACATTCTGTCATGCTCTATGACATGCAAAAAGATCCTCTCAAAAATCAAATTGTTCATGTGGATTTTCATGTCGTGGACATGCAAGCAGAGATTGAAGTGGAAGTCCCAGTTCACCTCGTTGGAGATGCACCAGGGGTAAAAGATGGTGGCGTATTACAACAACCATTACATGTACTTTCCATTTCTACTAAACCTGGCGATATTCCACAATCAATTGAAGTAGATATCACAAATCTAGGAGTAAATGACACACTTACAATTAAAGATGTTAAAGCAAGTGGTTCGTATAAGTTTACTCAAGATGAAGATCAAGTGATTGCTTCAGTTCTCCCTCCTAAACAGGAAGAGGAAATTGATAGTGGTGAAGAACAAGAGCCAGGTCAACCGGATAAAGAAGAGGGAAGAGAAAACTAAGAATTAAATAGTGACTATAGAGACTGACACTTTTTTAAGTCAGTCTCTTTTGTTATATGTTATGATTACATAGTAATAGACAATGTTGAAACAATAAAAATTGATTTGCTGAGGAGGGTTTCTTTTGAAACTCATCATTGGTTTAGGTAATCCCGGAAAGCAGTATGAATCCACGAGACATAATATCGGATTCATCATTATCGATCAACTCTCTAAAAGTCTTAACATCCCGCTTGATCGAACCAAATTTAACGGTTTGTATGGGATGGGGCATATATCAGGAGAGAAAGTCATATTATTAAAACCACTTACATACATGAATTTATCTGGTGAATGCATACGTCCATTAATGGATTATTACGAAATTGAAAATCATGATATTGCTGTTATTTATGATGACCTTGACTTGCCTACTGGAAAAATTCGTTTACGAGAAAAAGGCAGTGCAGGCGGGCATAATGGCATTAAGTCAATGATTCAGCATCTTGGTACGCCGGGGTTTAACCGAGTAAGAGTGGGAATCGATCGTCCTACTAATGGTATGAAGGTACCTGATTACGTATTAGGCCGCTTTGGTGATGATGAACTAATCCATATAAAGAAGGCGATTGAACAGTCTTCTAACGCTTGTGAGAAGTGGATTAGTTCACCTTTTATACAAGTGATGAATGAATTTAATTAACCTAGCAGAATAAGTGAGCATGTATAGCGCTATTAAGAAAGGTTCATACTAACAATAAAAACCTTTCTTAGGAGGCAAATAATGGCTCTTCACTATTTTTGTCGGCACTGTAGTGTTAAAGTTGGAAGCCTTGATAATATCTCCGTTTACAGTGAGCAATTGGGATTTAATCAGCTTTCTAATCATGAACGACAAGAAATGATTTCGTATGAACAAAACGGTGATATTCATGTAAAAACGATTTGTGAAGATTGTCAGGAAGCGCTCGATCGTAATCCTGATCTTCATCAAGTACAGAATCTAATACAGTAAAACGCTTTGGGAGACATCCCCAAAGCATTTTTCTGTTTTGATATGAGGAAATTTAATTAGGTTATGGAGAAAGGGGGGCTCGGCTTGCAAGGTTTACAAAAGTATTTTTATGAAAATGATGATTTCAAAACAATTGTCTCTGGAATTGAAGAAGGGTTAAAAGAACAGTTAGTGTCAGGTTTATCTGGCTCAGCAAGAACCGTTTTTACCTCGTCTCTTTTTAAAGAAACAAATAAACCGGTGTTAATTGTGACACATAATCTTTTTCAAGCACAAAAAATTTATGAGGATATGCTAAACCTTCTTGGTGACAGTGTTTATCTTTACCCTGTTAATGACTTAATTGCATCTGAAATAGCGATAGCGAGTCCAGAATTAATGGCACAAAGAATCGATGTTCTAAACAAGCTTACAACAGGAAAAACGGCAGTGGTTGTAGCTCCTGTCGCAGCACTTCGAAGGCTTTTACCGCCAAAAAGCAGTTGGGAAAACAACCAATTTACAATTGAATTGGGACAAGATATTGAGCTCGATATGTATATCCATCGCCTTGTAGAGATTGGATATGAACGAACAGACATGGTCAGGTCACCAGGTGAATTTAGTGTGCGTGGTGGGATTATTGACATCTATCCCCTTACAGAGGAGCACGCAATTCGAATTGAATTATTTGATACAGAGGTTGATTCAATTCGATCTTTTAATATTGAAGATCAACGCTCCATTAAAATGATTGAAAAGGTATCAATTGGTCCAGCTAAGGAAGTAATATTACCAGAACATGCTGTTATTCGCTGTATAAATGAATTAAATACTAAATTATCCAAAAGCTTAAAAAAAATCAAAAATGAAACACAAAAAGAGCTTTTGATGGAAAACATTCAGCATGATATTGAACGTCTAAAAACGGGTCAAATTAATCAAGAAATGTTTAAATACCTTTCTTTATTCTATGAAAGTCCTGCTAGTTTACTAGATTATTTCCAAGATGAATCAATCCTTCTTTTAGATGAAGTGAGTAGAATTCATGAAATGTATGACCAGCTAGAGAAGGAAGAGGCAGAATGGTATACAGGATTACTTGAAGAAGGAAAAATTCCTCATGATGTCCAAATTTCTCATCCATATGTAGAGACGATCACGCAGTCTGGACACCATCTGGTTTATTTATCATTATTTTTAAGACACGTGCCACATACGAGTCCACAAAACATTTTAAATACATCATGTAAGCAAATGCAGAACTTTCATGGTCAGATGAATGTCTTGAAAAATGAACTTGAGCGCTGGAAGAAATCCAATTATGCTGTGGCATTCCTAGGTGGAACAAAAGAGCGTTTGAAAAAGCTAGAAAGTGTGTTAGAGGATTATGAAATTGAAGCCATAATCTTACCTGATGGGGTACCACTGAAGAGTGGAAAGATTTCAATTATCGAAGGTGAACTACAAACAGGCTTTGAATTACCGATGCAGAGATTGGCAATTATTACCGAAGAAGAGCTGTTCAAAAAGAGAGTCAAGAAACAGGTCCGGAAACAAAAGCTCTCAAATGCAGAGCGTCTTAAAAGTTACTCAGAGCTACAGATTGGTGATTATGTCGTTCATATCAACCATGGTATCGGTAAATATTTAGGTATTGAGACATTAGAAATTAATGGAATTCACAAAGATTATGTAAATATCAGGTATCAAGGTAGTGATCAGTTATATGTTCCAGTGGAGCAAATTGATCAAGTTCAGAAGTACGTTGGTTCTGAAGGGAAAGAGCCAAAAATCTACAAATTAGGTGGCACTGATTGGCGCAAGGTTAAGAAAAAAGTGGAATCTTCTGTTCAAGACATTGCTGATGATTTAATAAAATTGTATGCAGAACGTGAAGCGAGTGAAGGGTACGAATTCTCACCTGATGGAGAAATGCAACGAGAGTTTGAAGCTGCATTTCCATATCACGAAACAGAAGATCAAATCCGTTCAATTCATGAGATTAAACAAGATATGGAACGTTTGCGCCCAATGGACCGCTTACTATGTGGAGACGTAGGGTATGGAAAAACAGAAGTCGCAATACGGGCTGCATTTAAAGCAATTGCAGATGGAAAGCAGGTTGCATTACTAGTTCCGACAACAATTTTAGCCCAACAACATTACGAAACAGTTCGTGAGAGATATCAAGATTTTCCGATCAACATTGGTCTTTTAAGTAGATTTAGAACTCGAAAAGAAATGAACGAGACGATTAAAGGGCTAGGCAATGGTTCAGTAGATATGGTAATTGGCACTCATCGTCTTCTATCTAAAGATGTGACGTATAAAGACTTGGGACTGTTAATTGTGGATGAAGAGCAGCGGTTTGGTGTGACACATAAAGAGAAAGTTAAACAATTAAAATCAAATGTTGATGTCTTAACACTGACTGCAACACCTATCCCTCGAACGCTTCACATGTCAATGCTAGGGGTGAGGGATTTATCAGTCATTGAGACGCCGCCAGAAAATCGTTTCCCTGTTCAAACATACGTGGTTGAATATAATGGTGCCCTTGTGCGAGAAGCAATAGAAAGGGAGTTGGCACGCGGCGGTCAGGTCTACTTTTTATACAATCGTGTGGAAGATATTGATCGAAAAGCAGAAGAAATTTCAATGCTAGTTCCAGACGCTAGGGTTGCTTTTGCTCACGGTAAAATGACAGAAAACGAACTTGAGTCTGTCATGCTCAACTTTTTGGAAGGCGAATATGACGTGTTAGTAAGTACCACCATTATTGAAACGGGTGTAGATATTCCAAATGTGAATACGTTGATCGTAAACGATGCCGATAAAATGGGATTGTCTCAGCTGTATCAATTACGAGGCCGTGTTGGTCGTTCAAATCGCATAGCATATGCGTATTTCACCTATCGTAAAGACAAGGTATTAACAGAAGTGGCAGAAAAGCGTTTGCAAACAATTAAAGAGTTTACTGAGCTAGGATCAGGATTTAAAATTGCCATGCGTGACTTGTCTATCAGGGGAGCGGGAAATTTATTAGGTGCACAGCAGCACGGGTTCATTGATTCTGTGGGCTTTGATTTATACTCGCAAATGTTAAAGGATGCAATTGAAGAACGTAAAGACGATCACCATAAAGAAAAACGTTTTGAGGTCGAGATCGATTTAGAAGTAGATGCTTACTTACCTCAAGAATACATATCTGATGGACGTCAGAAAATTGATATGTATAAAAGGTTTAAATCGATTTCTTCTATAGTTGAGCTAGAAGAACTACAGGAGGAAATGATTGATCGTTTTGGTGAGTATCCGCAAGAAGTAGATTACTTGTTCCGAATTGCCAAAGTAAAGGTCTTTGCTGTTCAAGAGAGAGTAGAACAAATAAAGCAAGATAAAGATCAGATCTCAATGTTTATAGAAGAAAAGGCTAGCAGCTCAATCGATGGACACAAGTTATTTGAAATAAGCAACAAGTATAGTCGGATTGTAGGCTTAGGAATGGATGCGACAAGATTAAAAATAACCATTGCAACAAAAGGGCTTACTCCTGATAAGTGGTTAACAATAATAATTGATTTATTAAATGCATTAGCGGAAGCAAAAAAAGAAGAAATATCTTCAAGTTAAGGTTTAATGAACCCAGTTCTTGGCAAAGCTTTAAAGTCATTATTGTCCTAAAAAGTTAAAAAATCGCTTTCATTATGTATATTACATCGGTTGTGAAGGATACTAATTTCAACAAATGGTGATTGTTACATAAAAAGGAATGAACAACAATCAGCCGTTTTCCTATCATCAGATGAAAGTGAGGCAACATGAGATGAAAGCAACTGGTATAGTTCGTCGCATTGATGATTTGGGTCGCGTTGTAATCCCTAAGGAAATTCGTAGGACACTACGGATTCGTGAGGGAGATCCACTTGAAATATTTGTTGATCGTGATGGTGAAGTTATTCTAAAAAAATATTCACCAATAAGCGAGTTAGGCGACTTTGCAAAAGAGTATGCGGATGCTCTATATGATAGTTTAGGGCATACAGTGTTAATTTGTGACCGAGACAACTATATTGCGGTCTCGGGAGGCTCTAAAAAAGAATATTTAACAAAAAACATTAGCGAAATTATTGAAAAAGTGATGGAAGACAGAAGTTCGGTTATACAAAATGATGTAGGTGACATCCAGTTAATTGATGGTACGGATGAAACGCTTAAGTCTTATACTGTAGGACCAATTGTAGCTAATGGTGATCCAATCGGAGCAGTAGTTATTTTCTCTAAAGAACAAAGTGTTAATGAAGTTGAACACAAAGCGGTTCAAACTGCCGCCGGCTTTCTAGCACGTCAAATGGAACAGTAATTATATTTTATAAGTTATGAATCAGGACAGCGAAACGCGCTGTCCTTTTATCATTCTATGGAAAAACAATATGATATAATAAGTCCGTTATAAGCTGTATTGGAAGGAGAAGGGTGATGAACAGCGAGAAGCAAAGCGCCCATCTTATTTTACAAGGTGCCATACTATTAACGATTGCCGGATTGCTCACAAAAATTTTGAGTGCAGCTTACCGAATTCCGTATCAAAATATTGTTGGGGACATTGGTTTTTATATCTATCAACAAATTTATCCTTTCTATGGAATGGCTGTTATGTTTGCAACAACAGGTTTTCCTGTTATTATCTCGAAACTGCTAACAGACTATAATGTCGAAAAAAATGATTCTATACGTTCGAAAGTTTTAACTGTTACCATGCTCTTTCTGGTAGTTGTTGGAATAATGATGTTTATCATTCTTTTTTTAGGTGCAGAAATCATTGCAAAAATCATGGGAGATCCTCCATTAAAGATCTTAATTCAAGTCATTTCTTTTTCTTTCTTATTGGTTCCGTTTATTTCCTTTTTTAGAGGGTATTTTCAAGGTAATCAACAGATGTATCCCACTGCAATTTCTCAAGTAGCGGAGCAGGGAATAAGAGTCGGAAGCATTCTCGTGATTTCATACATATTAATTCAAAATGGTTATACCCTATATGAAGCTGGTGCTGGCGCTCTTTTCGGTTCTTTAACAGGTGGACTAACTGCGCTAGCTTTGTTAGCATTCTTTTGGTTCAAAACAAATCAGCATGTTACCTTTAAGTGGAGTTTAACTGCAAACGTTCAGTCAACAGATATTATTATGACTTTATTAAAATACAGTTTTACGATTGGATTTAGCAGTTTGTTGTTGATTTTGATTCAATTAATTGATTCGTTACACTTGTATTCACTTCTAGTTTCAAACGGTGTAAACGAAACGGTCGCCAAGGAATCAAAAGGAGTTTACGACCGAGGTCAACCTCTTATTCAGTTAGGAACCGTTGTTGCGACGTCTTTTGCATTATCACTGGTACCTATAATTGCTAAAGCAAAAAAAGAAAATAATGAAGAATTTATTCATAAAAAAGTGAATTTGTCTTTAAAAATTTGCATCGTCTTTGGCGTGGCTGCTACTGTAGGATTAATTGCCATTATCAAACCAACAAATGTCATGCTTTTTATGGATCAGTCAGGTAATTTAGTGTTATCTATTTTAAGTTTGTCGATTTTATTTACGTCCTTATCTTTGACACTTACGGCTATACTGCAAGGGCTTGGGCACACGGTTTATCCTGCTCTCGCTGTAACTGTCGGCTTATTGGTGAAGTTCGTGTTGAATCTTATGCTTATTCCATTTATGGAAACAGTGGGAGCTGCCATTTCAACTGTACTGGCGTATTTTTCCGTTGTAGTTGTGCTCATTATTATTATAAGGAAAAAGAAATATCGTCTAAGAAACAGTAAAAGCATCAAAAAAATTGCAATTGCGGTTTTTGTCATGCTCACATATCTTGTTCTTTCTACAACTTTTCTAGAATTCTTTTTAAATTCTAATGATCGTGGACAAGCTGCGTTTATCGCTTTATCTGGCGTAACAATTGGTGGTATCTGCTATTTATTTTTAATAGTAGCTTTAGGCGTATTTACGAATGAAGAGCTGGTTGACCTTCCATTTGGAAGCAAACTACTCTTGTTTTTAACAAAGTTGAAATGGGGTAAATAAATGACAAAAGTGATCACGGTGGTCGGACTTGGTGCTGGAGACTTAGAACAAATGCCACTAGGAGTTTATAAACTATTAACTACAACTGAGCACCTTTTTTTACGAACGAAGGAACATCCTGTTATTAATCAAATGTCCGCGGACCTTCCTGAATACCAGTCCTTTGACTCTATTTATATGGAGAACGAACAATTTGAACAGGTATATATTAAAATTGTAGAAGAGTTATACAAACAAGCAGAGAACAAGGAAATTGTTTATGCGGTTCCAGGTCATCCTCTCGTTGCTGAACAAACCGTTCAACTACTTATAAAAGAAGGACGCGATAAAGGGTATGAGATTAAGATAAGGGGTGGTCAAAGCTTTCTTGATGCAACGTTCCAAGCTCTTGAAATAGACCCGGTAGAGGGGTTTCAACTGCTAGATGCATTAACTTTGAAGCGAGAAGAGCTGCAGCTTAAACAGCATATTGTGATTACTCAAGTTTATGACCAACTAGTAGCATCAGAAGTCAAATTAACCCTTATGGAACAGCTACCAGATGATTATCAAATATGGATCATAACAGCTGCAGGAACTAGTGATCAAATAATTAAGAAAGTCCCGCTCTTTGAGATGGACCGAGTTACAACTGTCAATAATTTAACGAGTGTTTACATCCCACCTGTTCAAAATGAAGAACTAATGTATCATCAATTCACAAAATTCCGAAACGTGATTGCAGAACTTAGAGGCCCAAATGGATGTCCATGGGATAAAAAACAAACACATCATACGTTAAAAAAATACTTAATTGAAGAATGTTATGAACTATTAGAGGCAATTGAGGAAGAAGATATAGATCATGTTATTGAAGAATTAGGAGACGTTCTCCTACAAATTCTCCTACACGCACAAATTGGTGAGGATGAAGGTATGTTTACAATCGACGATGTGATCAAAGGGATTACCAAGAAAATGATCCGGAGACATCCACACGTATTTGGTGACGTAACGGTAAGGGATTCTGAAGACGTTCTAAAGAATTGGGACGAAATTAAAAAGCAGGAAGGCAAGCAACCTGAAGAGAATTCCTTATTAGATTCCGTAGCTACCACGCTTCCGGCTCTCTCAAAGGCGTATCATTTACAAAAAAAGGCTGCAAAGGTTGGTTTTGATTGGCCTAATATTGATGGTGCCTGGGATAAAGTTAAAGAAGAAATACAGGAGTTTGAAGAAGAGCTAAATTCGCAACAAGATGATTCTCTAATGCTTCAAGAATTAGGCGATGTTTTATTTTCGCTCGTTAATATTGCGCGATTTAATGGTGTTGAGCCTGAGGAAGCGCTCGCCTCAACGAATAAAAAGTTTTATGAACGCTTTTCTTTTATTGAAAAAAAAGCAAAGGAACAGGGAAAGGTCCTATCAGAAATGGCGTTAGAAGAAATGGATTTGTACTGGAAGGAAGCAAAAAAAGTAAACTAAAGGGGTACTATAATGAGACTAGATAAATTTTTAAAGGTATCGAGATTAATTAAAAGAAGAACATTAGCTAAAGAAATTGCCGATCAAGGGAGAATAGCAATTAACGGAACTCCTGGAAAAGCGAGTTCAACCGTAAAAATAGGTGATGAGCTTTTAATACGATTTGGCCAAAAGCTTGTAACTGTGAAGATTGAGGATCTAAAAGACGCGACAAGAAAAGAAGAAGCTACAAATTTATACTCAGTTGTGAAAGAAGAGAAGGTAGCTGAATAATAATTCTTTAAACCCAGTCTAATCAAAAAATATAGGGCTTGTTCTAAACCGCAATTATGTTTCATAAAATGTAAAAGAATATTTTTACAAGATTGCGGGGGTTGAAGATGAATCAATATTATGACAACCAGTCGGCTATCACTAAAGGGACTGTCCAAGAGCACGATGTGATTATGAGAGGACGAAAACTGTTAGATATCACAGGTGTAAAGCAAGTTGAGAGTTTTGATAATGAAGAATTTTTGTTAGATACTGTTATGGGTGCCTTAGCTATTAGAGGTCAAAATCTGCAGATGAAGAATCTAGATGTCGACAAAGGGATCGTTTCAATTAAGGGAAGAATCTATGATCTTATTTATTTAGACGAGCAGCAAACGGAGAAAGCTAAAGGCCTCTTTAGCAAGTTGTTTAAATGACACTCACTGTACAATTTTATACCATGCTTGCAATGTTTGGTATGGGAGGATGGATTGGTTTAGCTCTTGATACACATGGTCGCTTTTTGAAGCGGCCTACAAGGGCTAGATGGGTTGTGTTTATGAATGACTTACTTTTCTGGATTGTACAAGGACTTATTCTTTTTTATCTATTGTTGCTTGTCAATGAAGGTGAGTTAAGGGTTTATATCTTTTTAGCCGTTTTATGTGGTTATGCAGCGTACCAAAGTTTATTAAAGGGATTTTACTTAAATATTCTTGAGCGTATTATTCTGACAAGCCTTGCAATCTATCGGTTTGCAATAAAAGTCGGAAATTTACTTCTTGTCAGACCAATCATAGGATTGATTCAATTTATTTTTGTGATTATTTTAGGAATACTTAACTTTTTATTGAGATTTGTAAAATGGGCTTCACAACTTCTCTATTCATTCGTTAAAATTATAGTAGCGCCACTTTTTTGGATACTAAAAATACTCTGGAATTTTATTCCACATACAATAAAAAACTTCTTTATCAAGAATATAAACAAAGTTGCAGGATTCTTAAGAAAAAGCAAGAATATATTTGTAAACTTAACGTCTTGGTGGAAACAGCTATTTAAAAAGTAAGGAGGGCAATGGAGATGAGTCTCGCGAGAAATCGTAAAATTACCCAGCTTCAGTCACAGTATATGATGCAGCAAGAGAGAGATCAACAGATCAACCAGCGACGCAAAAGAGGCTTAGTTAGAAGGCTCACATTGTTCGGTATTTTAGTTTTGGTTTCAACAGTTGTCATGGTATCAACTATTTTCTCCCAATCGAGTGCTATTAACGAAAAAATAAGCGAGCAGAAAAAATTGGAAGAAGAGCTTTCTCATCTTGAAAGAGATGAAAAATTGTTAGAAGAAGAAATCATTAAATTGAATGATGACGAGTATATAGCGAAGATTGCTCGTCGGGACTATTTCTTGTCTGATGAAAATGAGATCATTTTCAATATTCCTGAAAGCGAGTAGGCTTGTTGACACTAGATTTTTTGTTTATGTATAATATAATAAAGATTTGAATGATTTTTTATCTGTTCTAAGGAGGAGCAATATTTTTATGTCGATAGAAGTAGGCAGCAAAGTAAAAGGGAAAGTGACGGGTATTACTAATTTTGGTGCGTTTGTAGAGTTGCCGGCAGGCTCAACAGGACTCGTTCACATAAGTGAAGTAGCCGATAATTACGTGAAAGACATTAACGATCACTTAAAAGTCGGTGATGAAGTTGAAGTAAAGGTTATCAATGTTGAGAAGGATGGCAAAATTGGTCTATCAATTAAAAAAGCAATTGATCGCCCGGAACGTCCAGAACGACCTCGAACTGACCGTCCACGACCAACAGATCGCTCAAGACAACGAGGCGGAGCAACGGAATTCCGTCCTAAAGAAAATTTCGAGCAAAAAATGAATCGGTTCTTAAAAGACAGTGAAGATCGTTTATCTTCTCTTAAGCGTAATACGGAGTCGAAGCGTGGCGGTCGAGGAGCAAAAAGAGGGTAGAGTGCTGCTTTCAATATAGAATAATAAAAAGGAAAACATTTGATGTTTTCCTTTTACTTTTTATCACAAAAATTATGTTTTCTAATTTTCTTATTGACGGACTCAGTAATCGAATGTATTATATATTTTGTGCCTTAATTACTATTACGTAATTCGGACAAAAAGCAAAGTGTTTTATTACTATGGCGGCGTAGCTCAGCTGGCTAGAGCGTACGGTTCATACCCGTGAGGTCGGGGGTTCGATCCCCTCTGCCGCTACTAATTAAGATAATATTGACGGCCCATTGGTCAAGCGGTTAAGACACCGCCCTTTCACGGCGGTAACACGGGTTCGAATCCCGTATGGGTCATCTCTTTTATAAAAACCTAGTTCCTTTAATCAGGAGCTAGGTTTTTTCTCGACAAATGAAATCATAGGAAATGATCGTAATTTAACAGAATATTTGTATTTTTGTCGCATTCTTCAAAAACCGTCGAACAGTTTATCGATTGAGATTCCTTCTTTTGACAAAATCCTTCCATTATACCTTGCTATAATACAGTCAACGTTGAAAAGTGGGGGAATGAAAATGGAAAAAGTAGAAAGAAGGTTAATGGAGCCTATCTCAGAATTAAATATTGAGAGAACCCAACAAGTCGTAAATCGTTTCTACCATCGTTTATCGGCCCGGTTGCAACTGTTGCTTTTACACAAAGGACTCGTTTATGTATTGATCGGCTTTTTACTAGGACGAGCTATGATTTTAACCGAAGTACTACCATTTGCGCTACCATTCTTCGGTGCAGTTTTCTTAATGAAGAAAGATAAAGCTCTTTTAGCAGGATTGTCCCTCATCGCTGGGGGGTTAACGATATCGTATGAAGTTTCGATTTTAATTGCAGTTTCATTAATGCTTTTTTTGGTCGTTAACAAGCTGACAACTTTTGTTTACAAAGACAAGCTGAAAGCACTACCTTTTCTCGTTTTTCTGACAATAGCGATGACTAGGTTGAGTTTTTTCTATATATCTGGTTCATCTCTTACTTTGTATGAATATATGATGGCTGGGGTTGAGTCAGGCTTGGCCTTTATCTTGACTCTCATTTTTCTCCAAAGTATCCCTCTTATTTCTGCTAGGAAGTATAAACAATCACTTAAGATAGAAGAAATCATCTGTATTATGATTTTATTGGCCTCTGTTATGACCGGTTTAGTAGGAGTTACTTATCAAGATCTCCAAGCAGAGCATGTGATTTCTCGCTATATTGTGCTTCTTTTTGCATTTATCGGTGGATCAAGTATAGGTTGCACGGTTGGTGTTGTAACTGGATTAATCTTAAGTCTGGCGAATGTTGGAAACTTATATCAAATGAGCTTACTTGCTTTTTCTGGACTACTAGGCGGTTTGCTTAAAGAGGGGCAGAAATTAGGAGCTGCAATTGGTTTATTAATAGGTTCTGTTTTAATTTCCTTATATGGTGAGGGGTCAGCAGAGCTACTAAAAACACTAATAGAATCAATGATTGCAATTCTGCTTTTTCTATTAACTCCTAAATCAATTACAAGTCGACTAGCAAAACATATTCCTGGTACAAATGAGCATGCACAAGAACAACAGCAATATGTTCGGAAAATTCGTGATGTAACAGCACACCGTGTTGACCAGTTTTCTCAAGTATTCCATGCATTATCGGAGAGCTTTGCTACTTTTTATGAAAAGAATGAGGACAAAAGTGATCAACGTGAAACCGATCTTTTCCTAAGCAGTATCACAGAAAGCACATGTCAGAATTGCTTTAAAAAGGAAAAGTGCTGGGTAGAGAACTTTGATAAAACATATGACTACATGCAAAGAATTATGCTAGAAAGTAAAGAAGGTATCTACCAAAATAACTTAAAGTTAAAAAAAGATTTTCAGAGACATTGCTCCAAATCAAAGCAAGTTGAAGAAGCGATTGATCAAGAAATCAATTATTTCCAAGCAAATCAGCGAATAAAGAAAGAAGTTCAAGAGAGTAGAAGGTTGGTTGCCGAGCAGCTATTAGGAGTTTCACATGTGATGGAGGACTTTTCTAAAGAAATAAAACGTGAAAGGGAGAATCATTTTGTCCAAGAAGAGCAAATTTTAGATGCATTACAAAATTTCGGAATTGAAATTATGCATGTTGATATTTTTAACCTAGAACAAGGAAACGTAGATATTGAAATGAGTATCCCATTTTGTAATGGTCATGGAGAGTGTGAAAAAATTATTGCACCGATGCTTTCAGATATTCTCGAGGAATCAATTATTGTTAAACAAGAAGAGTGTGCGACTTACCCGAATGGATTTTGTCACGTTTCTTTTGGTTCATCAAAAGCGTATCGCGTAGATAATGGTGTAGCACATGCAGCTAAAGGAGGAGGTCTTGTTTCAGGTGATAGCTATTCCATGATTGAACTTGGAGTAGGTAAATATGCAGTTGCAATCAGTGACGGAATGGGAAATGGAGTTAGAGCTCACCTTGAGAGCAATGAAACGATTAAGCTATTACAAAAAATTCTTCAATCAGGCATAGAAGAAAAAGTAGCGATTAAAACGATAAATTCTATTCTTTCACTTCGAACAACAGATGAAATTTTTTCTACTTTAGATTTAGCGATTGTAGATTTGCAAGACGGTCAATGTAAATTCCTTAAAATCGGCTCCACACCTAGCTTTGTGAAGCGGGGCGATAAAATCATTAAGATCCAAGCAAGCAACCTACCGATGGGAATTGTTGATGACTTTGATGTTGATGTTGTAGGTGAACAGTTAAAAGCTGGTGACTTACTTATTATGATGAGTGATGGCATATTTGAAGGTCCAAAGCATGTAGAGAATTATGATTTATGGATGAAACGTAAATTAACTGAAATTATAACGGAGGACCCTCAGGAAGTTGCTGACATCATCATGGAGGAAGTGATTCGAACACGAGCGGGGAAAATAGAGGACGACATGACTGTGGTCGTTTCTAAAATTGAGCATAATACTCCGAAATGGGCATCAATTCCTGCCACGAAATATTATGAAGCCAATAAAACCGGCTGAACTTAATGGAGGTGCTTTTGAAAAGTATAAAACCCTACCCTTCTGGCGAGGATGGTAATAATGTGAATATTTCATACATTGGAAGAAAATTAAATCATTGTATGGGAAATTGTCTCGTCTAGGAGGGGAAAGAATGACTAAAGGTCAACTTAAGCAGATTTTATTAATAACAGATGGATGCTCTAATCATGGAGAAGATCCCATTGCAATGGCAGCCTTGGCCTCCGAGCAAGGAATCACTGTAAATGTAATTGGAATTGTTGAGGAAAGTGTTATTGATCAAGAAGCAATTCAAGAGATTGAAGGGATTGCGATGTCTGGCGGTGGTGTCCATCAAATCGTTTATGCACATCAACTATCTCATACGGTACAGATGGTTACTCGTAAAGCAATGACACAAACGTTACAAGGTGTAGTAAATAAAGAACTTCAGCAAATACTTGGAAAAAAGGTTTCTATGGAAGAATTGCCTCCAGAAAAGAGGGGGGAAGTCATGGAGGTGGTCGACGAGCTAGGTGAAACCGTGAGCTTAGAGATTCTCGTATTGGTTGACACGAGTGCAAGTATGAAGCCAAAGTTACCGACAGTAAAAGAGGCACTGTTAGACTTGTCAATAAGTCTTAATTCAAGAACTGGTGTTAACCAATTCTCTGTGTCTGTATTTCCTGGGAAAAAGGATGAAGTCGAAAAGGTCCTAGATTGGACGCCAAAACTAGAATCATTGTCTTCAATATTTCCTAAACTATCAACTGGAGGAATTACACCGACAGGACCTGCAATTAGAGATGCTATCCATCACTTTAAGAAAAAGCGTTCCTTGAGGAGTTTGTTGAAGAATGATGAACAATACTTCGATGAATCAGGCATGTAAGCTTAAACCTGGCACATCTCTAATTGGTAAATGGAATAAGAATATTTACACAATGATTCGGTTGCTAGGCGAAGGAGCAACTGGTGTCGTCTATTTAGCAGACAGTGATCAAGGAAGAGTTGCGTTAAAGTTGAGTGAGAACAGCCTGTCTATTACTTCAGAGGTAAATGTTCTTAAGCACTTCTCTAAGGTCCAGGGTTCTTCTCTTGGGCCTTGTTTGCTTGATGTCGATGATTTCATACAACCCAATACGCAAAAAATAATTCCCTTTTACGTTATGGAATATGTGGGAGGTACTGATTTTTTAACGTTTGTTCAAGGAAAGGGTATTGAATGGGTTGATGTTCTCATTCTTCAACTATTAACAAACCTAGAACAATTACATCGGCACGGATGGGTATTTGGAGATTTGAAACCTGATAACTTAATCGTCTCAGGTCCCCCGACTAAGATAAGGTGCATTGATGTAGGTGGAACAACGATGCAAGGTCGGTCTATTAAAGAATTCACGGAGTTTTTTGATAGAGGCTATTGGGGGTTAGGAACACGAAAAGCAGAACCAGCATATGATTTGTTTGCTGTAGCAATGATCATGGTAAATGTAGCTTATCCAAAGAGATTTTCTAAAAAAACCGATGGTACAGAAGGCAAGATCCACTTATTTGAGGCAATTGATCAAGATACGTTCTTAAAAAAGCATAAACAGATGTTAGTAAATGCAATTTTAGGGAAATACAATAGTGCAGCAGAAATGAAACAAGATCTACTTGTCATTGTCAGCACAGCGACTAGTAAACCTGCTCGTTCAAACAATGGTACAAAAAGTAAACGCGTTCAACAGAATCGGCCAACTGCTAGTACCCGTAAACAAGTAAAACAGAGTAATAAACGAAAAAAGACAAGTGGACTACTAGAAACGATCGTTATCTTAATTGGGGTTTTTCTCATTTATTCACTTTATGTAATGCAAAACTTAATGTAATTTTGAGAAATCTGTGAAACTTTGCTTCTTTTTTGCAGTCTCATCAATAATAATGGTAGGATATTTATAGGATGTTAATTTCAATGTCATATGAACTGCAAATGAAGGAGTCAACGTGGAAAAATTCCATTTGTTTGTTAATAAACACGAATCCTTATTAAGGTACTCGGTAGTTGTTGTCGGTGTTTCTGGAGGTCCGGATTCACTCGCACTTCTCCATCAATTCCTGAAAATAAGGAAAAAGCTTCAATTGACAATTATCGCAGCACATTTGGATCATATGTTTAGAGGGAAGCAATCTGAAAGTGAAATGATATTTGTTCAACAGTTTTGTGAAAGACACGACATTTCCTGTGAAACGAAGCAAATTCATGTAGCTGCTTATGCTGATAAGTTCAATTTAAGCACGCAAGCTGCAGCAAGAACATGTCGATACGACTTTTTTAAAGAAATCATGGTGAAACATAATGCGGGAGTTTTAGCGTTAGGTCATCATGGTGATGATCAAGTGGAAACAATCTTAATGAGGTTAGTACGTGGGAGCATTGGGTCCGCACTTGCTGGGATACCAGCAAAACGAAAATTTGATACTGGAACAATCATTAGGCCCTTCCTTTCCTTATCGAAAGATCAACTTTTGGATTATTGCCATGTACATAATTTAAATCCTAGATTTGATCCAAGCAATGAGAAATTAGATTATACAAGAAATCGATTTAGAAAGCGTGTCCTGCCTTTTTTAAAAGAAGAGAATCCACTCGTTCACGCTCGTTTTCAGTATTTTAGTGAAACAACTTTAGAAGACGAGATGTACTTACAGGAATTAACGAAGGAAAAGATGAATACAGTATTGAAAAGAAAAGAAAAGCAAGAGGTAGAAATAGACACGGAGCTGTTTTGTGACCTACCTTTGCCTTTACAAAGAAGAGGGATTCAACTAATATTAAACTATCTTTACGAAAACATTCCATCTTCGCTTTCTTCAATACATATTGAGGGTTTACAGACGTTGCTCTCGCGTGAACACCCTTCCGGTTCACTTGATTACCCAGGTGGTCTAAAAGTGATCAAATCTTATCAACTATGTTTGTTTACTTTTGAGCATAAGCAATTCGAGCCCTATTGTTACACACTCGAAATTCCTTCTATGCTCAATCTTCCAAATGGGTATATCATTAAAAGTGACATCGAAAAAAATATTCACGAAAAAAATGGGAATCATACATTTATTATCAATCGTAGCTTTTTGACTGGGCCCCTACTAATTCGAACGAGAAAACCAGGGGACAAAATCAAAGTAAAGGGCATGAACGGGACGAAAAAGGTAAAAGATATATTTATTGATGAAAAAGTCCCATTGCATAGCCGGAGCTTGTGGCCGATTGTAGAAGATGGAAATGGGAATATTCTATGGATTCCTAGTCTTAAAAAGTCCATCTTTGAGGGTGGTGAAGGCGAAGATGACTACGTTGTTTTACACTATAAGAAGCACTGATCTTCTAGGGGGCACTGGTTTATGAAACAAGATATTGAAAAAATCTTAGTTACTGAAGAACAAATTCGTGAGAAGGTAAAAGAGTTGGGTCTACTCTTAACTGAAGAATACAATGATCGTTTTCCACTAGTGATTGGCGTGTTAAAAGGTGCAATGCCTTTTATGGGAGATCTTATTAAATATGTTGATACATACTTGGAAATGGATTTTATGGACGTTTCAAGCTATGGAACATCAACTGTTTCTTCTGGTGAAGTGAAAATCCTAAAGGACTTAGATACTTCTGTTGAAGGTAGAGATATTTTAATTATTGAAGACATAATTGACAGTGGACTTACATTAAGCTATCTCGTAAAGCTTTTCCGTTATCGAAAAGCAAAATCAATCAAGATTGTTACTTTATTAGATAAACCAACAGGCCGTAAAGCAGATATTAAAGCAGATTATGTTGGCTTTGAAGTTCCAGACGAATTTGTTGTTGGCTACGGATTAGACTATATAGAAAGATATCGAAATCTTCCTTATATAGGCGTTTTAAAACCAGAAATTTATCAAAGTAAAGAATGAAGAGTACATAGATGATGAATGGGCTAATATGTTGTATTGGAATGATTTTCTATGATACTATTGAAAATAGTTTTGTTACTGTGGGAGGAGGTAAGGAATGAATCGGATCTTCCGTAATACCATATTTTATTTACTTATATTTCTAGTCGTTATAGGGGTTGTTAGCTTCTTTAATGGGAGTAGCCCAAAAACAGAGCAGATGACTTACAGCACTTTCATTTCTAACTTAGAAAAGGGAGATGTTAAAGAAATAACCGTTCGACCTGTTCGGGGTGTTTTTGAAGTAACAGGTCAATTAAAGAACTATGGTGAAGAAGAGTATTTTATTACACACATTCCAACCGAACAAGGATTGGACCGTGTCGATAAAGCAGCTGGTGAAAACAACATCGAGATTGTTGAAGTTGCGCCAGCAGAACAAACAAGTGGTTGGGTGACGTTCTTTACGTCAATTATTCCTTTCGTTATCATCTTTATTTTATTCTTCTTCTTGCTTAACCAAGCACAAGGCGGCGGAAGCCGAGTAATGAACTTTGGTAAAAGTAAAGCGAAGTTATATAGTGAAGAAAAGAAGAAAGTGAAGTTTAAGGATGTAGCAGGTGCAGATGAAGAGAAGCAGGAATTAATAGAGGTTGTCGAATTCTTGAAAGATCCTCGAAAATTCACTGAGCTAGGTGCGAGAATACCTAAAGGGATATTACTGGTAGGTCCTCCTGGTACAGGTAAAACATTGTTAGCAAGAGCTGTAGCGGGTGAATCGGGAGTCCCATTCTTCTCTATAAGCGGTTCTGATTTCGTTGAGATGTTCGTCGGCGTCGGTGCTTCCCGTGTACGTGATCTCTTTGAAAATGCTAAGAAAAATGCTCCATGTATTATTTTCATAGATGAAATTGATGCAGTTGGTCGTCAACGTGGTGCTGGTTTAGGTGGAGGTCATGATGAACGTGAGCAAACACTAAATCAATTACTCGTTGAAATGGATGGTTTTGGTGCAAATGAAGGAATCATTATGGTTGCTGCAACGAACAGACCAGATGTACTAGATCCAGCATTGTTACGCCCAGGTCGTTTTGATCGTCAAATTACAGTAGATCGTCCTGATGTAATTGGTCGTGAAGCAGTATTAAAAGTACACTCACGCAACAAGCCGTTAGATGAATCAGTTGATTTAAAGGCAGTTGCGGCACGTACTCCTGGTTTTTCGGGTGCAGATCTTGAAAACTTGTTGAACGAAGCCGCACTTGTTGCTGCTCGTCATGATAAAAAGAAAGTCGATATGTTAGATATTGATGAAGCAACAGATCGCGTAATTGCAGGACCAGCTAAGAAATCACGTGTGATATCTAAGAAAGAACGTAACATTGTTGCGTATCATGAAGCAGGTCACGTTATCATTGGGGTCGTCTTAGACGAAGCCGACATCGTTCATAAAGTGACAATTGTACCTCGAGGGCAAGCAGGTGGGTATGCTGTTATGCTTCCAAAAGAAGATCGCTACTTTATGACAAAACCTGAACTATTAGATAAAATCACTGGGTTACTCGGTGGACGTGTAGCTGAAGAATTAGTCTTTGGTGAAGCGAGCACAGGTGCTCATAATGACTTCCAACGTGCAACTGGGATTGCAAGAAAAATGGTAACCGAATATGGAATGAGTGAAAAACTTGGACCACTTCAATTTGGTCATGCTCAAGGCGGACAGGTGTTCCTAGGTCGTGATATTCATAACGAGCAGAACTATAGTGACGCAATTGCATATGAAATTGACATGGAAATCCAACGTTTTATTAAGGAATGCTTTGAACGTGCGAAGCAAATTCTTACAGAAAACCGCGAAAAACTTGAATTAATTGCTCAAACATTACTTAAAGTCGAAACATTAGATGCGAAACAAATTGCACATCTGGTAGAAACGGGTAAATTACCAGATCGAATTGTAGAAGTTTCAAGTGATGATGATCGCCAAGAGGATGTAAAGGTAAACATTCAATCGAAAAAAGATGAAGAAAAACCAACAGAACAATAATTACTTACCGCCGACTAGTATTTACTAGTTGGCGTTTTTTTCATTAATCTTAGGATATGATAAGTGTCTATTCACTCATTGTTTTTATTTTATGATAAAATGGTTGCAGAATGTTTTTAACAAGATATGAGAAACTATTAAAGTGGTGATGGCGATGATATTAGTGTTGGATGTTGGGAATACAAATACCGTTCTTGGTGTGTATGAAGGAGATAAACTTAAGCACCACTGGCGTTTTGAAACGAGTCGGAATAAGACAGAAGATGAATTTGGTATGATGATTAAAAGTCTTTTTGAACATGCCGAGCTCTCATTCCGTCATATTAAGGGCATTATTATCTCATCTGTTGTACCTCCAATTATGTTTGCGCTAGAAAGAATGTGTGTGAAGTACTTTGGCATAAAGCCTTTAATTGTTGGACCAGGAATTAAAACAGGATTAAACATTAAATATGAGAACCCTCGTGAAGTTGGGGCAGATCGAATTGTAAACGCTGTTGCAGGAATACAGTTATATGGAAGCCCATTAATCATTGTTGATTTTGGGACAGCTACAACTTACTGCTACATAAATGAATATAAACAATACATGGGTGGAGCTATTGCGCCAGGTATTAATATTTCAACAGAAGCTCTTTATTCAAGGGCAGCGAAATTACCAAGAATTGAGATTGCACGACCAGACGATATCATTGGCAAAAATACTGTTAGTGCGATGCAAGCTGGTATTTTATATGGGTATGTTGGACAAGTTGAGGGAATAGTCAATCGGATGAAAAGTCAAGCTAGTATAGAACCGAAAGTTATTGCAACTGGTGGGTTAGCTTCATTAATTGCAGAGGAATCAAATTGTATTGAATTAGTTGACTCATTTTTAACTTTAAAGGGATTACAGCTTATTTATCAACGAAATACCACATCATGAGGTTTCCTTAAAAGGAGTAGATAAAGTGGATTATCTAGTTAAAGCATTAGCGTACGATGATCAAGTTCGTGCGTATGCAACAGTTACATCAGATACAATTTCTGAAGCACAAAGACGACATCAAACATGGCCAACAGCATCCGCAGCATTAGGTAGAGCAATGACTGCGGGTGTTATGCTCGGATCAATGATAAAAGGTGATGCCAAATTAACAATTAAAGTTGAAGGTGGCGGACCAATTGGTACAATTTTAGTTGACAGTAATTCAAAAGGAGAAGTTCGTGGATATGTAACGAACCCTCAAATTCACTTCGATTTAAATGATAAAGGGAAATTAGATGTGGCAAGAGCCGTTGGAACCACTGGTACATTAAGCATAGTTAAAGACCTCGGGTTAAAGGATCATTTTTCAGGACAAGTACCAATTGTTTCAGGTGAGCTAGGAGAAGATTTTACGTACTATTTAGTTTCGTCTGAACAAGTTCCTTCATCTGTTGGTGTCGGAGTACTGGTTAACCCTGATAATACGATATTAGCTGCTGGTGGGTTTATCATTCAGCTTCTACCGGGAACAAGCGATGAAACAATCACAAAAATTGAAAATCGGCTAAATAAGATAGAACCAATTTCAAAATTAATTCAAAAAGGATTAACACCTGAAGAAATTCTTTATGAAGTATTAGGAAAAGAGAATGTAAAGCTTCTTGATAAACACCCTGTTCGTTTTGACTGTCCTTGCTCAAGAGAACGAATTGAGCATGCTATTTTAAGTTTAGGCGGGGAAGAAATTCAATCAATGATTGATGAGGACGGCAAGGCAGAAGCACAGTGCCATTTTTGCAATGAACTTTATCATTTTACAAAAGATGATTTGGAAGAGATAAAAAAAGAAGCTTCCAGTCAATAAGGTTTTAGGAGTTGGAGAAGTTGAGTGGGAGAACACTGTGGCCAATTATTTTTGGTCTAGTCATTATAAATTGTTTTACAATTGGTTTCTTTTTATCAAAGGATCAAGCTATTCCGGTAAGTTCAAGTCAAACAGATCCAATCGATGAAGAAATTGCGACAGTTGGGGATACGAAAATTACTCGTGAACAATGGCTTGCAGAACTTGAAAATCGATTCGGTAAAGAAACACTTGAGGAACTGATCAACGTAAAAGTCGTTGAGGAGCTTGCAAAAAAATACAAACTTACTGTAATAGATGAGGTTATTGATCGTGAGCTAACAATGTTTAAATCAATGTATAACTCATTTGATAACGAACAATTTGGTGATGAAGCCAAATGGAGGGATCAAATACGTTACAGCATTTTGCTAGAAGAGTTGCTAACGAGAGATGTACAGGTAAGTGATGAAGAATTAAAGAAATTCTATGAAAGCAATCAGGATTTATACCGTATCGAAGACATGTTTCGCCTGTCTCATATTGTTGTAAAAACGGAAGCTGAAGCATTAAATGTTGTTGAAGAATTAGAAGGTGGATCAAGCTTCGAAGCCTTAGCTCTGGAGAAGTCAATCGATGAGTTTTCTTCGAATGAAGGTGGCGAGATTGGGTTCGTTTCACAGAAAAATGAGTATGTTCCTGAACAATACTTAGAAGCGGCAGCTCAGCTAAATGAGAATGAGCTTAGTAAGCCAATAAAGGTAGAGACAGGATTTGCAGTTATCCTTCTACACGAGAAACTAAAAGGAGTATCTTATCCTTTTGAAGAAGTCAAAGGCCAAATACGTCGTCAAATTGCACTAGAACAAATGTCAGGTTCAGTTTCAGTTGAACCACTTTGGGAAGAAATTGGCGTAACTTGGTTTTATGGGAATAAAGGGGACACTCAAGAAGAGAATTAAGTAATGATTGAAATCAACTGTTCTAAACATTAGTTGTTCACAAAGACTGCTTTAAAATAGAGGGATTTACAGATTTTTTGTAAATCTCTTTTGGGATAAGTAAATGGCAATAATTCAGCTATATTAATTGACAATTCTAAAAATAATTGCTACATTTTATATAATACCTATAAAAATACTCGGGAATAAAGGTGGTTTTTTAATGGCACGCGTAGCAAATTCGATTCATGAATTAATTGGCGACACTCCAATTGTTAAATTAAACCGTATGGTTGAAGAAAACAGTGCAGATGTTTACTTGAAATTAGAATTTATGAACCCAGGTAGCAGTGTTAAGGATCGTATAGCGCTTGCAATGATTGAGGCTGCTGAAAAAAAGGGCGACTTAAAGCCAGGAGATACAATTATTGAACCTACTAGTGGAAATACAGGAATTGGCCTCGCGATGGTTGCAGCTGCTAAGGGCATAAAAGCAATTTTAGTTATGCCAGATACAATGAGTATGGAACGAAGAAATCTATTAAGAGCTTACGGAGCAGAATTAATTCTTACTCCTGGTGCAGAGGGCATGGGAGGAGCAATTCGTAAATCTGAAGAACTTTCGAAAGAACACGGTTATTTTATGCCACAACAATTTAAGAACGAAGCAAATCCTGAGGTTCATCGATTAACGACTGGTGAAGAAATCGTTCGACAAATGGGCGATCAATTAGATGCTTTCGTTTCTGGTATTGGAACAGGTGGTACGATTACCGGTGCTGGAGATGTTTTGAAAGAAAAGTACCCAGAAATCAAAATTGTAGCTGTTGAACCGACAGACTCACCGATTCTATCTGGTGGTAAGCCAGGTCCACATAAAATTCAAGGAATTGGCGCAGGATTTATTCCAGATATTTTAAATACAAAAATCTATGACGAAATTGTCTTGGTAAAAAATGAAGAGGCCTTTGAGTATGCACGAAGAGCAGCACGAGAAGAAGGAATTCTTGGTGGAATTTCCTCAGGTGCCGCCATTTATGCAGCTTTAGAAGTTGCTAAAAAACTTGGTAAAGGAAAAAAAGTATTGGCAATCATTCCAAGTAATGGTGAACGTTATTTAAGTACTCCACTATACCAATTCGAGTAAAGCAAAAAAACAGTCTAAGGACTGTTTTTTTTCGTTAAAATAGACTATATCTCTAATAGATCCAATAATACCTGTCTACTTGATTAAATTAACAACGATTTCATTATGGTATCTCTCTCGTATTTATGTAAAATGAAAGTATGAGTATTTAAGGAGAGGGTACGGAATGCAGCAGAGAAGAACACCTTTCAGTCTAAAAGTAAACTACGAAATTGATTTTTTTAAACAATATCAATATCTAGCGCAAAATGAAACATACCATGCTTTTTTAGAAAGTGGTAGAGGTGGACGGTATAGTATCGCTGGTATAAAACCAATTGCAATTGCCAAGGGAAAAGACGAAGAATTAGTAGTTAGGCATCATGATATACAAAAGACTTTTCTCGGAAATCCACTAGACTCTTTTCAAGAGTGGTTTCAGCAGTTTAGTACGATAAATGATCCAAAGCTTCCCGACTTTCAAGGAGGTGCGATTGGATTTTTAAGCTATGATTGTGTTCGCTATTTTGAAAAATTGCCTAATCTAGCAGAGGATGACTTACAAACACCTGACTTGTATTTTATGATTTTTGATGATGTTGCGATCTATGATCATCAGGAGTCTGTATTGTGGCTAATTACGCATACCTATAATGATGATGAAAAAAGTGCAGCTTATGATAAACTTAATGGTATGAAAGCGGAGTGGACAAGTGCAACACAAGTTAATGTATTAACAAGCTTAGATACACCTTCTATTCAAATGAAGAAGCAACTAGCATTTACTGAAAAGACATTTATGCATGCTGTAGAGAAGATCAAAAGCTACATTGCACAAGGTGATGTGTTTCAAATAAATCTATCTGTACGTCAAGACTTTCCTTTAACGAGCGACCCAATGAAGATTTATGAAGCATTAAGAATGATTAATCCTTCTCCGTATATGGGGTATTTAAATTTTCCGGAATTTCAACTAGTTAGTAGTTCACCTGAGCTGCTTGTGAAGAAACAAGGAAAAAACGTCAGCACAAGGCCAATCGCGGGCACGCGTTCTAGAGGTAGAGACGAACATCATGATCAACAGCTAGCGAATGAGCTTATTCAAAATGAGAAAGAACGAGCAGAACACGTTATGCTTGTAGATCTTGAAAGGAACGACTTAGGAAGAGTTTGTGGATACGGTACAGTTCATGTGAATGAGTTCATGGTCATCGAAAAGTACTCCCATGTTATGCATATTGTCTCAAATGTTGAAGGACAACTAAGAGATGACTGTACCTATGCTGAACTAATAAAAGCAACGTTTCCTGGGGGAACAATAACAGGTGCTCCAAAAGTAAGAACGATGCAAATTATTGAAGAGTTAGAACCTACACGACGTGGTATATATACAGGTTCAATTGGCTGGATAGGGTTTAATGGAGACACAGAGCTAAACATTATCATTCGAACGCTTTTAGCCAAAGACGGTGTTGGGTATGTTCAATCTGGTGCAGGAATTGTCATTGATTCAAACCCTGAGCACGAATATAAAGAATCTTTAAAAAAAGCAAAAGCAATGATGAAAGCAGTTGAGTTAAGTTCAGAAGAGAAAATATTAAGCTTGAGGTGAGCGTAGTGATATTAATGATCGATAATTATGATTCTTTTACATTTAATTTAGTACAGTATTTAGGTGAACTTGGAGAAGAGCTCGTTGTTAAGAGAAATGATGAAATAACAATTGAAGAAATTGAGCAGATGAAACCTGACTTTTTAATGATATCTCCGGGGCCTTGTAGTCCAAATGAGGCGGGAATTAGCTTGGAAGCGATAAAGCATTTTGCAGGGGTTATTCCAATCTTCGGTGTATGTCTAGGGCATCAATCAATCGCACAAGTCTTCGGAGGGGATGTTGTCCGCGCAGAAAGACTTATGCACGGAAAAACATCGGAAATTCATCATAATGAAAAAACAATTTTTGAAAACATGGATAATCCTTTTACCGCTACAAGATACCACTCTTTAATTGTAAAGAAGGAAACACTACCAGATTGCTTAGAAGTAACTGCATGGACAAAAGATGATGAAATTATGGCAATCAGACATAAGACGCTGCCGGTAGAAGGTGTGCAGTTTCATCCCGAATCTATTATGACGTCTTTTGGTAAGGAGCTATTGAAAAACTTTATTACTCGATACCGACATTTAGAAAAGAGCGTATAAAACAGTGTATATCTATTTAAACTCTGAATTTGTTAAAGCGTCAGAAGCGAGGATTTCTCCTTTTGATCATGGCTTTTTATATGGAATGGGTGTTTTTGAAACGTTTAGGGTATATCAGGGCTTTCCATTTTTATTAAATGATCATCTTACACGTCTTCATCAGTCGCTGGTAGAACTAAACATCCCTATTGAATTAGAAATGAATGAGGTAAGAAGGGTTATTGCGGAACTCATCCAATTAAATAACCTGGAAGATCAAGACATTTCAATCCGGTTAAATGTTTCTGCAGGAGTTGGCAGGGTTGGTCATCTTAATGAAACGTATGAAGCACCGAGTGTCATTTACTATGTAAGACCAGCCCCTCATCTAACTGACCAAACAGAAATAAAAGCGACCTTATTAAAAATAAACCGAAATACTCCAGAAGGAGACTATCGTTTAAAATCCCATCACTATTTAAATAATATTCTAGGGAAACGCGAGCTTCAGGGACATTTAAGTGATGAAGGCATTTTTTTAACAAAGGAAGGATTTGTAGCCGAAGGAATCGTCTCAAATATTTTCTGGGTTAAAGATAATAAGGTTTATACACCATCTGTTCACACTGGAATATTAAATGGGATCACGAGACAATTTGTCATGAAGTGTCTTACTAAGCATAACATCTCAGTTTATGAAGGATTCTATACAAGAGAAGAATTACTAAATGCGGATGAGGTGTTTCTTACGAATTCAGGTCAAGAGGTGTTAGCTGTAAAAATGGTTGATGATGTTCCTTTCTACGGGAGAAATGGTGAGGTAACACATACCCTTCAAAAGATGTACGCACAATATCATCAAAGATTATTGAGTATAAATGAGTTATAAAGGATTGAGTAAATTGGAAGCCACTAGACTAAAAGATAAAGACTTGCTGAGATGGAATGGTTATACATTAGATTTTAGTGAAAAAACATATGTAATGGGAATTTTAAACTTAACACCAGACTCATTTTCTGATGGTGGAAAGTATGCAGACTTAGAGAAGGCAATTCTTCACTCGAAAGAAATGATCGAACATGGAGCAGATATCATTGATGTTGGTGGAGAATCTACGAGACCTGGTGCAGAATTAGTAGATCTTGAGGAAGAACTTTTACGGGTTGTTCCTGTTATCTCAAGGCTATCAAAGGAAATTGATAAACCAATATCTATTGATACGTATAAAGCTGAAGTGGCTAGACAAGCGATTGAAGCGGGTGCTTCTATCATTAATGACATCTGGGGAGCAAAAGCAGATCCAGAAATGCCAAAAGTTGCAGCAGAGTATGAGGTCCCAATTATTCTCATGCACAACCGCCACAAACGCGATTATAAAGATCTAATACCAGATATGATCGCAGACCTAATGGAATCTGTAGAGATTGTAAAAGCAGCCGGTGTAAAAGAAGATAAAATCATTTTAGATCCAGGGATTGGTTTTGCTAAATCAATCGTCGAAAATATAGAGGTCATGAGAAATTTGAAAGCTTTTACTTCTCTTGGCTATCCTGTTCTATTAGGAACTTCTAGAAAAACTTTTATTGGACAGGTGCTAGATCTACCCGCACCTGAACGGATGGAAGGAACGGGTGCTACTATTTGTTTAGGTATTGAAAAAGGATGTGATATCATTCGAGTACATGATGTTCTAGAAATGTCGAGGATGTCGAGGATGATGGATGCAATGATTGGTAAGGGAGGAGTTCAAAATCGATAAAATTATTGTAAAAGGCATGGAATTTTACGGCTATCATGGTGTTTTTAAAGAAGAAAATAAGTTGGGTCAAAGATTTCGAGTAGACCTGGTTGTTGAATTGGACTTGAAACTGGCAGGAGAAACGGATGCTTTGGAGCACACAGTCAATTATGGTGAATTATATAAGTTAACAAAAGAAATTGTTGAAGGTAAGACCTATAAATTAGTCGAAGCAGTAGCAGAGAAAATTACAAATACAATCTTGGAGAACTTTGATCCTGTTCAGAACGTTACGGTTACCTTAATTAAGCCTGATCCGCCAATTCCTGGGCATTACGAGCATGTAGCCGTCGAGATCAAAAGAGGTAGAACATGAATAATGAAGCATACCTTGCTCTCGGTTCAAACATGGGCGACCGAGAGTTATATTTAAAAAATGCACTCATTTCTTTATCTAATAATTCTTCTATTGAAATTGTAAATATTTCCTCAATTTATGAAACAGACCCAGTTGGTTATACAGATCAAAGTGAGTTTTTAAACATGGTCATCCATATAAAGACTGATTTAACAGCGTTTGAACTGTTAAAAGTCACTCAGACGATCGAAAAAAAACTTGAGCGAAAACGTGATGTCGAATGGGGTCCGCGGACTTTAGACCTTGACATTTTACTATATAATCATGAGAATATTGAAACAGAACAGTTAATTGTTCCACATCCAAGAATGTTTGAACGTTCTTTTGTGTTAGTTCCTTTATTCGAATTGAATTCAAATGCCGTGAATCCGACCACAGAAGTACTGGTTTCGGTTATAATAGAGCAACTATCAGATAAAAAAGGAGTACGAATATGGAAGCAGAAAAATGGGGAAGACGTATTCGCGCTTACAGAAAGCTAAAGGGGTACACCCAAGAAAGTTTCGCAAAAGATCTTGGTGTTTCTGTTTCTGTGTTAGGTGAAGTAGAAAGAGGAAATCGACTACCGAGTGAACAGTTTATTCAAGATGTGGCAAAAGCACTAAATGTCACAATTGAGGAATTAACTCCAGAAGGAAATTGAAGAATTGGAGGTTATAAAATGTTTAAAATAGGTGATATTGAGTTGAAAAATAAAGTTGTTCTAGCTCCAATGGCTGGAGTGTGTAACGCTGCATTTCGACTCACAGTGAAGGAATTTGGTGCGGGATTAGTTTGTGCTGAAATGGTTAGCGATAAGGCAATTCTTTACAATAACGCAAAAACCATGGGTATGCTTTACATTGACGAGCGAGAAAAGCCACTAAGTTTGCAAATCTTTGGTGGTGAAAAGGAAACTTTAGTAGAAGCAGCACGTTTTGTAGATAAAAACACAACTGCTGATATTATTGATATTAATATGGGTTGTCCGGTTCCTAAGATTACAAAATGCGATGCGGGAGCTAAATGGTTACTCGACCCGAATAAAATCTATGATATGGTTTCGGCTGTTGTCGAAGCAGTAGATAAACCTGTAACAGTTAAGATGCGAATGGGGTGGGACGAAGAACATATTTTTGCTGTAAAAAACGCACAAGCTGTTGAACGTGCTGGAGGTAAAGCGGTCGCATTACATGGTCGAACTCGTGTTCAAATGTATGAGGGAACTGCAAACTGGGATATCATTAAAGAAGTAAAGCAATCTGTGAAAATACCTGTGATTGGCAATGGAGATATCCAAGCTCCTCAAGATGCTAAACGTATGTTGGATCACACAGGGGTAGATGGTGTGATGATTGGTCGTGCAGCACTAGGTAACCCATGGATGATTTACAGAACGGTGAAGTATTTAGAAACAGGTGAACTAATAGATGAGCCGAATGTTCGTAATAAGATGGATGTTTGCAAACTCCACTTGGATCGATTGATTGCATTGAAAAATGAAGACATTGCAGTTCGTGAAATGAGAAAGCATGCAGCCTGGTACCTAAAAGGAATTAGAGGAAATGCGAAGGCAAGAAATGCAATTAACTTGATGAATACAAGAAGTGAATTCATTTCACTAATTGATGAATTTGTTGAAGAAGTCGAAGCAAGACAAGAGAATACGAGCAAAGTAGTCTAACTACCAAGCTCTTAATACGCACCGAATGAAATCATTATGACAAGTTGCCTATACTGCCAGTTGTTGCTGGCAGTTTTCTGCTTTTCTATTAAACAAAAGGATGGAGATGTTTTACATGAGTCACGAAGAATTGAATCAAGAAGAGTTAAGTGATCAAATAAAGGTTAGACGCGAGAAACTACATACGTTAAGAGAAAGAGGACTAGATCCTTTCGGTAAAAGATATGAAAGATCTCATCAAACATTAGATATTACCTCTGCATATCAGGAAGTCTCTAAAGAAGAACTCGAAGAACAGGATATTACGGTAACATTAGCCGGCAGAATTATGACAAAACGCGGAAAAGGCAAAGCGGGTTTTGCGAACATCCAAGACTTATCCGGTCAAATTCAAATCTATGTGCGTAAAGATGGAGTAGGCGAAGAACAGTATGAAACCTTCAATACAGCTGACCTAGGTGACTTGGTAGGTGTAACAGGTGTTATCTTTAAAACGAAAGTCGGGGAACTCTCAGTAAAAGTAACATCTTTTGACTTGCTCACAAAATCACTACGTCCACTTCCTGACAAATTTCATGGATTAAAAGACATTGAACAACGCTATCGTCAAAGATATCTAGACTTAATTATGAGTCCTGAGAGCAAAAACACATTTATTACCCGTAGTAGAATTATTCAGTCAATGCGCCGATACTTGGATGACCAAGGCTATTTAGAAGTAGAAACACCTACTATGCATTCAATTCCAGGTGGAGCGTCTGCACGTCCATTCGTAACGCATCACAATGCACTAGATATGCCATTATATATGCGAATTGCAATTGAACTGCATTTAAAGAGATTAATTGTCGGAGGATTAGAGAAGGTCTATGAAATTGGACGTGTGTTTCGTAACGAAGGGATTTCAACAAGGCATAACCCTGAATTCACTATGATTGAATTATACGAAGCTTATGCTGATTACAAGGACATTATGAAACTAACTGAAAATGTTATTGCACATATAGCTAAGGAAGTCCTAGGAACAACAACTGTAAAATACGGTGAATATGAAGTGAATCTAGAGCCTGAATGGACAAGATTACACATGGTTGACGCCATTAAAGAAAACTGTGGTGCTGACTTCTGGAAAGAGATGACCATTGAAGAAGCGCGCCAACTAGCAAAAGATCATAATGTAGAAATTACTGCACATATGCAATATGGACATATTGTTAATGAGTTCTTTGAGCAAAAGGTCGAGGAAACTCTCATTCAGCCAACGTTTATTTATGGACATCCTTTAGAGATATCCCCTTTGGCTAAGAAAAATGAAGAAGATCCTCGATTTACGGATCGATTCGAGTTGTTCATTGTAGCTCGTGAGCACGCAAATGCCTTCACGGAGTTAAATGATCCTATTGATCAAAAAGAACGGTTTGAAGCACAGTTAAAAGAAAGAGAACAAGGTAACGATGAAGCACATCCAATGGACGAAGATTTTATTGAAGCGCTAGAGTATGGAATGCCACCAACAGGTGGATTAGGGATTGGTATCGATCGTCTAGTTATGCTTTTAACAAATTCTCCATCCATTCGTGACGTGTTATTATTTCCACAAATGAGAAACCGATAGGCCTGTTTTTTGCTTAATGCAAAAAAGTAGGTACTGTAGTAGTTTGGGGATTTGCCTTTGAGTGGTTTTCATGAGGAGTTTTTTGTTGTGGCGGTGGTCTTTTTTAAAACAGGCTATTCTCGTAAGACCAACCAAGTCAATAAATTCTTATATACAAAAGGTGTGCTAAATCTATTGCTGATTTCGCACACCTTTTTGCCTTATGATGAAGTGGCTATAACTCTCTAGCATTAGGAAATATTAAAGTATTGGGATCTCAAAAAGTTTTTTAAAAAAGTACTTGCTAATCTTAATCTGCGATGGTATATTTGAATACGTTGCTGAAAAACGGCGACGAAACGCTTTGAAAAAAATAATAAAAAAACATTGACCTTATGACGAACTTTATGTTATATTGGTAAAGTCGCCTCAGAGCGAAGATGATCTTTGAAAACTAAACAAAACCAAGCGTGCCAACGTTGATTTAATCAACAAAGCAACAAAGTTTTTTCGCGCATTCGTGTGCAAAAGAAGAGCTAGTCAAACAATCTTATTGGAGAGTTTGATCCTGGCTCAGGACGAACGCTGGCGGCGTGCCTAATACATGCAAGTCGAGC
>NZ_JBHLVO010000033.1:0-54620 GCF_042433335.1 Metabacillus herbersteinensis
GGTCTACTATTCTCTATAATTGCTTCAAATCCAATAAAAAAATCAAAAAGGAGTTCGGAATGAGAGCATTCCGAACTCCTTTTGTCTACAAACTGAAATCTTCTTATCAATAGTATGATAAGAAGATTTTTTCGTTAGTTATTCTCGTTTAAGACCTCAATTGCCTTTTTAACCTGTGTATCATTATCACTTAACTGTTTTTGGATAGTTTCCATTAATTTAATAATTGTTTCACTTGTCATTTCACCAGTGACTGTTAGATCTTGGTCTTTTTGAAATTTTTCTACCGTTTGTTTCATTCCGCTATCAAAATAGCCTTCTGCTCCAATTTCGTCATATCCAACAGCTTTTAACATTTGTTGTGCTGTTTTAACTTCTGGAGAAGAGTCTCCCTCTTTTAATGTTTTATCAGGATCTAAATAAGGCAGATTTGCATATTCAGGTAATTTCGCTTCATACTGTGGCTTAAAGCCCTTCTCATGAACCCATGTTCCGTCAGGAGTTAACCATTTAGCGATTGTATATTTCACTGAGGAACCATCGTCAAAGCCTCTTGCAGATTGAATGGTACCTTTTCCAAAGGTTTTTTCACCTACCACAGGAATTCCTGCTGATTGATGGAGGGCAGCTGCCATAATTTCAGCTGCACTAGCGGTACCATTATCAACTACAACTACTACTGGCACATCAAGAGCAGGATCTTTTTCTGATTTATATACCTCTTTCGATCCATCCTTATTTTCAACCTGCATAATGGTTTTTCCTTTTGGAATAAATAATTCACTCATCCCAATTGCTTGATCCATTAAGCCACCTGGATTTTGGCGTAAATCAAGAACAAGTCCATCTACATTCTTTTCATTTAGTTCGGTTAACGCCTCTGCAAGTTCAGTTCCTGTTGTCTCCGAGAACTTTGTAATTTGAATTTTACCGATATTACCTTCAATTACTTCTGTATAGACAGTTTCAAGTGGAATTGTATCCCTTATAATCGTCAATTCAAGTTCACCGACACCGTCTCGTTCGACAAGAAGTTTAACTTTTGTTCCTTTTTCACCACGAATGAGCATGACAGCCTCGTTTACCGTCATCCCTTCCACAGACTTTTCATCTACTTGCAAGATTTTATCCTTAGGTTTGATTCCAGCCTTTTCAGCCGGGGAACCTTTAATAGGTGATACAATCATAATTTTTCCGTTATTATCCTGTACTTCTGCACCAATTCCTTCAAACGAAGAAGAAATATTCTCATTAAAGCTTTTGGCTTCGCTTATAGACATATAATCCGAGTATGGATCTCCAATCGATTCAACCATTCCGTTAATTGCACCCTCAACGAGCTCTTTTGAATCAACGTCTTGATAATAATCTGACTGGATTGTTTCATATGTAGAACGAAGTTTTTCGAAAGGATCGTCACTCCCAATGGCTTTTAGGCTTGTATTAGTTGACTGAGTGAAATTATAGGTAAGAGCTGCACTAAGAACAGCGGTTAAAATAAAACCAATTATTAACTGTATCTTCTTCATACTTAAATCAAACACCACCTTTATTTATGTAACTATTATGTCTAAGGAATTGAACTACGTCAACTTTATAACCTTCTAGAAGCGCTTTGTTATTATCTCTTTTTTACTTAGATAAATTAGAGATAAAGAAGATTGGTAACTCAATTTATATATTACTTCTCCATAAATTTCGCAAACACATGTCGTCCTCTTCAGGAATATGAATGA
This sequence comes from Metabacillus herbersteinensis, assembly GCF_042433335.1. Lineage (NCBI taxonomy): Bacteria > Bacillati > Bacillota > Bacilli > Caryophanales > Bacillaceae > Metabacillus > Metabacillus herbersteinensis. The sequence goes on from NZ_JBHLVO010000033.1 coordinate 1,737, forward strand.
TAAAAAGAAATTTTTCTCTTCGACAAATTTCATGAGACTTAATTATTAATTTATTGTAAATTTTATTACACAGATGTAAAGGCAGGAGGAGTAACGATGCAACTTTCCGAATATCTTGGTCAAATTGATTATGAGATTATTCAGTTTACGTTTTCACTTATTAAAGATGTTGACAGTAAAATTCATACTCATACTCTTTTTTATAAAAATCAAGTTTTACAGTATGTGCAAAACGAAATTGATTGTTACATTAAAAACCTTCAATTAAAGCGATCTTTAAAAAGTGTTTATAAAATAGAAATGCAACAATTAATGTCTATGAAACTAAGAGTACTCTTTGATAAACATTCACTTTTACAATGTATGTAACAACATAGTACTTTTCTTGCATAGAGTAAAGAAAGTATGAAAAGCGGGGTTAAACTATGTCTGATTACTTACGTCTATTGTCTTTATTAGGTATCGGTGGTGCACACCCCGGTGGATTGATGTTGACAAAGGCCATTTATGAGCAAGAGTCTTATCCCGAGCATAGTTCTATTTTAGATGTAGGCTGTGGGACAGGACAAACAACTAGTTTTCTAAAACAGCTTGGTTACAATGTAAAAGGCATTGATATAGATAGAACAATGATTGCTAAAGCAATTCAACGAAACAAAAAACGACAATTTGATATTGCTTATATGAATTGTTCTGTTGAAAGTACACCTTTTTCAAGCGATGAATTTGATGTTATTTTGAGTGAATCTGTTTTATCTTTTACTTCTATAGAATCCTCATTATCAGAGATTCATCGAATTTTAAAAGAGTACGGTATATTAATTGCGATTGAGATAATTACGACACAATCTTTAACAGATGATGAAGAACAGGAGATCCTTCAATTTTATGGATTTTCTCAGGTTTTATCCGAAAAAGAATGGGTAACACTTTTTACTCAAAGTGGATTCTCTTCCGTTCAAATTTTCGATCAGAACGATTTTGATTTAGCTCTGGATGAACCAACGACAGAATTTGACGTATCAAGCTCTATTTCCCAATCTGACTATGAAATGCTGACTGCACACGAAGAATTAACCGAAAAATACAAAAACAAGCTATCATATAAAGTTTTTCGAGTTATTAAAGGCTAGCCCCACACATGATATATGGATAAGCGTACAATCCCTTTTTACTATGTCCTCATACATTACTCTTGTAAGGAATCTAAGGAGGGATATTTTTGTCTCATAATTATTACAATGTTTGCTGCCAATATCAGGGTAAAATGGTCCGAATCAATGATCGTATGGGTAGAGTTCATGTAGGTAGAATTACGCATGTTACTCGCAATAAAGTGTTTATTCAACCGATGGGATCAAGAAGAAATGACGGCTTCGGTCTAGGCTTTTACGGTGGAGGCTATGGGTATGGGTATGGTCGTCCATATGGAATAGGTTTAGCATTTGTCACGGGTGTCGTTTTAGGTGGCTTGTTATTTTGGTAGAACCAAAAAAATCTTCCATGTGAGTGGAAGGTTTTTTTACTTAATATATTGTCCTACATCACGATAAATCTCTACAATGTCAGCAATTTTCATTCGAACTAAACCACTTGAAGAAGGGCCAACAAAGTCAATAACACCTTTAATAACACTTTCAGGCTGTTTCCCCCATTGCGCACTCTTTTTACCACTATACTGAAGATAAACTCCTTTGCCTACAAAAAAGGCAACTTTAGGCTTGTACTTATCCAACTTTTCTCGTAGTATTTTTCTGCCTACAGTGTATTCTTCTTTGGTAATATCAGCTGCAGCAGGTGTTGGTCGGGCAACAATATTAGTGAAACCAAAGCCAAGGCTCAAAAGTGAAGAATCCTCTTCAGGTTGATAGAGTCTTTCTGTGATTCCCGATTGATAAAGAAGCTTCCAAAACCGATTACTTTTGTTCGCATAATGATGACCCATTTCTTCAGAAACAGGACTTGGATTGTACCCAATAAAAATCAATAACAGGTTATCATCAACGATATCTAAATCTTTACTCCTATTCACCTAAATCTTCTTAACCTTATTAAAATATTCTTCAAGTGTTAACCCATGTTCAAAGATAACCTTTGCTTGTTCTTTTCCTACATATCTTAAATGCCAAGGCTCATATTGATAGCCCGTTAATTCTTCATTACCCTTTTGGTATCGAATGATAAAACCAAAAAGATGTGCATTTTCTTTTATCCAAATGCCTTCAATTGTTTCACCGAATTCTTGGGTGATTTCTAAGTTAACACTTCTGCTCGTGACGTCCATTGCCAGACCTGTTTGGTGTTCACTTTGACCAGGAAGCGCGACCGCCTCAAGAGCCTCTTCCTCACCCTTTGTTTCTTTTTCATTATTAAAAATTCCTTGCTGGCGTTCGTATGAACGATATCCAGAAACTGCAAAGAGTTCGATTCCTTCATTTTGAGCTGACTCAAAAAGCTCCTCAAGTGCTACAGCGGCTTCTTCTCGAATGTACCTTTGAGAAACATCTTGGTCTCCAAATGAGAAAGGAACATCTGGAGCAACTAAATCAGTTGGTTCATAATCAACAGGTAGAGCAAACTCCTTGTTGACTAATGCTAGGACATTCTCTGGGTTCGTAATCGTAGGTCTATTATCGACCTGTTTTACAACATTAAAATAACTCGATTCTAAAAGAAAGTCTTCATCTATTTGTTCCTCATTATCTTCATTCTTACCCTGAACATCTTCTTTTGGTGTTACTGTTTCATTCTCTGTGACAGCACCGTAATCGCTACCTAAAAAGGGTATTTTATACGGTATCTCGAAATTGCAAGCCGTTAAAGAAGTGAGACAGATAATGAAAATACTTCCAAGAAAATTCTGTTTACTATTCATGATAACCACCCTATCGTTTTTCCTGACAATCTACATCTTAACACGAGTTATCTAAGAGACTAAAACGATTTCTTAAAAATTGAAGCAAAAGAACTTCTACTATGCATTATTTGGCATTATGAAGAATCTTTATACCTATTACCTCTAATCAAGCAGGTGTAAACTAGTTTTAGTAAGAAAAGCGCAAGGCGCCCGCTTATCGGCGACACGCATAAGACGAGCCGGCTGGAAGGTTGTTCTTTAACCTTCTGGACGGATTGGCTTATGACCTCGAGCCGGGCGCCTTGCGTGAGACACAAAAACTAAGTACAAAAAACTTATACTTTCTTATCTTTTAAAAAAAGTGCGGGGCGCCTTGATCAGCCTTATGACCACCAGGCAGTCAAAAACGCGACGTCAATCGCCATGACTGCAATAGCACGTCCTGTGCGTCGGGTGTATTTAGAAACGCTTACTGTGTCTTAGGATTATATAAATTCTGGTGTAAAAAAAAGAACATGCGTCTTGCACTAAGTAGTTCCGATAATGTGGAGAAAAACTTAAAAAACATATTGAATAACGCTTTAATTCACAGTGAAAATCACATACCAATTAACAAACAAAAATGCTCAAAGAATTATTCTCTGAGCGTTTGAATTATGGTTTCTCTTATTCAGTTAAAGCACCCGATACTTTAACTAGTAGAATTAAAATAAAGGTGCAACTCAGTTGCACCCAAAATCCTATAACATCTTTATCTTTACAAACTTCCGCTTCCCAACTTGTACAACTAGACCATGGTTAATAGAAACTAGAATACCCGTATCTTCTACTTTGTCTCCATTTATTTTTACTCCCCTATTCTCAATCATTCGGCGGGCTTCACTTTTTGAGCTTAACAAATGAATATCAACTAGGAAGTCTATCACTGGCATTTCTGTATTCCCTCTCCATTCAACCAATGGCATCTCATCTGGTGCTGCTCCTTTTTGAAAGACTGAGATAAATTGCTGTTCTGCTTTTTCTGCTGCTTCTATTCCGTGATACATTCTTACTATCGTTTTCCCTAGAAGCATTTTTGCATCTCTAGGATGTAAATTACCTGATTCCATACCTGTTTTTATTGTTTCAAGATTATTAGGAGAGAAGTCAGTAATCAATTCGAAATATTTATTCATTAATTCATCTGGAATAGACATCGCTTTTCCGTACATTTCTTGTGGACTTTCATCAATGCCGATGTAGTTTTTCTTTGATTTAGACATCTTCTCTATACCATCAAGTCCCTCTAATAATGGCATTAATATTGCTACTTGTTTTTCTTTTCCATATTTCTCTTGAAAATGCCTTCCCATTAGAATATTAAAGTGCTGGTCCGTTCCTCCGAGCTCAATATCGCATTCTAATACAACTGAATCGTAACCTTGCATTAAAGGGTAGAAGAACTCGTGTAGGGATATTGGTTTTCCAAATGCAATACGTTCTTCAAAATCGTCCCTTTCCATTAATCTTGCAACCGTTATTTTCCCAGCCAACTGGATGACATCCTCAAAATTTAATTGAGATAACCACTGCGAGTTATAATGAAGTTCCACTTTTTCCATATCAACCACTTTTTCAAATTGTTCGAAGTACGTTTTTGCATTATGTTTAACTTCTTCATCTGTTAATTGTTTTCTAGCGACCGACTTCCCTGTTGGGTCACCAATCTTTCCTGTAAAATCCCCAATCAGCAATTGGATGATATGACCGTTATCTTGAAACTGTCTCATTTTCTTTAGAACGACCGTATGACCAAGATGTACATCTGGTGCTGAAGGGTCTAATCCTAATTTGATTTTAAGTGGTCGGTTTTCCAAAACTGATTTTGCCACTTTATTTTCTAATTCTTCGACAGGAATAATATCTTGTACACCTTGCGTGTATATACCCATTTGCCTTTTTACTTCGGATAACTGTTCTGCTGTTAGTTGTTTCATTACTTCACTCATTTTTTCATTCCTCAAAAAAAAAATATAAAAAACCACATCCCTTATAAAAAGGGACGTGGTTTTGCACGCGGTACCACCCTCATTGAAGAATTTAATTCTTCCACTTAACGAATAACGGCTCATCCGTCCTTTGCTACGTATTTCCTCACAAAGAAAGCTCAGGGGGAATGTAATTCATGTTATCTTTGTGTCGATTCACACCAACCATCGACTCTCTGATACAGCGAGATAACTACTACTTCGTTTCCCGTCAATACTTGTTTTTTATTCATTTAATAAATCCAAAATGATTATCTTTTATTACTTTTCTTAATAATGCCGAGATATTCTTTTGCTCATCTACAGAGAGACTAGAAACAATTTCTACTTCACCTTTATGAAACCTTGGATAAAGATTCTCCATAATTCCCCTGCCTTTATCTGTTATCGTAACATAAGTAATTCTTCTATCTCTGTTATCCACTTTCCGATAGCATAATTCTTTTCTCTCCAAGGTATTAGTAATATTACTAACTGTTGATTTTGATACTCCAGCAGACTCTGCTAATTTTTTTGTTTCTATCGAATTTCCTATCCATAAGTCATAAAGTAGTGAGAATGATGTCCAAGATAGACCATATTCCGATAGGACTTCTCGTTCCATTTTATTTCTTAATCCTTGTGCAATTCGATAAATGTTTGTTACAACAGCAATCGCATCCAAGTTAAGTGAATCCATTGGTAATTTAGTTAAGAGATTGATTGTATCTTTCTCTTCAGGGAGCAATTCCCCATCTTCATTAAATGTATGAATAATGACTCCCTCCTATAATTTTCATAATCGTTAGCTATGAAACGATAATAACAAAAAAAACAAAAAAATGCAATAAAGATATTCTTGGTAAATGAAACTAACCTACTTCGTATAAGTACAGCTTTCACAATCTATATACCTATTTTAAAATAAAATTACAATTGCCTTTTGTTGAATCAAATTAAGATAAAAGTAACATTGTAATTAGCACCCTATATAGCAAGATGACAATAGCTATTGTCACACTGGTGGGTATGCTATTTGCTGTGCGATTTCATATGATAAAAATAAAAATAAATATCCATTGATATAACAAGGGTTATAAAAGACCAAATCATATTCGATTTGGTCTGCTAATCAGTATGCTGATCAATGTGTTTCACCACAAAAACGGAACTACTTTCGTCTCGCGCACGGTCTTCATTTTATTTTATTGCCGCTTCAAGTGCTACAACGATCATTTCATTAAACGTTGTTTGTCTCTCTTCGGATGTTGTTTCTTCACCTGTTAAGATGTGATCACTTACTGTTAACACAGATAGAGCTTTTCGGCCATATTTTGCAGCCAGTGTGTATAATGCGGCAGACTCCATTTCAATTCCTAAAATGCCATACTGAGCCCATTTTTCTAATTCTGAGTTGTCATTATAAAACATATCAGCTGTAAAAATATTCCCTACTTTTAAGTTTAAACCTTTTTCTGTACCAACATCATATGCTTTTCTTAACAAATCAAAATTAGCTGTTGGAGCAAAATCAACTCCACCAAAAGTAAGTCGGTTCATTTGGGAGTCCGTTGAAGCACTCATCGCTAAAATAACATCTCTTACTTTTACATCTTTCTGAATTGCGCCACAAGTACCTACACGAATTAATTTCTGCACACCATAACTTTGCATTAATTCATTAATGTAGATTGAAATTGAAGGAACACCCATGCCTGTTCCTTGAACAGAAATTCGTTTTCCTTTATATGTACCAGTAAACCCAAGCATTCCTCGAATTTCGTTATAACAAGTAATATCTTCTAAAAACGTCTCGGCAATATATTTTGCTCGAAGTGGATCCCCAGGTAGAAGAATCGTTTCCGCAATTTGATTTTCTTTTGCACCAATATGTATGCTCATCTTTGTAAACCTCCTCTTAATTGTACAAGCTTAGCAAAACAACTATAACATACCCAAACGGCCTAAAAAAAGTACCGTTAAATAAGAAGTTATTAACATGCTTAAAGTTCATTCGTTCAGTAAACTCTATAATTGAATCGATAATTAATAGGAGGATTGTAAAGTGGGTAAAAAACACCGAAACCGAATTAATTCACCGAAAAAAAATAACCATATACCACCTGAAGCAATTGCCGCTGAAGAAACAGCACATGGTAAGGAAGCATCACCTTCAAAACGAAAAAACGGACCTGGCAACAATCTATAAAAAGCTAAAAGCAACTGATTTATATTCATCAGTTGCTTTTCCTCTATCTTACATGAATACGATTAATTTCTGTCCAACCCTCTGGGTGTAACCTATAATAAGTCTGTCCTCTTCTTCCCTCGTCAATTAATAAAATATCACCAGTACTTATGAATCGTGCGTGATAATCTGAAGGAACCATGTCAGGGACATTAAACATTCGAAATACTTTTTTTATCGCATCAGGATGATTTGGTGCTTCAACGTTTACGCGATAAACTGGCCGATACCCCTTTGATTCACCAAAAGCCGGAGTTTGAAAGATGGTAATGTCATAAGGCGAGATCCTTTTATTTAACAAAAACAAATAAGAAACCACTAAAGTCTACCCCCTATACTGATACCTTGTTCTTAAATAGTTAGAGGTAGACACCCAATAATCCTTTATCTAAACGTTACTTTTTTTGTCGAATTTAGTCTTTGTTTGTCTATATAATAAAACTACCACTAAACACCAAGCAATTCCCGCAAGAAAGCCTGCAGCAACATCAGTAATAAAATGAACTCCTAAGTACACCCTACTTAACCCAATAAGCAGAATCAGAATAGACGTAAAAGAAACCAACGTTGCATTAACAGAGCTTTTGAACATAAAATTCACAAGGAGAATGAAGCAAATAAACGAATAACTTGCAGCAGAGTTCATTGAATGTCCACTTGGAAAACTATAGTAAGCAGCCTCATAAACTGCCTCAAAATCCGGTCTGTCTCGTGAAAACAATCCTTTCAATTCATAATTGAAAGCCCGAACACCAAAAAACAATACGAGTAGGTAGATAGCTCCAATAAAATCACGACGTATGACCAAAACGAAGACTACAAAGAACGTGATTGGTAAAATCACTTTAATTGAACCGATATCAGAAATTAGCAGAAAAAGATCAGTTAAAAACTCTGTCCTTATTTCTTCAAAAAATCTGATAAAGCTTACATCAATCGATGCAATAAAGGACAATGGGTAAATAATTGAAATTAAAATAAAAATAAGGACTAAGGAAAATATCCACTTAATCATGCAATCACTCCAACATTCTTCATTAACGATATTAGTAACTATTACCACTATTTAATTTCTTCAAACTTAAAAAATTGCAAGCGCCTTGGTCAGCCTTAGGCATAACATAAGGCGATTCTAGGGTAGAAGGCGTTCTTTACCTTCAATTTAGAATTGACTTATGATCTCGAGGCAGTCAAAAGTCAAAAACGCGACGTCCTGTCGCACTGACTGCACTAGCACGTCCTGTGTTTCGGGGCTAGGCGCTGGAGCTGGATTCAGTAACGAGTACTGAGTATAAAGATTATATAAATTCTTGTGTAATACAACAAAGGACTAGCTTTTTTTAGCTAATCCTTTGTTGACTAACACAATAAAATCATTTTTCATTTTTATGTTTTGACTTTTCTCGATGCCCTGGAGCAGGCTTCGCTTTATGAGTAATTTCAGTGCTATATTCTTCCTTTTGATGGGATACTTGAGCTTTCTGTTCTGGGCTGTTATGATGCTTTCTTGACATTTAAGAACCACCTTTCTTTTTTACAATTCAAAGATAGTTTCTTCAGTTTCAGCATTCATATGCAGACCTTCATTTAGCTCAGCTCACTCTTCTCTCTTTTAGTATGTATAAATTTCCGAATCATATAAAAGTAAAGTACAAATAAAAAAATAGCTATGATTGCTAGTCCGGTTTGATCGAAGTGAAATAACTTTAAACACATGCTTATAAAGGTGACGACAAAGAGCAAACCGAGCATTATTTTCACTTCATGATGTTCATAACTGTTTATCAGATACGCACCTATTTGCGCACCGAGTAATCCACCAACTATTAAAATTCCACCTAACGTTAAATCGATCGGTGATTTGATCATATATGTAATAAATCCAACAAACACAATAAACAAAACGCTCATTAAGCTAGTTCCGACTGCTTGTCTAGATGGATAATTTGTATAAGAAATAAGTAATGGAACGATGATAAATCCACCACCCACACCTAGAGTAGTGGAGAGGAATCCTCCTGCAAAGCCAGTAAGAATTAAAATTAAATTTTTATTCACTACGGTTTTATTACTAGTTAGCTTTTCCATGGAAGGTGGTCTTTGCCCCTTTAGCATATTAATAGCAAAATAAGCCAACAAGACAATAAATAAAAGTGGAATAACAAATTGGTCATATCCTATTTTTTGTAAGAATAAAACAAATGGATATGCGACTTGCGTAGCAATAACACCGCTTGTAGCTATAATAAGTGCATCTTTCCAAATCACATTTTTCATCTTTGTATGTGCCAAAACACCACTCAATGAAGTCCCAATTGTATACATAAGACTTATTGTAATTGCAAATATAGGATCATAGTTCATAAGCAATAAGATTGGCGTTAAAATAAATCCTCCACCTACTCCAAAAAAACCAGACAAAATCCCAATTAATATCCCCATACCAATAAATAACATTAAAATAATGATCAACACCTTTATAAAATCCTCACACCTTTATTAGTATACCATTGTTCATTTGCAACTTGTAGGCAACTATATAACACCGAAACTCTCATAGGAATGCCCTTTTTTGTGCCAACTACCTTATACAAAAAAAAAAACAAAAGGAAACAAAAAGCACATTTCTTCATACATTTAACTAAAATGATACAAAGGAATGAGATCATGTCACTTCATTGTTTATTTAGAAAACATGCTGACGTAAAAGTACTCCCTTACTCCATGGTCTCTGATTATGATAAAAACGAACTCTATCATCAGCTCACATTGGCATCTCAGAAGCACGAACCCTTAACGACTAACCAAGAAGAAAGAAATTTAATTAAAAATATTAAATTACGGACAAAACTGCTGAATGTAAATAATATTACGAGAACAAATGCTTACTTAAACTTTTATCTAGCTAACGAAGACGTTCATTGGGCACTTTTAGCACATATGGTCTCTCGAAATGGTGGCTGGAGCATGACAGACTTAAAGAGTGATATTATTTCTCCGTTCCTCCAAAATCATCAACAAACCACTCTTTTCCATTTTCTCGAACGGGCAAATGCACTCATTTTTCATGATGCCTATCCACAATTGTTACTTTACGAGGAAAGCAAAACAAGAAAAAAGCCCTTGTTTGATTTACTACTTGCATTTAATGTTTCTAAGTTTATGAAACCCATCTGGAAACACTTTTTTCAGTATAGAGACTCTCATATTTTAACTAATGCCCTTATTACAAATGAGCAAAACTATCTAGAGAAAAACTTAATGAACTCAGACGGTACGAAAAAACATATTCTAAACAGTTTGTCGTTTATGATACAGGAAAAGCTTGGGTTAACAAACGTCTTCTTTCCCCATCAAAAGATATTTTTCCAACCAATCCACTCACTTGCTGGCGTCGAAATTCAAAATTTTTCCGAGGTAAGTGCACGCATTCATGTTGGAAAAACGCTCTATGATATTTTATTTTTTCAACAGTTGTACGAAAGAATTCTTGATTTCGCAGAAAGAAATACCCATACTGCTTCCAGAAGTGACTATTGGCCACACTTATTTTCAACGAATATGACCAATAAGAAAATTTATAGCCCTACTCTATACTCCGCATGGGAAGATGTTGAACACATCTTCACAAAAAATGATTGGTTTACGAGCTTTGATCAAGTAAAGGGCTTCGAACAAATGGTTAAGGTCAACTCAGTTGATGTAACGAAAGATGTGAAATTTGATCTATTAAAACTTGTCTCACTTGTGAAAATGAAACAACAAATTATGCTTTGACTCTTCAAACAAAAAAAAACTTGGCTTTCGCCGAGTTTTTTTATTCATCCTCTACTTCTTCATCAATAATACACTTATCTAGTAAGTAGTCGAATGTTATATCTGCTATTTCTTCTATTTCCTCTTCAGAAGGAAGATACCCTCTCTTTGTTAGCTCATTGTAAAAGAATTCAGCTATTTCTTCAGTATCAATCACAACCTCAACTTCTTTCACAACATCGCCCCCTTAGTAATTGTTTATGTTTAAGGAGAGGGACATATGTCAAAATGCAATTCAACTTTAGAAAAAAAATTAAGAATATTTTGTTAAGTAACCTAATATATTTACAATCAATGGGACAAGCAAAAAAGGAGATGATTCGTATGACAACTGAGGTTATAAAACGCGAACAAAATGAGGGGGAAAGTTCAGCTCTTCAACATTTGCTAAACTTTATAGATGGCGATGGCTATGATGTACTGCTTACAAAATCTATTAAAGTTCTATTTACACTCATCGTATTGTTTTGCGTTCCTTTTTTCCTCTATCTTATCGTTACAGTTATCAATTAGTGTCAAAGTCTTTCGTTTCGTACCGATTCAAACTTTGAAGTATTAAATTCATCATTTCCTTATACTCAGGATCTCGAAACATCTTGTATAGAACCTTGTAATCGTTATATATATCTAATAGATCATCAATCATCGTAGGCTCTTTTTTGAATTTTTTTGTCTCAATTTTCTTTTCTAATGTTTCTAACCCCACAGGTGATGATAAAAAATTTTCAATTCCCTTTTTTTCTTCAACGAGTAAATAGATAAAACTAAGTTGCTGGATAAATGATTCAGCTGCTTGATTACTAATCACAAGAGATAGCTCATCTTCAGAGGATTCTAACCACTCACCATCATTCATTCTTGTAAGCTCATAGATTAGGTCTTCCCAACCATCCTCTAAATACCGCCAAATCTCAGTGCGGTATCCAACCACCTTGAAGAGGTCGTTTTCATAACCCTCTACATTTACAATATCTCCAATATTAAATTGAAATTCAATATCAATTCTTTCTGTTTCTAAGACTTTACCTTCATACTCAGAATACAATTGTAAGCCATTCTCAAAAAACAGAATATCACCATGATTGACTTCATAAATAAAATGCTGATCTATTTGATGTAGCTTTGTAATTGTACCAACGGTTCCATACATAATAATTACCACGACATCTCCAATCTTAAATTGTGGTCTATTTTTTTTACCTTTCATCTCCCTCTCCCCTTTTGCCGTGATCAATAAGAATATGATAGTATATGCGATCAAGCTTGTTTCGTAATGGGCTAAAAATGAGAGAAAATAAAAAGCTCCGTCAATTGACGAAGCCAAAAAAATTATTTAAATATTTCAAATGGCTTACCTACTGGTAATACCACTTTTCCGAACTGTGTATTTAATACAGTAGCTGCTGATCCGTAAAAAGAAAAAACAGCAATTAGTAATTCTGATATAGCGGCTAACATATGTGTAAACTCGTAGGCAATATTAAAGGAGCTAAGTGAAAGTCCTATAAATAAAAAATCGATTAGAACAAATATACTAAACAAGACCTTATGTGTTCCCATTGCGCCCACTGTCATAAATAGGCTGAAAATTAAATACCCTACAAAAGCAACACCAAGTTGTTTTGAGTCAACATTTTGAGCTAATTCTTCCCCGAACACTCCTAATTGAATTAACCAAGAGCTCCCTACTCCAAACCAAAATAGTGCAAACGCTCCGAATGCAGTAGTTCCAAATGTATTATTATGCTTTGCATCTTGAATACAGGCAAATAATTGAGCAAACCCGCCTAAAAAGATCGCCCATGGCAAAATAAAAGCTACACCTTCTGTTAATCCGAGTTTCTGTGAAGATGCGACTAATGTAACCATTGCAAGTCCGAAAAGTCCGATTGCTGAAGGATCCGCTGTGATGATTTTTACTTGATGTGTATCTTGCTGATTCATTATTTCCTCCTAATGAACTAAAGCGCAAGCGCCTTGATCAGCCCCGACAAGCATAAGACGATTATAAATAGAAGGTGGGTTTTGCCTTCAATTTATAATTGGCTTATGACCTCGAGGCAGTTACAACCGCGACGTCCTGTCGCTGTAACTGCACTAGCACGTCCTGTGCGTCGGGGCTAGGCGCTGGAGCTGGATGCAGAAACGCACCCTATATTCTTAAAGTTTATTCTTTCTTATTAATATAAAAAAGACATACTTAAAGAAGATACTAAATTTATGTTAGGAGGTCAATACAAATTTTATTATCTAAATATTGTTTTAGTTCCTTAATTGCATCCTTATACCTTAGCCAGTCTTTCATATAAATCCCTCAACGTTTCACAACCTAATTTTTGAATTATGGGAATATATATACACCATAACTTTGCAGCTAATTTTGCATCCCCTAGTGCGTGATGTCGATCTTTCACTTGAATTTGATTATGTTCACAGCAATCCTCCAATGTCACATGCTCCATACTCGGATCAGCAATTCGGTACAAAAAGGACGTATCAATGATTCTGTGTTTAAATGGAGCTTTAAAAAGTTTCCAACTTGCATGCTGTAGGAAATTTTTTTCATGTGTAGCATGGTGGGCAACTAGGGGAAGTTCTCTAACAAATTTAAAGAAATCAATAAGAACATCTGCTAACAAAGGGGCATCCCGTAATTGCATTTCATCAATTCCAGTTAATTTCTGAATTTCACTTGTGAGCGGGTTCTCATACCGGACGAGAGAGTAAAAAACGTCTTCTTCCTTTATTGAACCACCGCTAACTTTAACAGCTCCAATCGAGAGAATTGTATCTCCTTGCCCTGGGTAAAAACCTGTTGTTTCAATATCAAATACGACAATATCTAATTCATTTAAAGGGATTAACAACGTTTCTTCTTTTTTCATGTCTCTTTGTAATTGTCGTAAATAGGCAACCTGTTGCATGCTTTGACTACCTTGAAAGGTTCCACCCAGATTCAAATTCATTTTACCGTGCATCTCTTTCATAAAATGAATAATTGGTTCAAACCCCATCGTAATACCCCTTTTTAACTATCCTTTGAACAAATTGATGCAACTTTTTTCCATTTTTAAGAATATCTTTTACTTCATTCTTTTCGATTTGACTAAGAGAAGCTACTGAAAGGTAATGTATATCATCATACGAGTTAGCATGCTCGAACAAGCTAATTCGATAGTTTAAGAGGGCGCTAAAGTGTTCCCGATATTTTTCTAATGGTTCTAGATAGCTCGGTAGCGTACAAAGAGAATCGATTCGAGAAAGCGTTGTGGTTTCTTTTATCTCTTCTTTTATTGCTAACAATCGGATGGAATTTACATATGGAAAAAAACCTGACCTTTTCAAATCAATCGAACCACTATGCGGTCCTTTATCTTCTACAAAAATTTGTCCTAACGGGCCAACAGAAGGCTTTACAAGCATCACATTGTCTAAAAAACGAATCAATAAAGATGGGTTATTTTTATGAAAATGATACAAAATGGACTTGAGTTGATCGATATATTCACTTTTACCAACTAAAGATCTGGCATCATGGAAAATTTGCAAATAACGAATTGAGTCCCAGCTCTCCTTTTTCATCCACTCTATAAGCTGATTTCCCCACTCCTTATAAGACTTGCACCAAACAGGATTCGAACTCATTACATTCCCTTCACAAAAAGGGTATCCGACATGATTGAGACCTACCGCAAGTTGTTTCCCTAGCTCTTTGAAATAAATAGCTGTCTGTTCACATGTTTTTTCATAAACAATTCCATGATCTTGATCACTAAAAATTCCCTGTTCATAGCGACCGGCACTCCCCATCACAAACCAAGAATAGTCGCAAGGAGTTTCACCAAATTGTTCTGTAACAGATTGCAATGCAATTTCAAACACTTTACACATAATGTTGTCATGAAAAGCATTCAAGGAATTCGTATCTGTTTGAAATTGACGAATATGTTCATTTTTCCATTTTTTAATGACTTCAAAATGTTCCATTTTATTATTCATTTGTGACACTTCCTTAGTCCGTGTGGATAAAAAACAGATAAAGTTCTAGCTCATTATTCTCCGAGCATAGAACTTTATCCTTTATAAACTAAGCATTGAGCTTTTCATCTTTAGGTAAAAATACTTCTGGGTACCCATAACTTCCATGTTCACTTAAATCTAATCCCATAATCTCTTCTTCCTCAGTGACACGGAGACCGTTCAGTAGTTTCTTGGCAAGTAATAAAATAACAAATGAGACTGCAAAAGCATATGCACCAGAAACTGCTACTCCCATAAATTGTACGCCTAACTGTGTGAATCCACCACCGTAAAATAATCCTGGTAAACCGACTGTGGCAAGCTCAGGTGTTGCGAAAAATCCTGTTGATAATGTGCCCCATACCCCTGCAACACCGTGAACTGAAAGTGCATAAATCGGATCATCTATTTTTCTCTTTTCAAAAAATCTAGCACTATAGAAAACTAGTAATCCTGCAATAAAGCCGATGACAACCGCTGCCCATGTATCAACAAATGCACATGAAGCAGTAATGGCAACTAGACCTGCAAGTGCACCATTTAACATTGTTGGTACATCTGACTTCCCTAGAACGATCCACGAAATAAGTAAAGCAGATACCGATCCTGCTGCTGCTGCTAGATTCGTATTTAATGCTACATATCCGAAAAATCCATCGTCAACAGCAACAGTACTCCCTGCATTAAACCCAAACCATCCTACCCAAAGTACAAGGACTCCAAGCGCCGTAAAGACTTGATTATGTCCATAGATGTTATTTGCAGAACCGTCTTTATTGAATTTTCCAATTCTCGGTTTTAACAGAATCGTTGCTGCAAGTGCGGCCATAGCACCTGTTAAATGAACAACCGTTGAACCTGCAAAGTCCTGTTTTCCATGTTCAGCTAACCAACCGCCTCCCCAAATCCAGTGAGCAATTACCGGATAAATTAACGCTGAAAACAATACGGTAAAAATAAGATATACGGAAAGCTTTGCTCTTTCAGCAAATCCTCCTAGAGCAATTGTAATGGCAATGCCTGCAAAAGCTAATTGAAAAACAAAGAATACTGTGGAAGAAAGATTCATCCCTTCAATTTGTGCCCCTGAATAAAAAAATTGTGAAAGTCCGACAAGGAAATTACCATTGTCTCCAAAAATGAACCCAAATCCTACTGCCCAGAAAACGAGAGATGCGAGTCCAAACGTAAAGATTGTTTTACCAGCAATGTGTCCAGCATTTTTCATTCGAGTTGACCCAGCCTCAAGTAAAATAAATCCACCTAACATAAAAATAACTAGAATTGCACCTAACATCACCCATAAACTATTCATTAAAAAAATGACATCCATTACGATTCCCTCTTTGAGTTACTTTTTTTAACATTCTATGTTATAAAATATAACATGTAACTATTTAATCTTATTTTAGCGGATTTATTCCTTATGTCAACCTATTTTCCAAAGTTTCTGATAATTGTATGTCAGATTATCTTACACGGTTATTTGATAACGAAATAAAAAGCGAGTCAAACTCATTGAAAAAATGAGTTTGACTCGCTTAAAGTTTAAACCATTGACTTTTATTGACCAATCACTTGCGAATTTCGTGTTAGTTTATACGTTTGTCTTCTTCACTACGATATAGTTCCCAAGCATCATCAAAAATAGACATACTTTCTAAATAGTGTCCATTCATTTCAAGGTATCTGCTAAGCTGATCATAATTGGTTGAGCTTTTTGGAAAGCTATGATCTAAAAAGGCATCATTTGCGAATGCAGCGATCGAGTCTTTCGCTTTTGATTGTCGGTATTTCATTAGATAGTGATAAAAGGACTTCATCTATATTTCCCCCATAAATTGTTTCAGTAAATTTTTTTCATTATATCTCGAATGGGGGAATAATGATACCTAGAAATCAAAGTAGTTTCGTTTAAGATGTTTTTTTATGCTCATTAATTCCTCAAAAGTTAATGAATCAGGTACATTGTCGATACTAATTAATAGAAGGTGATTTTCAATTGTGTTAATCGTATCTTCTTGTTGATATTCCATTCCACATTCCAAGCAGTCTATACAAGGCGTATTGTGAATCTCGATGGCTCTAGAGCCATCCGGTAACTCCCAATATACGTTGTTAGTTGTTTCTTTGGCATTAGAACTTCCACACCATTCACACTTTGTCATTGGTTCTCACCTTTAATCTCCTCTGATTTAATTTCTCCGCTAGCTTGTTTAGTGATTTGAGCCTTAAACTTCTTCTCCTTCATTTCATCACGCTTTTCTCTTTTGTCCTTAAGTGTATTGTGTGATGGATCTTCTTCAAATGCTTTTCTGCGATGAATACGGTTTACGTTTTCAGGTACAAGGTTTAATTGAACATCCTCAAACATTCCAGCAATCCCAACCTGTGAGCTTTTTGAGGATCGATCTGAATAAATGGAGTCAAAGTAATCTTCAGCACGACCTGGTTGATAATTTTCTGGTTCTGGATAGCTAGAAATGACTCCTTCAAAATTTCTAACAACAACTTTGCTCGGACTCTGAGAAATGAGGTAATTAGGCTGCAGAGAAATCTTTCCACCACCACCAGGAGCATCTAATACGAAAGTAGGTACAGCATATCCAGATGTGTGTCCTCGTAATCCTTCAATAATTTCTAATCCCTTTGAAACAGGTGCTCTGAAATGGCCAATTCCTTCAGATAAGTCACACTGATAAATGTAGTAGGGCCTTACTCTAATCTTAACCAAATCGTGCATTAGCTTTTTCATGATTGATACGCTATCATTAATTCCTGCGAGAATGACTGCTTGATTTCCGACAGGTACTCCAGCATTTACAAGTTGTTCACATGCTAGTTTTGACTCTTCTGTAATTTCAATTGACGTGTTGAAGTGCGTGTTTAACCAGATAGGATGGTATTTTTTTAAGATATTGCAAAGGTTTTCGGTAATTCGTTGCGGAAACACGACTGGAGCACGCGTTCCGATCCGGATAATTTCTACATGATCAATTGCACGTAAATTTTTTAAAATATATTCTAAAATTTGGTCGTTAATTAGGAGTCCATCTCCACCAGAAATTAGAACATCTCGTACTTCTGGAGTCTTTGCGATATATTCAATGGCTGCATCTAATTGTTTTTTTGGTACGCCCATTCCGATTTGCCCAGAAAAACGTCTTCTCGTGCAATAGCGACAGTACATTGAGCATTGATTTGTTACTAAGAACAAAACTCTGTCAGGGTAACGATGTGTTAATCCTGGAACTGGAGAGTCTTCATCCTCATGTAATGGATCTTCAAGATCATATTTTGTCTTATTCATTTCTTTTGAAATTGGGACCGATTGCATTCGGATAGGACAACGCGGGTCATCTGGATTCATTAACCATGCATAATAAGGAGTGATATTTAGAGGAATTGTCTTCGTTGATATTCTTACACCTTCTTCTTCATCCCCTGTCAAGTTGATGACTTTCTTTAAATCCTTTACTGTACGAATTGTATGGGTAAGTTGCCAAAGCCAATCATTCCACTGTTCTTCGGTTACATCTTTCCAAATCTCAAATTCACTCCAGTGTTTGGTTGGTTTATACAGTTGCTGTTTCATGTTGATCTCCCCCACTTCATTTACTTTATAACATGCAAAATTCGTGCCATTGTTGCATGTTATAAATAACTGACTTTGTCAGGGGAGAAACAGGGAACATGCCGAATTTCTGTCAAAGATTTAACTTTTTTATTTTATATTGAAGGGTTTGTCTAGGGATTTTCAACAGTGTTGCAGTCCTCACTACGTTTCCATTACAAGTGTGTAAAGCCTTTTCAATATAATCTTTTTCAAAATTCTGTAGTGTTTCTTTTAACGGAGAGAACTCATGATTAGACTGGTGAATATGCGCTTGGAAATGGACAGGAAGGGATGTCAGTTCAATTGTATCCCCTTCTTCAATCGTCACAGCGTACTCTATAACATGTTTTAGTTCCCTAACATTTCCAGGCCATAGATGGTTTTTCAGAACATGTAGAGCATTGTCGGATAAACCCTTGATTTTTTTATTTAACTTGTTGTTGTAATAGCTAATAAAATGATCAGTTAGTAAACTTACATCTCCAGTTCGCTTATTAAGTGGTGGAATGTTGAACAAAAAAACATTCAATCGAAAAAAAAGATCCTCACGCAGTTGTTTCTTTTCAACACATTTAACAGGTTCTTCATTCATAGCTGCAAGGATGCGTACATCTACTTGGATTTGCTTTTCAGATCCTACTCTTCTAATCCATCCATCCTCAATAACCCTTAATAATTTTGCTTGTAATAGCAATGGCGTCGCTTGTAATTCATCTAAAAATAACGTACCTCCATTCGCTAATTCAAATAATCCTGCCCGGTCTATCGCACCTGTAAAACTTCCCTTAGCTGTACCAAATAATAAACTTTCTAATAAATTTTCTGGAAGTGCAGCACAGTTTTGCGCGATGAATGGGGCATGACTTCTTGGAGATTCTTGATGAATCGCTTGCACAAATAGTTCCTTACCTGTGCCCGTTTCCCCAAAAATAAGGACATTGGCATGTGATCCAGAAACTTTCTTTGCCAGACTTTTCATTTGTATAAGCTGGGGGTCTGCTGAAATAATATCTTTGAAACGATATAGAGTTTTTGACTGAGATGAGGATGGACTTTTTCCTTTACTGATTCTTCTTTGGAGGTCGAGAAGTTTCTCAGACAGTTTCTTAATAGTTGAATAATCCTTGGCAATTTCAACAGCCCCGATAAAGGTTTCGTTGATCATAATAGGAACAGTTGAATTTACAGTTTCAATAATCTCTCCACGAATATTCATATACCTTTGAGGTAAATCGAAAATGGGCCTTTTTGTTTTAATCACTTTAAGAAGTGTGCTTGTCTCTTCAGTTAAAGAAGGGAAAATAGTTAATAGATGCTGTCCAACCACTTCATTGATGGCAAGTCCATCGTGATTTGCGGCAACTTTGTTATAAAAAATTGTGATTCCATCTTGATCCACCGCATGAATCCCTTCATCAACTGAATTTAAAATGGACTTAAAAAGCTCTTCTTTATTCGTAAAAGATTGTATCTTCAACTACGCTCTCCCTCCTCTGCCAATTTTTCAGCATTTCAATGCCCTTTATCTGGCACTTACAGATAAGTTTTTACACCATACATTCATGTTTTCTATTGTTTGATAAATATAACAGTTATTCGTCAGACGACCTGTGTAAAGATAATTCATTTGGTGGAGTACAGCATTCATTCCGTATGAGGCAGATCGAGCAATTGAGTAAGCACAATAGATTCCTTTTTGAATGAGTTCAGCTTCTAATGAAAAAATTAAATGCTTCATTAATTGATGCTTTCTAAACTGAGGCAATGTTGCACAATCAGTGATTTCTGCATTGTGAAAAACAGAATTTATTTCTGCTGAAGCAGCACTTATGATTTTTTTTTCGAATTCTACAAGATAATAGATCGTTCCTTCATTCATTGTTTCCTTTAAAAAACCGGGATTTGTTAATGGTGTTGGGTAAACTTTGAAAATTTGTTCATAAAAGTAGGACATTGAATGCGCGTCTTTTTCTACTGCTTTTCTGATTTGAAATTGTTTCGGAAAAGTGGGGATTTCTTTCAGAACCGGCTCAACCGTAATTTGGGAAATCATTAGGTCCTCTTGAATCCAGCTAGTTGTCGTTTTCCTGTTTTCTGTAAGATATTTTGCATATAAGTAAACATCTTCACCACTAATATAGTGAGTAATAATGCCTTCTAACACATATCCATTGTTTAATAAAAAGAATTGATCTCCATATTTTGTTTTGACGATTATTTTGGTTAACTTTTTATCATGAGCAAGCAGTAAAACATTGTCTAAAAGTGATTGTACATTTCCTCTGTATTCTTCAATTTTCAATCGTTCATTATGAAAATCTGAAATACCAGTAGCAATATAATTCTTACCTTTAAACGTAACCTTTTCGCTATATATTTTAGTCATTCTCTTCCCCTCCAAACCTTGTTTAAACATACGCAATCTAGCAGGAAATATGCTTTTCCATTTCACAAAACTTGAATGATTATCTCTGTCAGCTTGGGTACTGAGGACCTTTATAAATCAGAAAAAAAGCACCCTATAATTCGAAGGGTACCCGTTCATTCTTTTTCACTATCTTTTAAATCTGTTAAAAAGCTCCGGTTTCGTATTCCTGAGCGACGCAGGCTCATATCTACGTTTACTTCGACTTCAGCCTTTGAAAATAACTCATCCCAGTCCTTTTTTACTTTTTTATAGATAGGATAGTTCTGCCTCTCAAAAGTGGAACCAAAACCAAAAATGTCGACACCATATTCAGTTTGTACCTTTTGTATGGTTTGCTGTACACTATTTTCTATGTGCTTTTGAAGCTTTTTTTGATGACTTTCATATGTTTTTAGTTTTTCTAAATTGTCCGCACACTGTGAACCTTGTAGTCTAGCCTCACCTTTTATATTTATTGCGATTTTTAGCTGCTCATTTTTGTAAGAAATGTTTTTCGTTGTATGAGAATTAACAATTCGGATATCTAGATAAGCATCATTCCTGTTACATGGAACGGTTACAGTTGTTCTTTCGAGGTCTTGAGTCCACAAATAATCCCTTGCCTCTTCAACAGAAAGAAACCCAATTAATCGATCTTTTTTAAATACCGATATACCTTCCAAGACCACATTAGCAAGTGGTTCCATCGATTTAAGATTCTCAACTTTATTTCCTGCTTCGGGATCTCCTGCTACAGTTACAACTTGTGTAACTGGATCTCTGACTTCTGAGGTTATGGCATCAATAAAATCTGTTAGTTGAACATGAGGATCTCCTCCCCAATCTTTTAGAAAATTATCGATTTGAACATTGATTTTAATAGCGGGAATTTTTTGAACTGGATGAGAAGTTGTGATTACATCTGATGCTTTTACACCTTTGGCAACAAGAATATTAAAGTCATTTCGAAATTCTCCCGTTCTTTCTAAAAAATCTAAAAAGTCCATTGTGCCTTCTCTAGCGACTTCTTCATCAATAACGATTACCCTTGTATGTGAATAAACCAGTTTTCTCATCATCCCTTGATTCATTTTATTCGTTAATTCTGAAATTGAATTGCCTTCTAAATCATACGCTATGATAGGTGTATTGCCTTCAGCGCTTTGTTTTGACAATTGTGTCGCATTAATGACTGCAACAGTAAGTTTGTACTTCTTTCCCTCCCCCTTTTCAATCGCAATTCCAGAAACAATTGATATCTCGTCTAGTTCATACTGATCCCAACATCCCGCTAAAAATATCAGCATCATACAAAAAAGTAATTTACATACCTTCATGTTTGATCACCTTCACTCGAAGGAGGACTTGGTTTGACAGATTTGACCATCTTGTCATTTCGAACTTGTTTTAAGTAAGACGGCTTTTTTTTGTTTGCCCATACTGGAAAACGGACAAAAACGTCGTCTTGATCACCTAAAGTTAAGGGCGCGACCGGGGTTAAGTAGGAGACGCCGAATGATCGTAAACTTGTTAAATGAACAACCATGACCACTAAAAGCAAAAGCACGGCATATAAACCCATAATTGAAGCACCAATAATTAAAACAAACCGCAAAAGTCTTGTTGAAATTGAGAAGTTGTAAATTGGGGAAACAAAGCTTGAAATGGCCGTAAATGCCACAATAATTACGAGTACATTTGAGACAAGCCCTGCTTCAACTGCTGCTTGTCCAATTACGAGAGCACCAACGATCGATACCGTTTGACCGACTGCTCTCGGCATTCTTATTCCCGCTTCCCGCAAAACTTCAAACGTTAATTCCATCGCCAAAATCTCTACAACAGCAGGAAAAGGAACACCTTCACGTTGAGATTGAATGCTAATAAGTAGCGTTGTTGGAAATAATTCAACATGATAGGTGGTCAGTGCCACATATAGTGATGGAAGTACAAGAGAAATCATGAAAGAGGAGTAACGGACCAATCTGATAAAAGATGACATAAAATAGGGTTGATAATAATCTTCAGTGGCTTGAAAAAAATCCGTAAACACACAAGGCACTAAAAGAGCAAACGGGCTACCATCTACTAATATTGCGACTTTTCCCTCCATTAAATTAGCCGCGATGCTATCAGGTCTTTCAGTATTAAAGATAAGTGGGAAAGGAGTATAGGCGGAATCTGATATCATTTCTTCAACATTCCCAGAATCTAAAATTGCATAAATATCAATTTTTTCAATTCTTTCTTCTACCTCTTTAACAATTCCAGGATTTGTTAATCCGTCAATGTATCCAATAACCACTGCCGTCCTAGATTCTGAGCCGACTATATATTGCCGAAACGTTAACCTAGGATTTTTCACTCTTCTTCGAATTAAGCTCAAGTTAATATCTAAAGATTCCACAAACGCATCTTTTGGTCCGCGAATGATTGTTTGGGTGCTTGGCTCTGAAATGGAACGATGTTCTAAGCCGCCAACCTCGATGACAAGTGCATGAGCGAATCCCTCTAAAAACAAAACAACCGCACCATTTAAAGCGTGCCAAACACACTCGTGAAAGGTTTGTACTAAATCAGTTCTGTGATCTGAAAAAAAAGAATCTCGTATCGCCTTTAGGTTGTCAAGTGACTCAATCTTTTCATGTTCATGATGCAATTGTGATAAAGATGGTTTAAGCTGTTGTAACACCCGTTCTGAATTCGTCATAGAAGAGAAATAAATAATAAATCCTTTTCTTTCACTAAAAAGTATCTCACTCATACTAAAATCGATTGATTCACCAAAAATGTCTTCAATTACTTTTCTGTTCTTATCAACTTCACTGAAAATAGCCTTTTCATCTGTTACATCTTCAACAAATTCTTTGACAACATCCGACTGATCTTCACTTTTTTTAGAAAAGAGCTGCTTGATAATGAAGGTCATTCGTTCTTCACCTTCCGTTTCTTTCTAAACTTGAATAATGTAAAAACGAATAAAAGAACAGGTAAGTAAAATTGCATTGGCATATGAATATAATACGGTACAAATCTGATCCCTTCTTCAATATGCTCTGCAAAATTCCCACTCACCATTACAGAAAATAGCGCGATTAATAATCCAACAGGTAAAGCAAACGAACGGTACGGCTTTTGAAAAATATGTTCTAAGCCTTTTAAGCCCCCATAAAAAAAAATGCCAACCTTGACAATAATCCCAAACATCACCACAAACACAACAAGGAGGTCAACTCGTTCAATAAAATTCAAAAGTGAAATCTCACGCGCAGCTGACAGTAAAGGAAAATTCGAACGAGCTCTCATCTGAACACCTAGCGTTGCAGTTTGAATAAAAGTTGAATAAGAAAGTATAACAGCACTTACAATCACGGCAAAGGGTACGACTCGTCTTGCTAATTTGTGATTCTTCACAGCGGGGATTATCATTGTAAACGCAATCATTTCTCCGAAAGGAAAGGTTAAGATAGTTGGGAAAATACTTTTAGCAATAGGACCTACTCCCTCTGCTAAAAAAGGCTGCAAATTCGTAAATTTCATTTCTCCACTCATTAAAATCCCTAATCCTAGAATTAATGTAAAAGATATCACATATGGAAAAAAGATTTCGGAGGTACGACTTAATACTTCTATCCCAAAGTATAGGGTATAGATAATAACAAGAATCATTGTAATTGAGATTACCTCTAATGGTGTATGCACGAAAATTGATGAAACCATAAGCTCGCTAAAATCTCTCAACACTCGTGAAGAAATATAAAAAAAGTAGAGTACATAAAGTAAAATAATCGGCTTTGAAAACCACTTTCCAAAACAACTCTCAATAATTCCGAATAACGTTTTGTTACTAGACTTTTTCAGCATCACTAAATAGAGCAATACTACAAATAGTCCAATCATACCGCCAATTAACACAGCTAACCATGCATCTTGCTTGGCCTCACTTCCTACTCCAACAACAAC
The DNA here is from genome assembly GCF_042433335.1 of Metabacillus herbersteinensis. Classification (NCBI taxonomy): domain Bacteria; kingdom Bacillati; phylum Bacillota; class Bacilli; order Caryophanales; family Bacillaceae; genus Metabacillus; species Metabacillus herbersteinensis. The sequence continues at coordinate 26,670 of NZ_JBHLVO010000033.1, forward strand.
CGAACTTCCAATTTCAAAAATGATGATTAATATAAACAACTGCCACAAAGAAATATTCTCTATTTGTGAGGACTTCACATGAATTCACCTCGAGCGATCTTTGTTAACCTTTTTTGTTTTCCGATGATTAATGTCTGTTAAAATAGCTGAAATGAGTCCAATAATAGTCGATATATAGACCATCCATTTACGCGTTCCAAAATCTAGTTGAAATAAATGATAAATGCTATCAAAGATTGATTCTCTATATAAAAACATATCAAAAACCGCTAATAGAATAGACATCAAACAAAACACAACTATGTATGCGATCGTTATCATTTTTAGCCACCTACATTCTTATACAGCCATTATTTGCTAGAAATAAGCTATTTATGTACGTTTCATGAACTAAAAAAGAGAGGAAGACGAATTCAATGCGAATTCACTCCCTCTCTTTTCAATCTTTATTTCTCACTCTTCTAGAACACCACACCATTCTATTAAGAAAGAAACGATAATCTTAGCACTATCTATCATTTTATCGATCTCGATATACTCATTTGGGAAATGAGCGACCTCTGTTGTACCTGGGCCAAATACAACTGTTGGGATATTTCCTACCGTCGCCAGCAATCCCCCGTCCGTTCCCCAAGGGGATGCCTCAATCGTTGGATCTTCACTTTTTATCAGTTTGTATTCATTTGATAGAATTTGAATGATATCATGTTGAAGTGATAAGTCATTTGGTAGCCATCTTGCCCCAAACCATTCAATTTCAACAGGATGTTCGCCAAACCAGATATCTTTCTCTTTTAAAGTATCAAGATAGTTTGAGAATTCAACTTTTACAGTTTCAACCGTTTCATCTGGAGCAATTCCACATCTACCTTCTAACACAACCGTATCCGCAACTGATGACGGCCACGTACCACCACTAATCTTCCCTATATTTATTGGAATAGGAATGGGAATATTTTTGTACAAGGTATCGGTAATTCGTTGATTTCGATTTGTTTCGAGCTCTTTTATGTGCTCTATTACGCTGTAGCTTTTTTCAATTGCACTAACTCCTTCATACCTCGTGCCACCATGTGCGGATCTTCCCTTTACTTTTAACCTAAACCACATGGATCCTTGTTGTTTTGCAAAGATTTTTAGATTTGTAGGCTCTGGGATGATTGCGGCATCGGCTTTATACCCCCTCAAAATAGCAGCTAAAGTTCCCGCTCCACCACTCTCCTCTTCAATTACACTTTGAAAAATCACGTCACCTTTAAGTGGTATTTTACTTTCCTTTATCGCTTCTATCGCCAGTAATAAACTAACGTTTCCTCCCTTCATATCAGTTGATCCTCGTCCATAAACTCTTCCATTGTTCACTTTTGCTGAATAAGGATCGTCGTGCCATTGGCTCTGTTCACCTTCTGGAACAACATCAATATGACCATTTAATATAACAGAACGACCTTTACCGGTACCTTTTAAAATGGCAACTATATTTGGACTGTCTTGAAAATGAGGCCTTGTTGATACAAATTCTGGATGAGTCCGAAGTGAGATTCCCCCTGGTTCCCACAAATCGATTTCTAATTGAAGCTGACGACACTTTTCTAAAATAATTGCTTGAGCAGGCGCCTCTTCATGCTGAACACTTTTTTCTTGAACTAATTTTTGTAGTAGCTGTACCCCGTTTTGTTTATTTGACTCAATCCAATCCCATGCTTTTTGTTTTTGTTCCTTCATCCCCTCACCCTTCCGATCGTTAGGAAATTCTCTCTATTTTTTTTGATAACCTTAACGGTGCACCCGTGGATTTGATTACTTCCTCAATTGAATATGGCTCCATTACGTCTGTTAAAAGCAATCCCCATTTTGTGACTGAAATGACCGCTCTTTCTGTAATGATCATTGAAACACATTGTTTAGAGGTCAGTGGAAGAGAGCACTGTGTGACAATTTTCGGTTCTCCATTTTTGTTAACATGATTCATAAGCACAATTACCTTTTTAGCCTTTTGTGCAAGCTCCATTGCACCACCCATTCCTGGAACCCGTTTTCCTGGAACGATCCAATTTGCTAAATCACCTTTTTCACTTACCTGAAGCGCACCTAAGATTGTTAAATCAATGTATCCATTTCGAATCATGCCAAAAGCTATCGAACTGTCAAAGTATGAAGCACCTTTTACACTTGTAACTGGATAACCTCCTGCATTACAAAGATTTTCGTCTTCCTGACCTGCTTCAGGTGAAGGCCCAATCCCAAGAATCCCATTTTCTGCTTGAATCATGACCGCATCCCGCTCAATAAAATTAGCCACTAGGGAAGGAATTCCAATTCCTAAATTAACAATCATGCCACTTTGTATTTCTTTTGCTGCTCGTCTAGCTATTTTCGATCGAATATCTACTCCCAAACCCATTTCCAGTCCACCCCATCTCCTTCAACGATCGCTTGCACAAAAATTCCTGGAGTAATAATCGATTCTCCATTTAGTTCCCCTAACGGGACAATTTCTTCTACTTCGGCAATTGTGTAAGTAGCTGCCATCGCCATTAACGGGTTCATATTTCGTGCACTTTTGCGATAAATAAGGTTCCCAAAGGGATCACTTTGCATCCCGTAAATAATTGCTACATCTGCTTTTAACGGTGTTTCGAGTAAGTATGTTAGCCCGTTTACGTCAATTCTAGTTTTTCCTTTTTCAACCACATCACTTTCGAGGCCAACATCTACTAATATCCCGCCCAGCCCAACACCTCCTGCTCGAATTCGCTCAGCCAATGTTCCTTGTGGAGAAAATTCAACTTCTACTTTTCCTGAAGCCATTTGTTCCCCTGCAAGCGGGTTTGAGCCAATGTGTGAAGCAATGATCTTCTTTACACGTCCTTCAGTGATAAGTTTGCCTACACCAATGTCAGGAAACCCTGTATCATTGCAAATGATGGTTAAGTCTTTCACTCCTTTTTCAAGAATTGCTGATATTAATGTTGGTGGGTTACCAACACCTCCAAATCCGCCAATCATTAATTTCGTACCGTCCTCTATTTTTCCTACTACTTCATTTACTGTTTTAATTTTGTTGTATACATTACTTACCATTTTCGTTCCTCCTGTTTATGCAGGATTATTTTTAGGTACTTGTAGTGAATCTTCTACTTCTTTAATCGTTTTATAGAGAAGATATATAAGTTCATTCATTTCTGTTTCTGTGATCGTCAAAGGTGGGGCAACTAAGATTGCATCCCCTGAGACTCCCTCGATACCAGCGGTGGAAGGGTAGATTAATAATCCATTTATCTGAGCTTGCTTAATGACTAAATTTGTCACCTTACAATCTTTCTTAAATGGGAGCTTCGTGTTGGTGTTTGAAACAAATTCGATCCCAATTAACAAACCTTTTCCTCTCACATCTCCAACAATTGTGAACTTCTTTTTAAATTGTTGAAGCTCATTTAATAGAAAAATCCCTTTCGAATGAGATGCTTCAACGAGGGAGTGCTTTTCAATATAGGTTAAGACTGCTAGGGCGACTGCTGCAGATTGTGGGTTTGCACTATACGTATGTCCACTCATGATTAACTTTGAACCGGTTAAGATTGGTTCAATGATTGAGTCGCTTACCAGTGTCGCAGCAATGGGGGTGTATCCTGCACTTAAACCTTTCCCTAATGCGATGATATCTGGTTGAACACTCCAATGCTCCATCGCAAACATTTTTCCTGTTCTCCCTATACCCGTCATGACTTCATCTGCAATCAGCAAAATTTGGTTACGGTCACATATGTCTCTAATTTTTTCATAATACCCAGCTGGAGGAACGATCGCTCCACCTGCAGCTCCAACTAGAGGCTCGACAACAAAGGCTGCGATGTGATCAGAGCCAATTCTGTTAATAGCTGTTTCAAGTTCAGTTGCACATTTTAATTGACATCCTGGATAGGTTCGATCGAATGGACAGCGGTAACAGTAAGGAGGAGATATAACGGGATTTGCATCTAATAATGGGACAAAGCGTGCCCTTCGCTCAGTATGACCCGATAAAGAAAGTGATCCGATTGTAATGCCATGATAACTCATCCATCTTGATAGAATTTTACTTTTTTGATGTTTTCCTTTTTCTTGCCAGTATTGAATGGCAATTTTCATAGCAGTTTCGGTTGCTTCTGAGCCACTGTTAACGAAAAAAGACCAATTCAAATCCCCTGGTGCAAGTTGTGCTAGTTTCTCGGCTAATCGTTCGGCTGGTTCATTTGTAAACTGTGACCGATAAACAAAGGAAACCTTTTTTGCTTGATCATGCATCGCATTAATTACTTCCTTTACACCATGCCCAATCGAACAGGTCACTGCACCAGAAGAACCATCTAAATATTTTTTTCCATCTGTATCGTATAAATAAACCCCTGAACCGTGACTAATTTGTTTATACTCTTCATCCAAAATCGGTTTTATTAAATGAGACCTCATCATACATTCCACCTCATTTTCAACCTTATTAAGCTGTAAGATCACTTTACTTATTGTATGAGTTAACTGAGGTTCATATATCTAACTAATGGTTCATCTATGATTTTAGAGTTTGGTTTTCTTCAATATTGTGAGGGAAAAAGTAAAAAAGACCTTGTGAAAGCACAAGATCTCGATTGAAATGAAAAAACTTAACTATATTGAACTTCATGTTCAAACTCAATTTCAAACCCCATATCCTCGAGCATTTTATGATCCTCGGTGCTTTCTTGCCCACGAGTTGTTAAATAACCACCGATGAAAATGGAGTTGGCTGCATATAAACCTAATGGTTGAAGACTGCCTAAATTCACTTCTCTGCCACCAGAGATTCTGATTTCCTTCGTAGGATTAATAAAGCGAAACAGAGCTAACACCTTTAAGCAATATCTGGGGTTTAAATCATTCGTCCCTTCAAGTGGTGTTCCATCAATCGCATGTAAAAAATTCACAGGAATTGAATCAGCGTCAAGCTCTTTTAAACTGAATGCCATGTTTACCACATCTTGAAGAGTTTCTCTCATTCCGATAATGACACCAGAACATGGTGAAATCCCACTACTTTTAACCGTTTCAACAGTTGTTACTCTGTCATCATATGTATGCGATGTTGTAATTGATGAATGATGTTCTCTTGAAGTATTTAAATTATGATTATAACGGTCCACTCCAGCTTCCTTGAGCTTTTTTGCTTGATCAGGTTTTAAAATCCCTAAACAGGCACAAATTTTCAATCCATATTGATTCTTTATATCTTTAACAGCGGAGACAACATGGTCGACCTCTTTTTCTGATGGTCCTCTTCCACTTGCAACAATACAATATGTGCCCACTTGCATTTGATATGCCCGCTTTGCTCCCATTACAATCGTTTCTTTATCTAGCATTCTATATTTTTCGATGGGTGCTTTGGAAACGACCGATTGTGAGCAGTAGCCACAATTTTCAGGACATAGTCCTGACTTAGTATTCATAATCATATTTAATTTTACTTTTTTCCCGTAATAATGCTTTCGAATACGAAATGCACCATTGAGTAGGACTAATAAATCATCATCATGACTGTCTAAAATTCTTAACGCTTCCTGATTACTTAAAACTTTTCCTGCGATTACTTCTTCAGCTAAGGCACTCCAGTTCACTTTTAGTTCCCCCTATCCTTGTTACCTTAATGGTAATGAATAGGTGGCATTTAGTCAACTAGTTTCAAAGTAAAGTTTACATACATATTTTAGTCCAATCATGGAAAAATAAAAAATAGAGCTAATTCAATTCGAATTAACTCTGCTGTATCTAAATAATAAGACAGTATTACTTTTTTACACTCCGACAGTTTCTCTTTTTACTGTATGTGAAAGCTTTTGGGCAATATCCCTTGCTACCCATACACCACAAGCTCCAGCTTGTGCTAAACCTCTGGTAATTCCTGCTCCATCTCCACCTACATACAAGCCACCAATTTCAGATTCAAAGTGTTTGTTAATTACAGGACGAGCTGAATAGAATTTTGCTTCTATTCCGTAGAAAAGTGTATGTTCAGAAGCCAATCCAGGAGTTACTTTGTTTAATGCTTCCATCATTTCAATTAAACTTTTCATTGTGTTGTACGGAAGTACTAATCCAAGATCACCAGGAACCGCTTCCTTTAGAGTTGGTTCTAAAAAGCCTTCTTTAATTCTCTTTTCTGTGGAACGACGACCTTTGAGAATGTCACCATATTTTTGAACAATTAAGCCACCATTTGATAAGCTATTCGCTAAGCCTGATACTTCATGAGCATATTCATTCGGCTGATCAAATGGTTCAGAGAATGTGTGTGAAACAAGAAGAGCAAAGTTGGTGTTGTTGCTTCCTAGTTTAGGATCTTTGTATGCATGGCCGTTTGCAAGCATCGTTCCAGAATGATTTTCAACCACTACATGTCCTGAAGGATTGCTGCAAAACGTTCTAACTTTAGTTCCAACTGATGTATTGAAGATGAATTTGCCTTCGTAAAGATGTTCATTTATTTCATCCATGACGATATTAGACGTTTCAACTCTTACCCCAATATCGACTTGATTGTTGATCATGGATAATCGTCTTTTTTTCAATAGTTTCGAAAGCCACTTAGATCCATCACGGCCTGGAGCAACAATGATTTTATCTGCTAGAAGAGTATCACCATTGCTAAGTAAAATACCCTTTACAATGTGCTTTCCATCTTCTTTTTCTGTAATAATATCCTCTACCTCTGTTTTAAATAACATTTCAATTTTGACTTTCAACGTTTCGAAAATACTTTTTAAAATCTCTAAATTTTGCTCAGTTCCTAAATGGCGTACTTGTGCACGCAGTAGCTTCAGGCCCGCAGCAAAGCCTCTTCGTTCAATATCTTTAACTTGTTCTGTAAGAGGATCAGTAATTGTATCAGTCGCTCCGTGCGAAAGATTGATAGAATCTACATATTTAATCAGGTCGATAACTTGACTGTCCGATAAATAATCAGTCATCCACCCTCCAAATTCACTTGTTATATTAAACTTCCCATCAGAATAAGCTCCCGCTCCTCCAAATCCATTTGTAATTGAACAAGCCGGTAAGCATCCTGCAAATTCTTTTCTTCCCACAGCAGGTGGACATTTTTCAATCTTTTTTTCTAAAATCGGGCAATTTCTTCGGTAAATATCATGACCTTTATCAATTAAAAGCACGTTCGCTTCTGGCATCTTTTCCATTAATTCATAGCATGCAAAAATACCGGCGGGACCGGCACCAACTACAATGACATCATATGTGCGACTCACGATATCTCCCCCATTTATATAAATATAGTATCAATCAGTTTGAATTAAATTTATTTTTCCATTGGTAAATATACCAACATACAGCATGACCGTCAAGTAAAATACGAACTATATATTATTTATGTACTTAATCGTTCGTTTTTTATATAGATAATTCTAAAAAAAACAGGACCCCATTAGGAGTCCTGTGACTTTACATTAGCAAACGTATGCTGCACCAACAATAATTAACAAGATAAACAATACAACAATCAAAACGAAGCTGTTTCCAGTTCCGTAGTTACCACCCGGGTATCCGCAATCATAATAGCAATGCATCTCAGGTTCACTCCTCTAGTTCAAAAATTAGGTTTCCCTTTACTCTATGGTATTCAGAAGTGAATTGTCTGTGCATTCGCCCATTTTCTAGGTGATAATCTCATTATTTAAAAAACAAGGAGCTGTTTCTCTTAGAAATTTACTCTTTTTCAAATAAAGGCAAATATCTTTCATAACCCTCTTGTTGAAGATTTTCTTTTGCAACAAATCTAAGCGCAGCAGAGTTGATACAATATCTAAGACCATTAGCACCTGGACCATCATTAAACACATGCCCAAGGTGTGCATTAGCTGTTTTACTGCGTACCTCAATTCGAATCATGCCATGTGTAGAGTCTTTCTTTTCAATTACTTCAAATTCTTGAATTGGCTTGGTAAAACTTGGCCAACCACAGCCAGCATCATATTTATCTGTTGAACTAAATAAAGGCTTACCAGATATAACATCTACATAAATTCCATCTTTTTCATGATCCCAGAATTCATTGTGAAAAGGGGGTTCTGTCCCATTATTTTGAGTAACTTCATATGAAATAGGTGATAATTTATTTTTTAGTTCCTCTTTATTTACCACGTCCCAATGATCATGGATGAATTTATCTCTACCTGATCCTGTACGGTATGATTGATAGCGAGTAGGGCTTTTCTTGTAAAAGTCTTGATGATAATCTTCTGCAGCATAAAAAGGTTTTGCAGGTGAAATTTTTGTAACAATTGGCTTTTTATATATATTGCTTTGTTGTAAGCTTATCTTTGATTGCTCTGCTAGCTGCTTTTGTTTTTCGTTATGATAAAAAATAGCCGTTTGATAAGATTCTCCACGATCATGAAATTGTCCGCCTGCATCTGTTGGATCAATTTGAGTCCAATATAGATCGAGAAGTTGTTGATACGAAAATAGACTTGGTTCGAAGGTAATTTGAACAGCTTCTAAATGACCTGTTACATTCGAACATACCTCTTCATATGTAGGGTTTTCTTTTTCACCGCCGGTATATCCCGAGACAACACTTACAATTCCAGGCATTTCATCAAATGGTTGGACCATACACCAAAAACAGCCACCCGCAAATGTAGCAAGTTCAACGTTCTTTTCTACCATCTTATCAGAACCTCCTAAATAGATCTTGCACTTATTATATCATTCTAAGAAATGAAGAAAAGCAATCCGCTCACTACTACTTTTCACTTTAACCTTGACACATCCTTATACTTTCCTTAGTCTAAAAAAGGTATGAATTACTTAGGAAAATAGTTTCGTCCTTTGGAGGAAAACAGCTTGAAAAATCGCCAAGAAAAAATGTATGAAATGGAATCTCTGTTGCGAATTGTTTTTCGTCAACTTCGCCAAGAGCTTAACGAGGTTTTTGATAAAGAATTATCACGAAACGAGTTTATTATATTAAAGGTGTTGCGTGAACAAGGTTCAAAAAAGGCTTCTGATTTATCTCGAATTCTCGATGTATCTGCCAGCCATATTACAGTTGTGACGGATTCCCTTATCGAAAAAACATGGATCCGACGTGTTCGTTCTACACAAGATCGTAGAATTGTTGACATTCACTTAACTGATTTAGGTGAAAAAGTTCTTTTTACAATTGAAAAAAGAAAAACAGAATACTTAGCCGAAAGATTTAATTGTTATACAGATGAAGAACTTACAATGTTTATTGAACTATTTAAAAAATTGGATCTGTCTTAAGAAAGTAGCCATCGGCTGCTTTTTTATTTACTATTTTAATACTGTTCGGAGACCTATATTATACATATTCCCAAGCGTGCGGTGAGAAGATAAGGGATACAGTAAAGGAGGCCTTTTAAATGTCTGCACCTTATTTATGTCCAAATTGTAAATCAAACCGAACGAGATTTAATATCATTGAACAACATGTAAAACCAGTAAAATTAAATCCACAAACGGGTGATATTGTTGAGGAGTTCGATCAATCCAATTTAGAACCCTTTCATTTAGCCTATAAAGGACCTACATACAAAGTACAATGCGGGGCTTGTGGGTTGGTAGAAGAAGAAATTAGTTTTATAAAACGAGCTGAGTTTAGTAACTAAACAAAAAATGGCTGATTTAAAGGAAAAGTCCTCTAAAACCAGCCATTTTTAAATATGATAAGAACCATTTGATCACTCTGTTCAACTACTTTATACCCGAACAGAATTTTTAAGAAAAAACAGGAGATGTTCAGCTAACAAATCAGGTTGTTCAATCATAGACATGTGCCCACACTTTTCAATAGTTACTTCTGTAATATAAACAGATTTTACTGAGAAGGATTTTTCTGGAGAAATTAATTGATCCTCACTGCCTGCTACGATTAAAACTGGGATTGTTAAATTTGTTAACACATCATTGCGATCTAGGCGGTTTTTCATCGCCTCAAGTCCACCAATCGCACCAAATTCAGCCGTTTTATAACCAATCTTTTTCACGAACTGTAGCTGATCGTTGGATGCAGTACTAGAAGACTTTGCAAAAAGTTTAGGAACTAAATCATCAATAAAAGGGATAATTCCCTCACTTTCAATCTTGTTTATTCCTTTGAGTCGATTCGCTTTCCCTTCCTCACTATCTGCAAATGCAGTAGAATGAATAAGTGCTAACCGATTCAGTTTCTCTGGATATTTTTCAGCAAATGCAAGCGCAACATACCCACCTAGTGAGTGACCAATGATGGAGACTCGTTCAATCTCAAGCGCGGCAATTACATTCTCGATATCATCTGCCATATCAGAAACATTATAACCATTTTTAGTAGTGCTTGAACCACCATGACCTCTTAAATCAATTGTGAGAACTCGGTATTCCTTTGTGAGCGCTGGAACGATATATTTCCAATATTCGTGACTACCACAGAATCCATGTATTAGGACTAAACAATCCCCAACGCCTTGATCCAAATAAGAAATCGTATCTTCTCCGACATTTTGAGCGAAACGTTCCATTGTACACCCTCCAAGTTCATTTTAAACACAATTTTTATGCTTAGACATGATTTAAGTCAAGGTTAGGTTTTCAATATGTATTTAATTTATTTTAGCACGCTTCTTTAAAAACACATACTTCAGAATCGTCTTACTCACTAGTTTGAGTTGTATTAAAAAATGACTTTTCTTGCTTTTCTTGATTGACTTCACGCTCTTCCTTTTTGTCCTTACCCATCTTCCCATCCGATTCATAGCTTAGTTTTTCTTTATTACGATCCATTATTTCCCTCCTCGCTTCTTATACCTATTTTTATCCAGTAATCGCTTCTTTATTCGATGAACCTTTTTGTGACATACACCCATCACTCCTCATATGTTAGTTACGAATAGAGATGATAGGAGAGCTAAGGAATGAATCCTAAAGAAAAGTATGCTCACAAGGCATTAATGTACGATATGCTTAGCAACTACTATAAATACGTTGACCCAGCAAAACACATTCTGTATTATCAAAAACATCTTAAAGCTTTGCAACAACTTATGTCTGCAGGGCAACATGATCATCGTGATCACCATTCACAACAATTGAATCTGGGCATGTCTAAAGTTCGTATCCTCCACGCTTCACCGGATGCACCTTCAGTAGATATCTACTTGAATGGTAAAGTTACATTAAAAAATGTAACATTTAAACAACTAAGTGACTATTTTCAACTACCAGCAGGAAATTATCGTATCGACATATTCCCTACTGGAAATCAGTCACGTCCCGTACTATCGGAAATGCTTTTGTTAATGCCAGCGAGTACGTATACAATTGCTGCAAGCGGTAGAGCTTCCAATTTAAAATTATTACCCTTTATAGATCAGCCGTTTATTTCAGCAGGTGAAACGAAAGTTAGAGTTGTCCACTTATCACCAGATGCACCCGCTGTTGATATTGCAATAAAAGATGGAGATGTCCTATTTAAAAATGTGTCATTCTTGGATGCTACAACCTTTTTAACGGTTTCCCCTAGAAAAGTTGACTTAGAAGTACGGGTTGCAGGGACGAATTCAGTTGTATTAACGGTCCGAAAAGTTCAATTTAAAGCTGATCGAGCTTTTACAGTGTTTGCAGTTGGTTTTGCAAATGGTACACCTTCATTGGATCTAATCATTACATCTTAAGTATTTCTACTCAGGTGCTACTTCCGGACCCATTTATAAAAAGACTAGATGCTATTTTCCTGAAATTTTGAAAAATTTACGTAAAGAAAATTAAGTAAAGTGTAAAGAATGTGTAATTCTTTAAAAACATGTAAAAATTCTGTAAATTACAACTACTTGTCTTCTCTTTCGATTATGATTGTATTGAGCCAAGAGGTTCAAGCAAAACACAATCTAATCGTTACATGGGAGGAAAAAATTTATGAAAAAGAATTTACTACTAAAAATTGGCGCATCACTATTGGCGGTATTTTTAATGGCTGCATGTAACAACACTGAAGATCCAGAACAAGAAGAAACAAACACTGAAGAAACTGAAACTGAAGAAGAAACAACTGAAGAAGAAACACCTAAAGAAGAGACAACTGAAGAAGAGACAACTGAAGAAGAGGGTTCTTAATAATAAAAAACGAGAAGGGAAGTCCCTTCTCGTTTTTTTATTTAAGTAGCTGAACAAGGCTCCCTGAGCTTTGTTTAAGTATTTTTTTGTCTTTCTTCTTTTAAATGCCAAGAATACACCGAACTACTTAAAAAGAGTGCACAGTAGCCTATATTTAAATAAACCTCATCCATATTCTCTTCTTCAAACTTTTGAAAAGCTACTCCACCAAAGTAAAGAGCTAATAAAATAGCTAGCAAACTTACAGTCACAAATATATTTTTCATATCTTCACCCCTACATCTTTCTTACTTTAACAGCTCTTTTTTCTCTGAAATTATTCTAGCCTGTTCATTTTCGAACGCGATCTCATAATGAATTCTATACGTGCTTTGAATCTTTTTCTCATTCTCTCTCTCTTGAGCTGTAATGACTGTTTCAACATCCACATGGCCATTCTGAGAATTTATTTTCAATTCTTCTATTTTTAATGACAATGTATTTAAATATTGATTACGAAATTCTTCATAGCTGACTTTTGATTGCCAATCACTACCTAGCATTGAGTATGCTGTTACATAATCACGATAAGTTAGACTTTCATTAAAATAGCTAACGAGATAATCAGCCGTTTCTAGTACCTTATTTTCGTCTATTTCATCTGCTCCGTCAAGCTTTGATATGTCTGGTAAGTTTTTCATTGGTGTTTCTGACCAACTATTAACTAAGGGCAAAACAGTGTTAATCGGAATGCTAAAACCAATCGATCCTTGTTCCAGCCTTGCTGAATTTATTCCTATTACATGTCCTGTTTGACGATCGATTAATGGTCCTCCACTGTTACCAGGAGCAATTGGTGCTGAAATTTGATAGACATTTTCATATTTATAGGGTGCAATATCTAATTCTCTATCCGTACCACTAATAATTCCAGTTGTCACAGTGTTTTGTAAACCTAACGGACTCCCTAGTGCGAGAATTTCGTCTCCTATTTCTAATTTTCTATTAACAGAAATCTCAAGTGGAGGTTGGTCTTTAAGTCCCTCAACTCTGACGACAGCTATGTCTGTTTCCATACTAAGTCCTATTACTTTACCTTCATACCCTTTTGCATCTGTTGTACGAATTTTCACGTCAGTTGCTCCAGAAACGACATGTGCATTTGTAATAATATCACCGTTATTGTTATAGAGAAATCCAGATCCCACAGTGCCATCATCTAGTTCAACCATCACCACTTTTTTCTGTGTTTCTCTAATAATCTCTTTTAAGTTTACTTCTGTTTTTAAAGTTGGAACATCTGTGTCCCTTTTAAGAATTGGAGATTCTGCATAAACCTGATTCGCTACTCTATCTTTCAAGTAAAAATAGCCGATACTACCACTTGTCCAAATTAATAATGAAATAGAGATACTAATAATCCACTTTTTGTTCATGTGTTATCCTTTCTTTTCCTTTAGATACCAAGAAATGTGCTTTACTTCAATCTTTGCATCTTCTTTTGCTGAATAGGTAACATGCTCGAATTTTGCAGAATCTCCTGGTTGAAGCTCATTTGGGAAAACATTTGTTTCACCCTTTTCCACTTCTTTACCTGAAGCATCTTTCACTACAAATTGAATGGAAATAGAGTGAACCTCTTTGGTTCCACTGTTCAACACTTCTCCTTTAATATAGGCATCACCGTACTTATCGACGTTTAGTTCCACACCTCTTACTTTTACAGCTTCCGTTCTGTTTCGTTCCTCTTCTTTTTTTGCAGCGACAATTGCACTTTCTATTCTCTTTTGCTCCGCTTGTTCGAATGAAGACTTTTCTTCGGTAATTTTATCTTTTATTGATAATAATTTTTCGTTATTTACGACATATTGTAATGCTTCATCAATTGTATAGATTGCCCGATTGAAGTGTTTGTCCGCTAGTTCTTGTTCTGCCTCTTTTGAACTAATCAACACCATCTTCGTATGAATTTGTGTTTCAACTTCAGCCGCTTCTTCTAATTCGAGAGCGTACAATGTCGATAACTTTTCTTCTAATTGGTCAATGGTTTCAAGCTCGGCGAGTTCTTGTTTTATCTCACCAACCTTTACAGTTGTTTCAGCTTCGTGAATTTTATGAGAGAGCTGAACATATAATGGTGATTTCTGATGTACCACTTGGCTTTTCAGTAGATTGATAGACTTTGTTGCTATTTCAAAATTCTCATTCATTATGTGTTGTTCGATTTGAGAAAGATCCTGATCGAATTCTTCAAGAGATAAAATCATCTCTTTTTCTTTTAGTAAGACCTCGTACTCGCTTCGATTAGCTAGACCTTTTTCAATGAAAAGTAACGCTTTTGAATAATCTCCTGTTAACGCTGCCTGTTCAGCTCTTTCTTGATATTCTAGAACCTCGGCATTTACGCTTTTTTCGTTTACATGTACCATATATAAAAGAGCAGGAACAACTAATAGACTCGTTAATGGCAAAGCAATTGACAGATAACGACTACTTTTTCCTTCACTATTCACTTCATCTGGTTTGATCATTTTTTTTCCGCAATTAGGACAATAATTTGATTGAATATCAATCCTGCTTGCACCACAATTTTCGCAAAACATGTGAAACCTCCTCATTCCATTTTTCAGGAGTCTCGACTAGTATTCTATAAGTATACATGTTTCGTCAAAAACCTACTAGATTTTCAATATAGGGTAAATGTACTAATTCACTAATTAACGTAGGATTAAAAAGTAGAAAGCATCTAACAATTGTATTGTTAGATGCTTTCTACTTTTGTAATGGAACGTACATTTTAAAGGAAATGTCATCTTTTAATAAGTCAAAAGTTTGAACACTAGCTTTGAAGTCGTTTTTTAGAGATAATTCATCTAACTGAATATCAACAAGTTCCTGAGTAGAATCAATCTTTACTGCTTGAGGAAATTCATAGTTTTTGTGCATATATTTTAACACATAAGATATGGGTAACTGGATAAGCCCTATTGATAGTTCTTCCACATGAAGAAGGAGGTTTCCGTCTTTTTTCACTTCAGGTTGAAACGTCATTCTCATTTCAATATCCTTATTAAAGGCTTGAATTGTCCCGTATAAATAAACTTTATCCTCTAATTGAACTCGGTAATTTAATTGATCATTTTTTGCTTCTTTTTGGAGATAAGAATTTATTAGTTGATTTAAAGAGGATTTACTTCCCTTTACAATGAGCGGAACAGTATTAGGATATTCCACTGCTTCTGCCTCACCATTTTTTTGTATTTGTTCATCGCTAGAGGCAAATACCATAAAAAACAGGAGCAGAAAAACAATTAAATTTACTGAAATTAACAGCAAAAAAGCGATTTTCCATTTTTTCATTTTATTTCACCCTATTCACTACTCAGGTAGTTGATTTCTTCATTCTTTATAGCATTGAAAACACGATCAGCCATTAAGGAATACCCTAATTTGTTTGGATGAAACTCATCTTTATATAATAGTTTATCAACGCTTTCTCTTGAAAAGAAATCATCAACTGGAACATAATTTGAATTAGGATCAGCTTGAATTAAGCGTTGTGAAGAGTTATTCCACTCTTCAATAATTATGTCTATTTCAGTTAATTCAGGGAGCATAAGTTTAAAAGGATTATAAAGTCCTACATAAACAATTTGAGCTTCTGTGTTATGTTTGCGTATTGTAGAAAGAATGTCGGAAAATCGGTCTTCATAGTTCTTTTTTTCATTTCTAAATGGTTCAAAGTCTAGAGAAAGTATGTTTCCTCTCACAACTTCCATTATATCATTAGCACCAATCGTCATCACAATAATATCTGCTTCTTTTACTCGTGAAATCACTTCTTCATTTGATAACTTTTTCAATAAATCATCTGTTTTGTGACCTCTTATACCAAAGTTTGAAAGTGTTACTTCTTTAAGTCCCGTTTCTCTTTCTAACATTTTTTTTACCATCCCAATATAGCCACCTTGCTTCGACTCATCGCCCACACCAGCTGTTAAAGAATCACCAATGGCAACTATTTTTAGGTCACGTGAAGTGAACGACTCTGGCGGGTTTAGCTTTTCTATTAAATTGTTTTTTTTATCCGAAATACTAGAAGAATAAAGTGAACTGGATGCACATCCACTCAATAAAATAAAAACACTGAACACTATTAATAAAATACGTATCATTCAATCACCTACATTATCTTTTTAGACATAAAATTGGTAGAATCGCTTATTCTAGTTTAGCCGTATTGTTTTAAGAATAGATTATACCACTATATTGCTGAACTATCATTTCTATTAGCAATTGATAAGGTGATAAATTAAAAAAAGACTCCAGAAGGAATCTTTGTTTATTTTGTCGTTAAAACGCGTTTTACTTACTAGGTTTTTGTAGAGTCTTCATATCTTCAATGATTTGATCGTATGGAGTATTTTCAACACCACTATAATCTTTAACAACCGTGCCATTTTGATCGACTAGATAAAATAGGGTTTGGTGAATGACTTGGTCTTCACTTTTTGGCTTTTGAACAATTTGCTTAAAGCTGTCTAGGGCGTATTTTTCAATTTCATCTTGTGTATAACCCGTCAAGAAGTTCCAATTATCAAATGTTAAATCGTAATTCTCTGCAAATTGCTTCAACTTAATGGGCGTATCTATTTCAGGATCAACACTAAAAGAAATAAACTCCGCTTCAATGCCCTCGTCACTTACTTTTTGTTGTAACTCTGTCATGTGAGCAGTCATTGGCGGACAGACTGTTTCACAGCTCGTAAAAATAAAGTCCGCCACCCATATTTTACCCTTTAAGTCCTCTAAACGAACAATTTCTTGGTCTTGATTTGTAAATTCGAATTCTTTTACCTCATAATTAAGCGAATCTTTTAGCCCATTACTTGAACATGCAGTTAACGCAAACAAAATAAGTAGAATCCATACAATAAAACAGAGACGTAGCGTCCTGTTCATCCAAACTTCACCTCTTTTTTCAACTCAAGGAAAGTTTATCAGATTCCACCTTGTTTTGGAAGAAAGGCTACTTGAACGTAAAGATACTGTCACAACTTTGGTATTTTATAACATTTTCTTAGGAATTGGATGCTCACTTGTAAATGTTTTAACAATTGTAATACTCATAGATAATAGCCACGACGTCATCTATAACGAAATCAGCAAAAAATAAAATGTTTTTAGCGATTACCCAAACCCCCTTGGAACAAAAAGTAGTTATTTATATATATGTTTTAATTTTCCATATATATCAGTTTATGTTCTGTTCATTAAATTGCAGATATTATCGTTCCGTTTTTATGATAAAGTTATTATGAAATACTTTGAGTTAGGAGGACATTTCATGAGTAAACTAAAATTTTCTATCACGAGTGTAGTAATCACCAGTCTTATTCTAACAGGATGTAATCAAGCAGCCGAATCTAAGCATGATGATCACACACAACATGATCAACCTTCATTTAAAAGTGGAGATATACAGGAACAAACAGATTCAAGCACTGTGCTTCCTACCTTCTTAAATGATCAACCTAAAGAAATTCAAAATGTCTATGCAGCAGCCGGGGAAAATGGAGAAATATTAAAGCATATTCCCTGTTATTGTGGTTGTGGACGATCGGTAGGTCATAAACATAATGACAATTGCTTTATTAGTGAGCGAAAATCAGATGGTTCAATTGTCTGGGATGATCATGGAACAAAATGTAAAGTTTGCTTAGAAATTGCAGCAATTGCAGTAGTTGAGCATCAAAAAGGCAAATCCGTGAAAGAAATACGCACCCTGATTGATGAAAAATACAAAGAAGGCTTTGCAGAAGCAACTCCTACTCCTATGCCTTAAAATCAGAACAATAGCGCAAGTGTCCGTTTAGCGACGTATGGAGAAAGGAAACACGAAGAGCGTAAGCGATTCGATGCTGACTTATTGCATAAGAGGAGCAGAAAGTCCGTTAGTCGCTGGGCGCTGGATTCAGAAACGCACTCTAATTCTCAAATTTAATTAATTCTGCTGATAGTACAAGAAAGGGGTGACAATAGGTCACCCCTTTTCTTGTGATTTAGATTCGATAACATTATTCTCTTTTGGTTCAAAGCACCTACAGTTTATATACTTTACTCTGCAAAGTACATGAACCCGATTGCTCCAGGCCCAGTATGTGTAGAGATAACAGGAGTTGTAAACGAAATATCGACGTGACAGTTTGGACTTATTTGAAGTACAGCTTTTTTCATTTTTGATGCTAGTTCAAGTGCGTCTGCATGTGCAATCCCTACAGCTTTTACCGTTTTCCCTTTAACATCCTCCGCAAATTGATTGGATAAATAGTTTACAATTTGCGAATGACTTCTTACTTTCGCAACTGGAGTATAAACTCCATCCTGAAGACTAGCGATTGGTTTAATATTCAGAAGCGATCCAATTAGAGCCTTTCCTCTACCAATTCTGCCTCCTTTAACTAAGTTTTCTAATGTATCAACTGTAATAAATAGTGATGATTTAGTTCTTATTTCTTCGACTCTTGCTAAAATTTCTTTCTTTGAAGCACCTTGTTGTGCCATTTTCGCAGCTTCGATTACTTGAAAGCTTAATGCTTTAGATATATATCTTGAATCAATAACTGTAACATCTGCATCGGTCATTTGAGCAGCACTTTCAGCGGAACTAACTGTTCCACTCATGCCAGCAGTCATATGTATAGAAATAATCACACTCCCGTCTTCAGCCAGTTGATCATATACATGAACAAATTGCCCCACAGGAGGCTGTGAGCTTTTTGGAAGCTCCTTCGCATCCTTCATCTTTTTCATAAACTCATCAGCAGCAATGTCTACTCCATCTATATAGGTATTACCATCTATCGTAATGGATAAAGGAACAATCGTAATCTCGTATTCTTCAATTACTTCATGACTAATATCAATTGTAGAGTCAGTGACTATTTTTACTTTTCTCATTTCTACACTTCCCTAATAAACTTATTACCCATATTATACCTTGTTATAAGTAGGTTTCAATGAAAAAGCAACGCTAACTATTTTATCAAATAAAAAAAAGACCCTTAGTGGGTCCCAAGATCGTTTATGCGTTATTACGTAACATATTAGGTTGAAAAATTGCTTCATAATCAGACCATTTAATTGCCCTTTTAAGGTAATCTCTAAAAGAATAAGTACTCTTTGGGTTTGTTTGGGCATAAATGGTGGTTAAAAATGTTTGTAAACGGATTTGAATCATGAAACGGTATTTGTTATCTTCCTCCAATACTGGAATATCAATGATTTTTACCTTCTGTCCACCCACCAGCTTGAACTCTAGGCTTTTAAATAACAAGATATCAATCCTCTTTTTTACCCGTTTCCTATATTATACCCAAAAGTTCCTGCGAAGTCTGTCTAATTGTGTAAAGAATTTTTTAATTTTCAATTGTTTTTTTAAGAATGCAAATAGCTAATATGCACGATTAGATAAGCAAATGAAAGAGATTACTATCTTTATTTACCTCTGTGAATTCAAACCCTTTTAAGTTAAGGCGTTTAATTAATTGAGCGTAATCATCTTTCTGTTTTAATTCAATTCCTACCAAAGCTGGACCATTCTCTTTATTATTCTTTTTTGTATATTCAAAGCGATTGATGTCATCTGTCGGGCCAAGAACCTCATCTAAAAATTCACGCAATGCACCAGCGCGTTGCGGGAAATTGACTATAAAATAGTGCTGTAAGCCTTCATAAATCATTGACCGCTCTTTTATTTCTTGCATTCTCCCAATATCATTATTTCCACCACTAATGATACAAACGATGTTTTTGCCTTTAATCCTATCTTTTAACTGATCTAAAACCGCTAATGACAAAGCACCTGCTGGTTCAGCTACAATTGCATTTTCATTATATAGCTCTAGAATCGTTGTGCAAACCTTCCCTTCAGGAACTAACAATACTTCACTAACGACTTCTTTGCATATCTGAAAAGACTTTTCCCCAACCTTTTTAACTGCTGCCCCATCCACAAATTTCTCGATATGTGGTAATTCAACTACTTTATTTTCAAGTAACGCCTTTGCTAACGCGGGTGCTCCCTCAGGCTCTACTCCGATAATCTTAGTGTTAGGAGAGATGCTTTGAAAATACGTTCCTACTCCAGAGATTAAACCCCCTCCACCAACACTAGCAATCAAATAATCGCATTCAAAGTCTGAATCATTTAAAATCTCCACTGCAACAGTGCCCTGCCCTGCGATTACATCTAAATCATCAAAAGGGTGGATAAATGCTCTGTTTTCATTTTCACTACAGGTAAGTGCACGATCATAAGCATCATCAAAGGTATCACCCGTTAAAATTATTTCTACAAACTCTTTTCCAAACAATTCTACTTGTGAAACCTTTTGTCTTGGTGTTGTTGAGGGCATGAATATTTTTCCATTTATTTTTAACTGACGGCAAGTATAAGCTACACCTTGAGCATGGTTTCCAGCACTTGCACAAACAATCCCATTTTCAGTTTGATCGGTTCGTAGCTGACTAATTTTATTAAATGCTCCTCTTATCTTAAAAGATCTAACAACTTGGAGATCTTCTCTTTTTAAATAGATATTGCATTCATATTTCTCAGACAACTGCTCATTTTTTTTGAAGAGGTGTGTGGGCTACAACATCTTTTAGTAAATGATGTGCCTTAAGAATATCTTCAACATATACGGATTTGGTCTCTCCTACAATTTGTTTCATTCTCTCGGTCCCTTCAAGTACGTTGATAATTTGAAATTATAACATGAATATTCAGTAAATAGAGTGTTTATTTAAACTTTTTTAAAGAAATGGATAACCTTTATGGATAGAAACGTTTTTGATGAAAAAACTATCACTGGAGGTGAACGATAGTGGAATTTGAATTAATAAGCAATGAAAGCGCTATCCCTTGTTTAGTTGTAGCCGATCCTGATAATGGACGGTATATGATTCGAGATGCAGATACAAGCGGTGAAGTTTTTAATAGTAACGAAGAATTACTACAATGGGTAAAAAAAAATTGGAGTGCTGATGATTTTAAAAATAAAAATCACTATAACTTTATGCTAGCCTCTTTGAACCAAGCTTCTATGTGAGTAAAGGAAAAAGTTCCCGAAGATCATTTTCGAGAACTTTTCTATGATTTAAGTATGTACTTTACTCAAAAGTTCCTTTAACAAGAATTTCTTTTTCTTTCACCATAATCTTGCCTTTTGCAATTACTGTATCGATCGTTAGACTACTTTTATCAACTAAAACGAGGTCTGCATCTTTCCCAATTTCAATGGTTCCTTTATTTTTCAATTTTAGTATCGCTGCTGGATTTTGAGTAATGACCTTTATTGCATGTTCAATTTCCACTCCCTCATGTAGAATGGCGTCTCTCACTTCATTATATAAAGAAGATACATCACCTACTTGAAGACCAATCAATTCTCCATCCTCGTTAAATTCAGGAAGACTTGCTTGCCCGTCAGAGGTAAAGGAAATCTGTTCAATCGCAACACCTGCATCCAGCATTCTTTTTAAGCCCCTACTACACTTCACTTCACCCATTTGTAAAAACTTATGTACAGTACTTGTTGTGAAATCTACATAACCACCTTTTTTGGCATAAGCTATACCTGCCTCAAATAAGTCAGAGTTGCGATTAATATGTGTAGGGTGAAACGTCTTAATCGGAATATCTGTTACTTCGACAACTGCTTCTAAAAGAGACAACTTTGATTTGCTATCACCTAGATGAATGTTTACAATACCAGCTTTCCCTGACAACATACCACCAATCCTCGCTGCTGAAGCAATTTTCGCTATTTCTTCTATAGTTGGTTGTGAAGAACGATGATCACTTATCGCAATCTCACCTGCACCAATGATTCTGTCAACTAATATCAAGTCATCTTCAATTTTCCCAGTTAGTGTCTTTACCGGCACCTGATAGCTCCCCGTATGGACGTAACATGTGATTCCTTCTTCTTCAAGAGCTCGCGCTTTAGCGATTAAGCTTGTCATTGTTCGCGTTGTCCCGTCAGTTCCAATCACCCCTATAAGCGTTGTAATTCCGGCTGTAGTAGCATTTGTTAACTGAATTTCAGGCGTCCTTGTCCGGTAACTGCCTTCTCCTCCCCCACCAATAATATGAACGTGAGCATCGATAAACCCCGGAAAAATAATTTTTCCATAAGCATCTATGATTTCTACATTCAATTGTTTTGGTAATTCCAATGTATTCGGTTCTAATATGTAACCAATTTTGTCTCCTACTAATAGAAGATCTCTTTTCCCAAGTGGCTTTGGACTGTAAACTTCTCCATTCTTTATTAGCGTTAACATTTTATTCTCCTTTTCTAAAAAGCATTCTACTTATTATGCAATTATCATGCCATGATAAAATACCTCTACCATGCCTTTTTCACCATTAATAAATTTAATGGTTTTAATTAGTTGTAATTGGGTGTTATAATAAAACCAATTACTTCTACGGGGGTTGAAAATGACAAAACAAACGTTAGTACTTGTATGTGGTACAAACGAAACAAAACATGCACTAACAAACCAACTATACCTATTAATAGGAGATTACGTTACGATTACTAGCTATACAATCGGAGAAGATTTTTTCTCAACAGCAAATGACAGTGATACATTTCTGTTCTCATCAAAAGGTGTTTATGATGAGGTAAAAAACAAATACCCAGCCCTTACTAAAATAATTATTGCAAATCGTACGCTAAATTACGAAAATATTGACCAAATATTACTAATCCCAGAAAACTCTAGCGTCCTCGTTGTTAACGATACAGTTGAGACTACATTAGAACTAATAGAAGCATTACAGCATCTTGGTATTGATCACTTAAATTATACTCCATTTTCTGAGAAGAAATGGTTCTATGAAACAGTAGACATCGCCATTTCTCCTGGTGAGATGGATTTAATTCCTTCATATGTTCAAAACAAAATGAATATTGGTGTTCGTTTACTGGATATTTCAACTGTTTTCTATTTAGTAAAACTTTTTAAGCTTGAAGAGATTTCGGCGATCATCTCTCAAAAATACTTACGAAGTCTTGTTAATTTAAATCGCAAATTACTGAATTCAGAGAAAGATGCAATCAAATTAGGTATGCACTTACAGCACGTGGTCAATTCAGTTGATGATGGTGTACTTGCTGTTAGAGAAGATGGAATAATTACAGTATTTAACGATAAGCTAGCGCAACTTTTTAACGTACAAGGTGATAAAGTGCTTGGCGGTTCTTTGAATGAAGCCCTGGGCGATGGAGGTCTTATAAAATTCATTCTTGAAGATGAAGAGAAAACACAATTTTTCACAATAGATAATCTGGATCTTATTGTATACAAATATCATTCTTTACAGCAAAAAACGACGGTTGTCACCGTAAAAACGCTTCGGGATACAATGGAAATGGAAAAGTCAGCGAGAAAAAAACAAAATCAAAACGGATTTGTTGCAAAATATGACTTTAACGACATTGTCGGGGAAGACAGCACAATTACAGAGGCAATTCTTGTCGCAAAAAAACTATCACGATCTCACTTACCTGTTCTAATTGAAGGTGCTACCGGTACCGGCAAAGAGCTTTTCGCACACAGCATTCATCAACATTCTGAGCGTAAAAATGCTCCTTTTGTAGCAGTTAATTGTAGTGCACTTTCTGATAGCTTGCTCGAAAGTGAATTGTTCGGCTATGAAGAAGGAACATTTACTGATGCACAAAAAGGTGGAAAAAAAGGACTATTTGAGCTAGCAGATGGGGGAACGATATTTTTAGATGAGATAGGAGATTTACACCCTACTCTGCAATCAAAATTATTACGTGTTCTTCAAGAAAATGAAATTCGTCGAATTGGTGGTTCTAAAATTATCTCAATCAATGTGCGCGTTATCTCTGCAACAAATCAAATATTAGAAAATCAACTAGCAGAAGGTACCTTTCGACCAGATCTGTTTTATCGATTAAACGTGTTATCACTTCGTCTCTCAGAGTTGCAAAACAGAAAGAGTGATATTCCGTTACTCATTACCCATTTTATTAAGGAAAGTGGCAAATTATTTCGTGTTGATGGAGCAGTGGTTGACGCACTAACCGACTATGATTGGCCTGGAAACATACGAGAACTAAAAAATACATTAGATTACATGATAACCGTTTGTGATGGGAGATCTCTTCAGCTCCACGACATACCAAAGGACCGGATACAGAAGGTAAAGGTAAAAAAGAAACAAACAAACTCAGAGCCTATCCAACTAACATTAATGGATAAACAGGAGTATATGTTTATTCTCGGCGAAATCAAACAAAGTAACGAAAAAGGTGAGCCAGCTAGTCGAAGAATGATCGCTGATAACAGTAAAGTTTTACCGATACCTTTAACAACTCAGCAAGTACGACATCGACTCGACTTTTTAGAAAAGCATCTTTATATTACAAAAGGACGAGGTCGTGCTGGCACGAAAATTACCTTAGAAGGAATAGATTTCCTAATATCATTGAAAGAAAACCTAAAATCAATTTAGCAATTCATAATTTAATGCGCGAAAGGAGACTCATTATGGCTAACACACATACATTTTCAAAAGGTGAAGAAATAGCAAATTCAATTACACATGGTATAGGTGGTCTTTTAAGTATCGCTGCCCTTGTGTTACTAATTGTATTTTCTTCTTTGTACGGAACGGCTTGGCATGTAGTAAGTTTCACTTTATTTGGTGTAACAATGGTTCTTTTATACACATCCTCTACACTTGTTCATAGTTTTCCACCTGGAAAAGCAAAGGATGTTTTTGAGATACTAGATCACTCTGCAATTTATTTTTTTATCGCCGGTACCTATACGCCGTTTTTATTCATCGCGGTGAAAGGATGGATTGATTGGACTTTGTTTGGCATTGTTTGGGGTCTCGCAATCGGTGGAACTGTTTTTAAAGCTTTTTTCGTAAAAAAATATGTTTTCTTCTCAACCGTTCTTTACGTTGTAATGGGGTGGCTAATCGTGTTTGCTTGGAATGAAATCTCTGCAAATGTCCCCTACGAAGGATTAGTTCTCTTAGCAGTTGGAGGAATTCTTTATACCGTTGGAGCAGTATTTTATGTATGGAGAGGCTTCAAATTTCACCATGCTATCTGGCATCTCTTCGTTCTAGCCGCAAGTACCACTCATTTCTTTGCGGTTTTGCTATATCTTTTACCCTAATAAGAAAGGCTTTACCATAAAACAAAAAAGCGTGTGCTTTCTACTAGGATTACTAGAGAAACACTCGCTTTTTTTATCGTTCATAAACAACATATTCATAATTATACGGATTCCGGTCGTCTTTAACTCCCGCCTCTTTAGAGATAGCTCTCCATTCCGAAGAGTTGATATCCGGAAAGAAAGTATCACCTTCAAAAGCATGGTGTATTTCGGTTATATATAATCGATTAGCATGAGGTAGTACTTCTTTAAAAATCTCAGCACCGCCAATGACGAAGATCTCTTCATTTAGGTGTTCGTATTTTTGTAACATCTCTTCAATTGAATGAAGTACCGTACAGCCTTGATAGGAAAATGCGGGATCTCTAGTTAAGACGATATTCTCTCTACCAGGTAATATTCTGCCAATTGATTGAAATGTTTTTCTCCCCATAATAATTTTATGGTTCATTGTAACTCTCTTAAAATAAGCTAAATCTGCAGGTAAATGCCATGGAAGTTGATTGTTATTTCCAATTACACCATTTTCATCTCTAGCAACTAATAAGGAAATCATACACTCACTACCCCTTTAATGTGTGGGTGTGGGTCATACCCTTCTAAACTGAAATCTTCATAGTTGAAATCAAAGATTGACGAAACTTTACGGTTAAGAATCATTTTTGGAAGAGCTTTAGGTGTTCTGTCCATTTGAAGCTTTACCTGTTCTAAATGGTTGGTATAAATGTGTACATCACCAAATGTGTGGATAAACTCACCTGGTTCTAAATTAGTTACCTGTGCTACCATCATCGTCAATAAAGCGTAGGATGCAATATTGAAAGGAACACCTAAGAAAACATCTGCTGATCTTTGATAGAGCTGACATGATAGTTTTCCATCCGCAACGTAAAATTGAAAGAAGCAATGACAAGGCGGCAATGCCATATTATCAACATCCGCGACATTCCATGCACTCACAATTAATCTGCGTGAATCTGGACTATTATTAATACTATCAATGATGTTGGAAATTTGATCGATCGTACGACCATCACCAGCAGGCCATGATCGCCATTGATGACCATACACCGGACCTAATTCACCATTTTCATCCGCCCATTCATTCCAAATTCTAATCCCATTGTCTTGAAGGTATTTGACATTTGTATCACCTTGAAGAAACCAAAGTAACTCATGAATAATCGATTTTACATGCACTTTTTTTGTCGTTATTAGAGGGAACCCATCTTGGAGATCAAATCTCATTTGATGTCCAAATGTACTTATTGTTCCCGTTCCAGTACGGTCTTCTTTTTTTACACCATTATCAAGTACGTGCTGGCACAATTGTAAATACTGCTTCATTTATGTACACACCCTTTACAGTTAATCCAACTGTATTTTACCACATCGATACTTATCAGTGTAGGACATACTTTTTATTCGCTCTTTCTAATGCACGAGTCTCAAGCGAATTCATGTACTTATACGTTAATGGAGCTTTCTTGAACAACAGGTCTTTAGTAGCTTCACTTAAATAGTACATCGCAAATGACTCAGCAAAGTACTCTTCTGGAAAATTTATAAAATAGGTTCTATTTTCAAATAGACTTTTGGCTTCTTGCTTCCAAATTGACAAAAAAAGCGGGTCTTTTCTGACATAGTTAAATACATGACGATCAAGAGAGTGACCAAATTCATGCAATTCTAAAGATACTGATCCATGTCCTCTTCCGTACTGACTATGACCTATTTTCGCGTACACGATCCGATCTTCATACATTCCAGGAACTTCTTGCCAATTCGGGCCATCTGATGCATACCCTCTTGGTCGCTCATTCTTTAACATTCGTAACCCTTTTTGATCAGTTAAAGACCCGTCAAACAATTTAACTTTTATATTTTGTTCGGCAGCTAGCATTAGAATATGCTGATCTATTTTTTCTAGATTTTTAATCATATAAACTGCATCTTCTTCTGCTATCGTTTCTTTTGGCAGTAACACAATTTCTCCTAAAACTGGCTTGGATAACGATAATTCGAGCGTTTTAAACGAATACATACTAAGTGGAATACCAGTAGGAGCTGTATTAGCGAGATTCAAGATAGGAATGGAAACGAAACTTAATAGAAGAAGTAGGAGGTTATTTTTCATGTTGGTACATCCTCTCGGTTGAATTCGCAGCTTTTAGATTATTCTATCTTCTATCAATATTATAACATATCATAGGCAGTCTCAGTAGATAAAAAGTCTCATAGATTCATTGACTTTGGGTCTATGAATAAAATTTTGTACGGTTCGTGGATTCTAATTACGATAAGAAAAGCGCAAGGCGCCCGCTTATCGGCGACAAGCATAAGACGAGCCGGCCGGAAGGTTGTTCTTTAACCTTCTGGACGGATTGGCTTAGACCATAGAGCCAATGGCGCCTTGCGCTAGACACAAAAACTAAGTACAAAAAACTTATACTTTCTTATCTTTCAAGAAAGACCCGCTCAAAATGAGCGGGTCTCAGTTTGTAGACAAAAGGAGTTCGGAATGCCTCATTCCGAACTCCTTTTTGATTTTTTTATTGGATTTGAAGCAATTATAGAGAATAGTAGACCTCT
>NZ_JBHLVO010000034.1:0-49915 GCF_042433335.1 Metabacillus herbersteinensis
AGCGTGATCCACCTCGTCCTGCAAATGCGAATCGTACGTTAATCTTAAAGACTGTACTGACCAGGGTGCACTTTCTGCAGAATGAAAACGAGGCATTTTATTCACTTCAGACCCGAAAAGTGGTGGTTAGCTTTTATAGAAGCTTCCTGACAGTTGCTTCCTTATGAACCTAAAATTGGTTATTAAGATTGGTTGGTGTGTTCGGCATGCACAAAATCCAAGAAATAGTATTTGACATAGTACGCTAGACATATAAAAAAGCGCATCAACTCAATGCTGCTCGCTTCTTATTAACTTATATATAAAGCCCACTATTTTTCATCAGACCGCTCTAATTGACCATCTCATATTTTAGTAAAACGAATGATTGATACAAAGAAATACAATACTTTGATTTTTCATCAACTACTGATTAGACACCACGTAAACGTTAGACCTGACCTGAGGCACTTAGGCCAGTCGCAATGATTAATCTTTCAATTGTTGGAATTTCCACAAGTAAAGGTAAATATCTGTCTTGTTCGGACTAAACCCGATTGTTTAGATTTCAACTTAGAATACTATTAATTATCGTTAAATAAATCGCTGCTCCTATAAGAACGTAAATACCAAATAAACCGTTCGTATAAATGCCTACATAAAAAGGAGTACGGTTAACGATACGGGCAGTAATCATGTTTGGCGGTGAAAACGGGGATATCATGGAACTTAACCACCAAGCTAATAAGATGGTCATCGCATAAATCACAGGCACTACTCCAATATTCTCCCAATCTACAGTTGCAGTAATGATAGTGATTGTGACCAAATGATGAACACCAGTTATAGCAATAGCGACAACTACGAGATTAAAGAGAATAATGAACAAAAAGACAAAAAATGGTGAATTTCCTGGTAATGTTGGCAAATGTATTTCCCAACTTATATTCATAAGAGTACTTGCAAAAAAACCAATTGAAATAAACAAAAAGGCTTCTTCACGTATATTCAGTAAATCCTTCGTAACAAATTTTTTCAACGCTCTCAGATATGACATAAACTTTCCAAATACAACACACCAAAGGAAACTAAAAACGATACTTACTAATGAAATGATTAAAATAACATCATAATTAGTAAAATGACTTAGCAATACTACAGATATTACTAATAAGCAAAAATAGAATATAATGATTCCAATCGTGAGTATATCATTTTTCGAAAAGGTAACGAGGTTTTCTTCATTTGGCTTATTAATTAAAAAGCTAGCAATCCAAAATAATAATACAATAATAGTAAAAAACAACCCAATTCCAAGAATGAGCGCAGGGCTGCTACTACTGTATGCAATCGCAATGGAAAAGGCAGAAAAATAAGGTGACCAAAAAGCAGCAGAACTAAATGATCTACTCAATATTGCTCCAAACGTCACGGGAGACCTTTTCATAGAATCAGCAAAAAACTCACCAATTACACGAATTCCGCCCACATTTATAAAGGAGCATAAAATAAAATTACTAATGATTAACATAGGCGATAGACGTTCATAGGGTATCTCTCTCATTTTTGGTATCAGCTTTTCTAAATACCTTCCCGACTCGATAGGAACTTTTATAAGAGGAGTACAAACAAACAGCGCAATAAAAATGGTATGAGAAATAAGGGCATCTATTACATTTTCAACTGGTATTTTATATTGGAAACTTAAGAGTAAGCTTAAGATAAAAAAAGTGGAATAAGAGATTCGTAGAAGCCCTGAAGTTTTGATTACTAAAACAATCAAAAGTATACCCACGCATACAACCAACAGAATACGTAATCCGAATATATCAAAAAAAGATATTATGATGCTTGAAACTGCAATCAACAATAAAAAAATAATGTGTGTAAGGTTAAGTAAATTCATAAATCTCCCATCCATCGGTCTTAAAGCTTCAGCTATAATATTAGATGATTGAAAAAGATCAGTCCTGTAGGCAAGATACCTCTCAAGTGTACGATCAATACTTTAAAAGTATGCTTTCATGCCTACAGAGACTCACTGTTTTATTATTTATTAATGTGTACAGGATATTTTTCTAGTGCTTTCTTTAATATGGCTTACAACTGTCGATAGTGTTCTTTCTCAACTGGAATTAATAGTGGTCTCACTGTTGAACCAATAGGCAGACCTATGATTTCCATTCCAGCCTTTATGAGGGAAACATTATACCCTCCTGTTCGTCAAGTCTCCCGTTCTCATCAAATGGAGTGATAGGGAAACCAAGGATTCCTGAAGGAGATTTTCTTTGAATATTCATTAATAAAATCCTTTAAAATAATCATTTGATATTTGATATATCAACAAAATCTAAAGAAATCTACCAATACGAAAACAATACCTTAATTGTACACAATCCTTAGTGTTATTCAACCTTGCCGTTCTTTTGTTTTAATGCAAATGTTGTAGAACGATTAATGTGATTACGCATTGCATCTTCTGCTCCAACTGCATCTTGCTCTTTGATCTTTTCGAAAATGAAATAATGGTCTTGAAAAGCTCGATCGTGTTCATCTGTAACAGACAATGCTTTTTTACGGAAAAACTTGTCAAAGGAGCAAACCGCATCTATCTGGTTGGAGATGTAATTATTCTTTGCAATTTGTTGAATGAAATCATGAAAAGTAGTATTATATTTTTCCAACATTTCTCTGTTTTTTTCTTGAGTATAGAGTTTCATACTTTTAATAGTAGATTCAAGTTTTTCTAATTCTTCATCAGTCCTTTTAATGGCAGCTAAACGTGCGGCAACACCTTCAAGCGCCGCCCTTGCCCATCTAATTTCTTCCACGGAAGTCATGACACTTGTAGATACAAAGGAGCCTTTTCTTGCTTGTGTAACCACTAATCCATCTTTTTCAAGTTGTCTTAGAGCTTCTTTAATTGGTGTAGTACTTACTTCAAACTCTTTTGCCAGTTCTCTTTCTCTCAAATGAAAACTAGGTTCGTATTTTCCATTTAATATTGCTTCTTTAAGTTCTTCATAAATCAACTCTCTTACGGAGCGTGATTGCATACTTATCTTCTTTTTAATATCTTCGTACATTTCTACTGTGCTCCTTCTGAACAATGTTACGTCTAGTATAGCATTAGAAACTATATTAGATTAACTGTAACAAAATAAATTAAGCAAAGAAACTTATAATTATTTGATACGATCCCCAAATTGCCAATATTGTTGTAGCTACTAGCATGATGTTTTCAAACCAGTTATTCGTATGTTTGCCTAAATATTTCTTCTGATTAGAAATGATGAGTAGACCAATAGAAATTGCTGGTAAACCTACTACATTTAGTGCATTCGTAAATAGTGTAAGAGCTACAAATCCAGTAACCCCTGGGATTGACCAGATGATTGGGGAAACAAGCAGAAACAAACTGATCCATTTAAACTTCGAATCACCCTCTATTTTCTCATCTTTTGTCAATACCTTATTCGTAACCTTATAATAACAATCCGTAATTACTTTTGCATAACCATTTGCGGTTCCAATTACACTACTGTATAGGATTCCAAAAACACCTAAGTAGAAAATCCAAGATCCGAGATCACCCATGTACATAGATAAAGCACGAGATATATCCTCTACGCTTTCCACTTGAATACCATTCGGACGAAGTATTTCAGCACCAACAACCCAAATTGCTAAATTGAGGATAATGGCACAAATAAATCCAAATAATAAATCGTTACGTTGAATTCTTTTATGAACTGGCTTCGTCCAGCCTTTATCTTGTAAAAAATAAGGATAAATTAGATTTGTAAGTGAACCAGCTACTGCACCGACTAATGAAATTGCCACAAGAATTACACTGTAAGCACCAGTCTCATCTGGTAAGCCAAATCCAACCGTGCCCTTGAGAATGCTTCCAACACTAGGTCCACTATATACTGCCAAGCCTACAAAACAAAAAGTTAAAATACCTAATAAAACTTTCATGACTAGTTCCACTTTTTTATAAGCATTTCTTCCCATAATAAACAAACTAGCTAATACGACAACAATTGACCAAATGAATGCGTTGCCGAATCCAAACATCCATGCAAGTGCAATTCCTGAGCCTTTTATCATTTGTGCAACAATTAAATGTCCGATAACTAAGCCAGCAATCCCAAAAAAGATTGGAAAAAGCTTGTGGATACGTGAATAGCCATCTAAAATAGTCATACCTTGGTTATTGTAAATTTGGAAGCGTCCCATAATATTACAAATCACAAACCGAATTAATAGTGATGCAGCAAGAAGCCACATTAGGCTATACCCATAGTTGGAACCTGATACAGATGAAGTTACAAGGTCACCTGCACCCATCATGGTAAGTATCATCACAATTCCAGGTCCATACATTTTTAAAGCTTCCCACATCTTTTGCAATTGAGTCTTGTCATGTTGGACGTTAATTTCCTTTTGTAATTCCATTTTCATTAAACCTCCTTATCGATAACTAGTAATGGTAGAATTTTTTATTCGCTAAATTAACACACTAGAATTACTTTCAAAGAACGATTACTCCCAATTTTGTTTTAGTAAATAAATATAAGTAAAAATGAAATCGCTTACAAAATTTTAGTGCCTTATTCCTCACAGTAAATCCGTTTCACCCCCTTTAAATGAAGCTCACACACATAATATTTATAATATTCTGAATCATTTTTACGGAAGAATATAAGAATTCCCCCTATCTACCCTGAAAAAATTTATATTCTATTCCATTCACTTAGCTTTAAAACATCATGATTTATTAGACTAGGTGGCGTTTCCCCTTTTAAACCTTTGAGTAAGTTCTCTACTGCTAGATTTGCCATTTTGTACCTTGTTTCAGTAGTTGCTGAACCAAGGTGAGGCAGCGTCACAACATTTTTTAAATGACGAAGTGGACTTTCTAAGTTCAAAGGTTCTTCCCTGTAAACATCTAAGCCTGCTGCTAATATTTCCCTATTCTCTAGGGCTTCAATTAACTCATCTTCATTTACAAGTGCTCCTCGAGACCCATTAATAAAAATGGCACTTTTCTTCATCAAACGGAATTCTCTTTTTCCAATTAAATTCACTGTCTCTGGAACAAGTGGTGCCATCACACAAACGAAATCTGATTGTGCCAACAAGGAATCCATACTAGCATACTCAGCGTTTAACTCTTTTTCAGCAGAAGTGTTTCGTGAACGATTGTAATATAAAATGTTCATTTTGAAACCATAATGCGCCCTTTCAGCAATGGCACGTCCGATTCTTCCCATTCCAATTATACCTAAATTTTTATGATGGACGTCCACACCAAACAAGTCTTCTGTGATTTTATCTTTCCATTGACCAGATTTCACATAATGATCTAGCTCCGGTATTCTTCTAGCCGTTGACAACAGTAGTCCAAATACAGTGTCAGCAGTCGTATCTGTTAGGACGTCTGGTGTATTTGTGGCCATAATACCTCGTTTGGTTAGTTCATCAATATCTAAATTGTTATATCCTACCGAAATATTCGTGACAACTTTTAGCTTATGTGCATGATTCAATAGTTCTCGGTCTACCTTTAAACCGGATCCAATAATCCCTTCAACTTCACGCAAATCATGGGAAAAATCAGGTTCGGAACTAGATTCTAAGTCATATTGTTGTACATCACAATTTTTTTCTAATCTTTCCAGTAAGTCATCTGGTAACCGGCTATATAAAATAACTTTTGGTTTCATGTCATCCCCTCACATTCCATCTTAAAGTGTTGGTGTAATCGTTATTGTCTTAATAGAGGTAAAAAACTCAATTGCTGCTGTACCTTGCTCCCTTGAGCCCGAACTAGATTGTTTCATACCACCGAACGGAGCTTGGAGTTCAACCCCAGCACTTTCTCCATTTACTTTTACCATCCCTGCTTGTATTTCTCTTACAAATTGTAAAGATTTCGCGAGGTCTCGTGTAAAAATAGAAGCGCTTAAGCCAAATGATGAGTCATTCGCCTGGGTCAATGCATCCTCTAGAGAGTCTACCTTTATCAGGGCAAGGACAGAGCCAAAAATTTCTTCACGGGCAATGGTCATATTATTTGTAACATTCCCAAATACTGTTGGTTCGATGAAGTGACCTTTGTCATACGCTGGTCCATGAAGTCTCTTACCGCCATAAATCAACTCTGCGCCTTCTTCTTTTCCCTTTTCAATATACTTCAGGACTTGTTCCAATTGGGCGCTTGACGAAAGTGGGCCCATATATACGGATGAATCTAAGCCAGAACCGACTTTAATAGCCTCAACTCGTTTAAGTATTCTTTCTTTAAACTCATTATATATGTCACTATGCACATATACTATACTTGTTGCCGTACACTTTTGACCTGTATGCTTCATTGCTCCATTTACTGTCAATTCTTCAGCTAGATCTAAATCCGCATCATCCAAGACAATGGCTGGATTCTTCCCACCCATTTCCAACTGATATTTTGCTCCTCTTTCGATTGCCCCTAAAGCGACTTTCTTTCCTACATCATTTGAACCTGTAAAAGTAATGCCATCAATATCTTTATGTTCAATAAAAGCATCTCCAATGACTGAACCTTTGCCTGTAACTAAATTAAATACACCTTTTGGAATACCGCCCTCATGAAATGCCTCGGCGATTTTAACTGCTGTAATGGCGGTTTCTGTTGCAGGTTTAAATACAACGGTATTCCCATAAACGAGAGCTGGCGCGATTTTCCAAACTGGTATAGCAATAGGGAAATTCCATGGACTAATCACTCCTACCACTCCGAGTGGCGCTCTTGTTGTATAAAGTAAATTGTTACTGTTTTGAGATGGGATGACATCTCCCGTTTTCCTTAAACCTTCTTGTGCAAAAAATCGTAAAATAGACACCGCACGTGCCACTTCACCCTTAGTTTCGGCCAATGTTTTTCCCATTTCCTTTGTAGCTGTAATTGCAATATCTTCTATTCTAGTTTCTAGAACATTAGCAACTTCATAAAGAATATTACCTCTTTCAACAGACGAAGTATTCTCCCATTTTTTTTTGGCTTCTTTGGCCGAATTAACAGCACTATTTACATCATCAACCGAAGAACTCTGCACATAACCGGCGATTTCATCTATGTTAGCAGGATTAACACTTGGTATTGTTTCACCATTACTTCCAAAAATCCAATCGCCATTTATATAGTTCAAATAGACTTGGCTCATTTTTCACAATCCTTTACATTTAATTATATAAAACTATTATCATATTTCCCTACATCATCTATCTATGATTCGCTTTTTAAAGAGATAGTTGATAGTCACAGCAGTGATTTTCCTTTTATACCATCGTTTTATTTAGTAATCCCCAGCTTTGAAGAATTTTTGCTACTGCTAATTTGTCACTTTCATCCAACTCCGCTACTGGAGGTCTTGTAACACCTGCGGTAAAACCTATTTGTCTAAGAGCTTCTTTAATCACTGCTACATTATTTCCATCGTTGTTCTTCGCTCTTAGTTCCTCGAATGGAAGTAATTCCTCCCATATTTCCCACACCTTATCGACCTCTTTCTTTTTTAGCGCGTCTAATAATTCAAATGATTTTTCTGGGTAAATGTTAACCAATCCAGACGTAAAACCTGTTGCACCGGCAAGAAAGAAATATGGTGCCCACTTTTCGGCTGTGCCACAAATCCAAGCAAGTTGGTGTTGTTTTGGCATAGAACGGATTGTTTTTGTAAAACGAGGAAAATCATTAATTGCATATTTTACCCCAATGAATTTTTCTAAAGGTGCTAATTCTTTTAAAACATCATCACTTAGATTAGGGTTTTTAAAATAGAGAACAGTTGGAATATCAAGTGCATTTATAATTTCATGGAAGTAATCGACTGCTCCTTTATTATTGGAATAAGGATGTATTGGTTGGTGAATCATTACGCAATCTGCTCCCGCAGCTTGGGCATATCGCCCTAATTCAATTGCTGTCGGCACAGCGTATCCTATACCAACCATTACAACAGCCCTTCGATTCACAATGTCAATAACTTTTTTTGTCACCTGTTTTACTTCTTCGAGGCTCATCGCGTAAAACTCTCCGGTATTTCCTCCAGGAACAATCACTTTTACGCCATGATCAATAAGAAAGTTAATATTTTTTTCCAAGCTATTCCAATCAATTTCTTTCGTATCCTCATAAAAAGGCGTCAAGTTTATTGCAGAAATCGTGTTCAAACTTTGGATAAGATCTTTGTAACTCATAACATTGCACTCCCTAAATTTATAGATTTATAGTTTAAGTAAGTTTAGACCATTTACATATTGAGAAAAGGATTGGTTAATAAGTGAGGTTACTGTGAGTCCAATATAATCGGCTCCCCATTCCTTTCTCATTCGTGCTCCATTACTATCTTTTGTATGAATACCCACTTTCACTTCAGCCTTTCGAGCGGATTGGTAAATATGATCAATTGATTTTAAAACCTCTGGGTGATCCATTCGTCCTCCATACCCAAGCGACACAGACAAGTCTGTTGGACCAATATAGACCATATCAATATCTTTCACACTCAGGATTTCATCTAGATTCTCCATCGCTTTTTCACTCTCGATATGAATACATATAAAGGATTCTCGATTTGCATGTTCTAAATACTCATAGATTGGAACGTTTCCGTAATCAGCAGCTCTCATCGAAAAAGCAGCTCCTCTTTTACCTACAGGAGGGTATTTAACAGCTTCAACTATTCTTTCTGCTTCTTCTTTCGATTCTACTTGAGGTACATGAACACCGTGAGCACCTCTATCCATCGCTTTTAAAATTTCATGCGTGTTACTTGAAACGACCCTAACTAAAGGAGTAATTCCTCTATTCTCGGCCGCAATTACCATATGCTCGACATTTTCAGGTGAAAGTATGCCATGCTCATTGTCGATTACTACCACATCAAAATGATTTAGTGCCGCCATTTCAACGACTTGAGTAGATGGAAAGCCAATGAAAACTCCCAACCAGGGTTTGTTTGAGATCCCGTTTAATTTTTGTTTAAATTGGTTTTGATACATATGTTTCTCCCCTCTTACCTTCTTGATATATGGTATATGATATATCAGATTTTTGTTTACGTCAACAATAGAATTCTGAATTTTTTATTTATTATAATAAGTTTAATATAATTCATTATTAGGTTTTATAATAATTCCTCTTCTCTCAAATAAATTGAGTGATGACAGTCACATCATATTAGCTTTCCAAAAGTCTTCTCATTCAATTATTCTATTATTGTTTATACCTTTTTTGCACTGACTATTCTATTCTTTCTGCTAATTGTTGTAAAAAAAAGTAGCTCTTCTCTTTTTACGATTGAGTAGACGAGGATATTAGTACGAACAGCAATTAACTATATATTTTCAGATAACTGATTTTTTGTGTTGATGACAAAATTACGGGATTTCCCCTCGTCTTGAAAATAAAGGGTAATTCTATAAAAATATGATATAAGCTATGAATTCCATGGTTACAATAAAAGAATGAAAGATCGGTAATTTTCTCTTTGCCCTATTTAACGGACAAACATAATAATCCCTATACCAAGAATAGCAACGATAGATAAATGCAACCCATTCGCACGAAGACCTACTTCAAATCCTGATATCCCAACAATCCGACTAACCATCAGATTTAATCCTGAGAAGGGACTTAAAGCCGATGAAATTGACCAAGCAAGTAATAAAAGCATCGCTAGAGAAAGAGTGCTTATACCTAGCTCTTGAGCGTTCAATTGCATTGCCAAAGCGGAAATAACTGCGATCTGATGGATCCCAACATACGTAACAACAAGGACAATCACCATTACAGCTAAAGCAAACAATATAAATGATTGATTTGCGACACTAGTTAGGAATTGACTTATTTCATTCGCAAAGGTCGTTCCTTGAATTGCATGCCCCAACAATCCCGCACTTGTAAATAGCATAATTTCGTTATTCATCATAGGCACCGACTGATCAAGATATGTTCTCCAATGGGGATAAAGACGTTTCCAACTATTTGAAATAGCACCCCACATGAGTGGTAAGATAATAGAAATTATACTTACAACAACAATCATGGACCATTGGGTGAAATATTCAATCGTTAACGAAGTAAACATTAGAAAGAATGTAAACATAGCCAATTGAATGAGCTGATTACGAGTTCTATTTTCTAAAGGAATTTCTGGATCTGATGGCCTATCTAGCGGATACCGACGCTCCCAAATAGCAAACAATACATTCCCCACAAGCAATGAAAGAAAGGATATTCCTAATCCATACAATATATATTTGCCAACTGGCATTTCCAAGTAGTAAAGAACCAGAGTTACAGAGGCAAAGTACGGTGACCACATGACAGCAGTGGAAAAACCAATTAAATAGCTTTTAGCAGACATGGCCGATGGGAGTTTAAGATCTGAAAGGAATTCACTTATAATTCGGACTGAGCCTAAGCTTAAGATTGGACTTAATATGAACAAGGTAGTTGTTATACCAGCAAATAGTCTTTGCGGATGGTTCAATAAATTTCTAAGTAATGAATCAACTGATTCGAAATAGCCTCCCAGTTTTAGCGGAAGAGAAAGAAGTGGAGCAAGAGTAACAAGGCATAGCAATGGCAAAATTAATAAAATTCCTTCACTAATTCCATCTAGACCTGTTCCCTTATTGATTTCTAGGATCATCCCTGTTCCCATCATGATGATACCAATCCAACGAGGAAAGCCACTTGAATTCATAGTACTGATGATAAACGATAACAGAGCGAAAACTACTACAATATATTCCAACCAAATTAGATCAATGAAATAATGAATCAAAAACAGTACACACATCGATAAAATGAGATAACTTCGCAAACAACTTTCACTCCTTTTAAACCAACAAGAAAAAGGTCTTCCCACAGACAATGAAGTTGTTGGTCAAGAAAAGCATTTTTAACTGGGGCGGTTATTAGGAATGATTCTATTTTTTAATATAAACCAATAAAGGCATCCTTCTATTAAGGATAACCTTTCATGAAAAAATAGTTATGTTACTGGAGCGGGATTGAACAAACTTAAATCATTGTGTAATCCCCAGTGTTCAGCCCATGTTTGCTTACGTCCGCTTGCAACATCCAAAATTAAGTGAAAAAGTTCCCAGCCAACTTCTTCAATCGTTGCTTCTCCAGTTGCTATTCGTCCTGCATTGACATCGATTAAGTCACCCCATTGTTCCATTAAGGAATTTCGAGTTGATACTTTTATCACGGGTGCCATTGCCAATCCATAGGGTGTTCCTCGTCCCGTTGTGAAAACTTGAAGATGCATCCCAGAAGCTAATTGCAAGGTTCCACAGACAAAGTCGCTAGCCGGTGTCGCTGCAAATATTAATCCTTTATGTGTTGCCTTTTCTCCAGGAGACAAAACACCTGAAATCGGGCTGCTTCCTGATTTTGCAATTGAACCAAGTGATTTCTCCACCACGTTGGCTAAACCGCCCTTTTTATTGCCAGGTGAAGGATTTGCACTACGATCCGCGTCTCCTTTTTGTAAATAATTATCATACCACTTCATTTCTCGAATCAACGCAGTACCTACATCTTCATTAATTGCTCTCGGTGTTAATAAGTGAACGGCATCTCTAACCTCCGTAACTTCTGAAAATAGGACTGTTGCCCCTGCTTGAACCAGTAAATCTGCTGCATAACCTACAGCAGGGTTTGCCGTGACACCAGAGAATGCGTCACTCCCTCCACATTGTAAACCAACCACTAAATCGGAAACAGGACAAATGACTCGTTGCCGATCATTTAATTTTTCTAATCGCTCCTCAGCCATTTCAATAATCGTTTGAACCATTTTCGTAAATCCCTGGTGATCTTGAAGTGAGACAATGTTAGCTGTATCACCGTCCGGTACTAACCTTTCAGGAAGTAGCTTTTCACATCCTAATCCAACAACCATGATTTCACCACCAAAGTTCGGATGAATCGCCATGCTTTGAATCGTCCGAATTGGTATTTTTGCCTCCGGTGCATTAATTGCAACCCCACACCCGTATGTATGATTTAACGCAACTACATCATGGACATTAGCATATTTGGGGAGGATCTCCTTTTTAATTCTGCTGACCGCATAATTTAACACTCCTGCAACACATTGAACACTTGTTGTAATACCAAGGATATTTTTAATTCCCGCGCTACCGTCCTTATTTCGATATCCTTCAAAGGTGTGTCCTTCAAGAGGGGGAAGCAAATCCGGCACTTTGTCTGAAATGGACAATTCATCTAACTTCGGAGGGGAAGGGAGCTTTACTAACGATTCGTCAATCCAACTGCCCTTTTTTATTGAAGTAACAGCATACCCAATTACTTCACCATAGCGAATAATCGTTTGATCTTGTGTTAAATCTGTCAAGGCTACTTTATGGCCTTGAGGTACATTTTCTTTCAGTTCAAGCCCACAGGGAAAAACAGTTCCTTGTTTTAATCCCCCATAATTAACAATTATCGCAACATTATCCAGTGAATTTACTTTGATGTAAAGCGGGACTTCGTTTAGTTTTCCGTTTATAGACATAAAAGATTTCTCCTTTGCTCAAATGTTTTTAAGAAGGAAACTACGAAGCTCTAAATCATTTACGAGTTCAACCTCAACTTAATTTTGCACGAGACACGGACGCTTGTTATCAAACTTCCAACCAGGTACTAGATACTGCATAGCTACAGAGTCATCACGAACACCTAAACCCTCTTTGTTGTAAAGTTTGTGGGCCTTCTCAATTTCCTCCATATCGATTTCAATCCCTAGACCAGGCTTATCAGGAACATTTACAAAACCGCCTGCAATCTTAAATGGTTCTTTTGTCAATCGCTGACCATCCTGCCAAATCCAATGTGTATCAATCGCAGTAATT
Organism: Metabacillus herbersteinensis; assembly: GCF_042433335.1. Classification (NCBI taxonomy): domain Bacteria; kingdom Bacillati; phylum Bacillota; class Bacilli; order Caryophanales; family Bacillaceae; genus Metabacillus; species Metabacillus herbersteinensis. The sequence goes on from NZ_JBHLVO010000034.1 coordinate 12,904, forward strand.
CGCCCTGGAGCAGCTGCCGCAACATGAGTAAACATTGCCAAGGAAATATCGAAATGATTATTAGAATGAGATCCCCATGTCAATCCCCAATCATGACACATTTGTGCAACACGAACTGAGCCTTGCATCGTCCAAAAATGTGGGTCTGCTAATGGAATATCCACAGAGTTCAACAGAATTGAGTGTCCCATCTGACGCCAATCAGTAGCAATCATATTTGTTGCTGTAGGTAGACCTGTTGCTCTTCTGAACTCAGCCATTACCTCTCTTGAGGAATACCCATCTTCAGCTCCACATGGATCTTCTGCATATGCCAATACATGGTGCTGATCACGACATAACTTAATGGCTTCCTTCAAAGACCAAGCCCCATTAGGATCTAAAGTAATCCTCGCATTCGGAAAACGATCTGCTAGTGCGGCAGCTGCTTCTATCTCTGCCTCTCCTTTGAGTACTCCTCCCTTTAACTTGAAATCATTAAAGCCATAACGGTCATGAGCAGCTTCAGCAAGACGAACGATCGCTTCAGTTGTCAATGCTTCTTCGTGACGCAACCTAAACCAGTCGTCTTCTGGATTAGAATTACTTAAATAAGGCAGATTGGTTGAGTTCCGGTTCCCAATATAAAACAGATATCCTAAAACTTCGACTTTATCACGCTGTTGGCCTTCACCAAGTAAAGCTGCAACAGGTACATTAAGATACTTACCTACAAGATCAAGAAGGGCTGCTTCAAGTGCAGTAACAGCATGAACTGTGATTCTTAAATCAAATGTTTGTAATCCTCTACCACCAGAATCTCTATCCTCAAATTGTTTTCTTACAGAATTAAGAATCATATTGTACTTTCCAATCGATTGTCCAACTACTAAAGACTGTGCATCTTCCAATGTTTTGCGAATCTTTTCACCCCCAGGAACCTCTCCTATACCTGTGTTCCCAGAGTTATCTTTCAGGATTACTATGTTTCTGGTAAAGAAGGGGCTGTGCGCCCCACTAAGATTAAGCAACATACTATCGTGACCAGCAACTGGTATAACCTTCATTTCAGTAATGATTGGAGTACTAGATGCACATTCCTTTGCTACTTGTTGAGATGTTATTTGTGAATGAATAGGACTCACCTCGCTATTTATTTTACAAAAACAGTCTTAATTGATGTGAAAAAGTCTTTAGCTGCTTCTCCTTGTTCACGAGAATGAGAGCTTGATTGTTTCATACCACCGAATGGAGCCTGCAACTCAACTCCTGCACTTTCTGAATTAATACGAACAAGTCCTGCTTCCATGTCCTCAATAAACGAAAGCATGCTTTGAATATTGCTTGTGAAAATGGATGCACTTAAACCAAACTGAACATCATTAGCAATCTGAAGTGCCTCTTCTAGATTATTAACTTGAATAAGAGCTATCACTGGGCCAAAGATTTCTTCTTGAGCAATGGTCATCTCTGAAGTAACATTTTCGAAGATGGTTGGCTCTACGAAAAATCCATTTTCGTATTCTTCTCCCTTTAGACGATTTCCGCCTGCAAGTAGTGTTGCTCCTTCTTTCTTTCCTATTTCAATGTATGATAGGACTGTTTTTAGTTGGTCTTCATTCGCACATGGTCCCATCCAAATTCCTTCTTGCAAGCCATCACCTATTGTAATTTCTCTTGTTTTTTCTACTAATTTTTCTTTAAAAGTTTCATAGATTGCCCTTTCAACAATTACACGGCTTGTTGCTGTACATTTTTGTCCTGTGGAACGAAATGCGCCACTAATTGTTGATTCTACTGCAAGTTCTATATCTGCATCAGCCGCAACAATGACTGGGTTTTTTCCGCCCATTTCTAGTTGATACTTTGCTCCACGAGCTAATGCACCTTGACCAATTGATTTCCCAACCTCATTAGATCCTGTAAACGTAATTCCGTTTACATCTGGATTATCTGTAAGCGCTTGACCAATGACTGAACCTGATCCTGTAACCATATTTACTACACCTGGTGGAATGCCAGCTTCCTCAAAACACTGAATCACTTTTGCACATGTAACCGCTGTTTCTTGTGCAGGCTTGATCACGACAGTATTACCATAAATAAGCGCTGGTGCCATTTTCCAAATTGGAATCGCAACCGGGAAGTTCCATGGTGTAACGACTCCAACAACTCCTAAAGGCACGCGACTTGTAAACATTAATGCTTTACTATCAGTTGATGGAATCACATCACCCACTTTGCGCATACCCTCACCAGCATAATAACGAAGAATTGCAACACCTCTAGCCGTCTCACCTTTTGCTTCAGGTAACGTTTTGCCCATTTCAAGAGTCATACACTTTGCAACCTCTTCTAGCTTACTTTCTAAAACATTAGCCGCCTTATGCAAATACGACCCTCTTTCACTACCAGATAGCCTTTTCCATGTTTTTTGTGCTTGCTTTGCGACAGAAACTGCTTTATCTACTTCTTCTTTCGTCGACATTTGAAGGTAACCTACAACCTCGTCTTTGTTTGCAGGGTTTATACTAGGCTTCACTTCACCTGTTGAAGAGCCAACCCATGAGCCATTGATATAGTTTAAATACGTCTCTTTCTTTGTTTCTACAGTCATTGGAATCCTCCTGTTAATTAAAGTAGTTTAACTACAATTCTGGCACTGCTTATATTTCACCAAATAATAGACTACAAGTTACTAGTTTCTTTACACTCAACTGGATATTTTTTCAAAGCTAACGTAATTATACTTTTTAGTTGCTCATAATGCTCTCTCTCAACAGGTACACATGGTGGTCGAACTGTATTGGCTACTGAGAACCCTTGAATTTCCATTCCTGCTTTAATCAATGAAACAGCGTACCCTTTTCTCGCTTTACGAATTCGGTTAATTGGAAGCAGAATATCAACATAAATTTCTTTGACAAGCTGCTCATTTCCTTCAAGTAGAGCATCAAAATAAAGTTTTGAAATATGTGGCATGTAATTTGACATTGCAGAAGAATAAGAGTGGAAACCAATTCTTGTGTATGCTGGCATTGTGATTTCAGCGAATGGCATCCCATTTAACCATTCAAGTCGATTTCCAATTGTCTGTGTCATTTCCAAATTTAATTCCATATTTCCATGACCATCTTTTAATGCAACGATTTGTGGAAATTCTTCTACTAATCGTTGTAGAGTCTCTAACTGTACGATTGCATTATCTCGGTTGTAGAGAATTGCATTTAAGTTACTATTTTTGACGATCGTTTTATAGTAATTGTATAAACCTTCTTGTTCACCTTCAATTAAGTACGGTGGAAGTATTAAGTACCCATCTGCACCTAAGTCCTCAGAAAGTCTAACTAACTCAACAGCATACGCAATATTTCCACCTACTCCGGTATAGACAGGAACCTTTCCACTAGCAACAGACACCGCAGTTTTTACCATTGTTTGATATTCTGCTTTACTTAATGCGTGAAACTCACCTGAGCCACAAGCGATAAAGATCGAACTAAGTCCCTCCTTGATTAAGAAATCTATATTTTCCGCTAATGCTTTTTCATCAATGCTTCCGTTCTCTTTAAAAGGTGCTGTCGGAAATCCTAAAATTCCAGTTGGAGATTTTCTTTCTGTTGTCATCATGTTTCATCCCTTCTATAATAACAGAGTATTCAATTTGTCCATTTGTCTTACAATTAAATTAAGTGTAAGACATATTAAGTATGTCGTCAACTCGAAACAATACATCAAAGCTTTGTCACCATGCTTACTAAAATAGATGCCCTTAACGTCAATCGAAATGTTATGGGCATCCAGATATTTCGGTGAAAATGATAGATTAGTTAGAATTACTCTTGGTTTAGTTCTTTATATATGTCTTCCGTTTCCTTAATATAATCAAATGCATCTTTTGGATTAAAATAAGTTGGTGACACTAGGAATTTCTCAGCTTCTTGAACATATTCCTCATCGTTTACTACGTTCTCAACCGCCTTTGAAAATACTTCAACAATTTCATCAGGTGTATCTGGACTGAAACCATAGAAGAAGAACTTTTCGAAACTACTGTTTACATCTTGCTCTATAAATGTCGGAACATCAGGCATTAAATCGACTCTTTCTTTAGCCATAATTCCAAGCGATCTCATATCTCCAGATTCAATATAATCTTGGACTAACCCTAGAGAAGTTGGAACAATATCAACATGTCCACCAAGAAGTGCAGCAACTTTGTCAGATGCACCTCCAACGTCAACGATGTTAAGTTTGATATCTTGATCTTTTTCTAAAGCTAATAATTGCAAGTGAGTAAACCCTCCCACCTCAGTCGCAATTGAAACTTCTCCTGGATTAGCGCGTGCATACTCAACCATGTCTTGTAGGTCTTCAAACTCTGAGTCACCGCTTACCAAAAATGTGTTTCCTTCGTCTAAGATCGGTATTCCTGCTAGTTTATAAGAATCATAACTATAATCAACTAAACCTAGAATTTTGTTTAATAATAATGAATTATGGAAAAACAACACAGTATGACCATCAGGATCAGAATCTAGCACTTCTTTAGCACCAACAGTACCACCAGCTCCAGTCACATTAGAGATAACAACGGTTTGACCTAATTCCTTTTCTAAATATTTACCTAGTAATCTTGCATTTGCATCAGTATCCCCACCAGCTCCAGCCGGAACAACTACTGTGATTGGCTTAGTAGGATAATCACTTGCACCTTCTGAGTTTCCTTCAGTTTTTGAACTACTAGACTCACTAGATCCTTCTTCACTTGCACACCCTACAAACATAGCGGCTAAGAAAAGCATAGTCATGACCAAAAGCAACGTTTTAAAAGACTTTTTCAAGATAGACCCTCCCCAGAGTTTTTGATTATATTCCAATAGAAATATTTCTATTAAAATCGATTTGGTTACAACCTTAGATTCCTAAAGTGTTTGAATCTAATTTTTTCTTTTTATAGTTGCCTCTTATTTTTAAAATGATTGACAAGAGAGCAAGGCTTAAGAAAAGTGCAGCAATCGGTTGAGTTAAAAATGGTAAAAAATCACCTTTTGTGTACATAAGCCCGCGACGTAAGTTTGTTTCAAGTAGTGGGCCTAAAATAAAACCAAGAATAATCGGTGCTACAGGAAACTTAAATTTCAACATAATATAGCCGAGAACCCCGAAAAACAAGAGAGCACCTGCATCAAACAAACGATTATTCACGCCTATTGCTCCAACTACACACAGCACCATAATAACCGGCAAGAGTATATATTGAGGAATACTCAGAACCCTAGTAAAAACTCTCATCCCCCAATAGAGGAACGCAATCATTGCGAAATTAGCAATTAATAATGCTGCAAATATTCCATAAACGACGTCCCCGTTGTTTTGGAAAAGTAATGGACCAGGAGTTAGCCCATGGACGACCAACGCTCCAAGAAGAAGTGCGGTAACAGTATCACCTGGGATTCCTAGGGAAATAAGCGGTATCAGTGCTCCACCTACAGCAGCATTATTTGCCGTCTCAGATGCAACTACCCCATCAGGAATACCTTTCCCAAATTTTTCAGGAGTTTTTGATTGGTTTTTTGCGGTCACATACGCGATAATATTGGCCGTTCCTCCACCAATACCAGGTAGAATTCCAATTCCTGTTCCTATCAAACTTGATCTTAATCCATTCCATCCTTGCTTGTAAAAATCACGTAAGGAAAAACCAAAACCTTTCATCGCATATTGTATTGATTGCCCTTTTTTTATTTTCGTTTCAGAAACGTTAATGATTTCCGATACAGCAAACAATCCAATGAGAACAGGCAATAAGTTAAATCCTGCATCAAGTGCACTATTCCCAAATGTGAACCGTGGAAACGCATCAATCGGTGCTGCTCCTACCATTGCTAAGGCAATACCCATTAATCCAGCCAATAGCCCTTTAACTAATGAATTACCTGCCAAACTAGAAATCATTGTTAAGGCAAATATCGTGATTGCAAAGTATTCAAACGGTCCAAACTTAAGGGCAACCTTTGCTAAAGGCGGTGCAAGTAACATTAAAATCAAGATACTAAATAGCCCGCCTAAAAAAGAAAACACGATCGCATATCCAAATGCGGCCCCTGCTCGCCCTTTTTTCGCCATGGGATAACCATCAAAAGTTGTGGCAATTGAAGATGGCGTGCCTGGTAGCTTTAACAAAATTGCAGGTATCAGGCCCCCAGATACTCCACCTATATACAACCCCATTAATAAGGACATCGCATCAACTGGTACCATTCCAAAGGTTATCGGCAAAGCAATCGCAATAGCCATTGTCGCTGTTAACCCTGGGATCGCACCAAATATCAACCCCACCACTACACCTGCAAGAATAAAGCCCATAGTCTTAAAATTTAAAACTGTAGAAAAACCATCTACAAATAGTTCAAACATATAAACACCCCCTTAACCTAGAATTCCAGCTGGTAGCATTAGGTGAAAAACTGACTTAAAGCAGAAATAAACAGAGATAGAAGTAATGATTGAAACTCCAACAAATAAAGGTATCTTCTGCTCTTTTTTATCTGCTAAAAAATACATTTGTAAAAATAGATAAACAGCTGTCATGATAAGAAAGCCAACCGTTTTCAATAGACTAATATAGACAATCATTAAAACGATCGTAAGTACGACTGCTAATGGACTGATCTTTCTATTTGCATCCTCTTGCTCATCTTCGTCTTCTTCAACTTCCAACCTTCTCTGATTCATGTCCTTCGACTGTTTCATTTGCTTAACCGAGTTGACTAGTAGAACTAAACTAAGTACGAATATTGCAATAGCAATTATTCTTGGCATAAAGTCTGCACCAATTTTCGATACAGTTAATTTTTGTATACTGTAAGTTGCGACATACATTACGATCGAAACCGCTATCAAGAAAACGCTTCCATAAATATCTTTACTTAATTTTAACATCTTCCTCCCACCCCCTTTTTTATTCTATCCTTCAAATTCAACTAACGCAGCCAGTAGTGCTTTTATGTAACCAATCGAATAGGCAAAACCTACACTTCCATAACTCCAACCAATATTCGAATGAGCCCAATTACCATTTAGATCTGGGTTATCGCCTTCCATCATGGGTACATGATCAGGATTCAAACAGCCTTTATAACCAACTTTTCTAAGCTCTAGCAATATCTTAAACATGTTCATATCTCCATCATCTAACAAAGCCTCTTCAAATGCTCCAGCTGTTGGTAAGGTTCCTCTAACATTACGGAAATGAACGAGGAATAGTCGATCTTTTCTTCCGTAATGATTTATCTCATTTAAGACTAATGGACTCCCCCCCTCTTCAGCACGTGTCCCAACACAATAGACATAGCCAACATTACTGCTTGGAAATTCATCTATAATGCGACGGTAACCTAGACCTCCAAAAGGCGTATCATGGTTTGGTGAATCTGACGGATGCATTCCTATTCTCACACCATAATCTTCACAAACAGGTACGAGCTCAGCATATGCATCACGGAAACGACTCCACCATTTCTCATGTTCTTCGAGAGTAGGAGTTTCATACTCTTCCTTGTTAAAACCTAAGCTCTCGCCACGAGCAATGGCTCCCCCTCTTTGTCTAGCTTGGTAACTCTTTGTCATATAATTGAAAGTGTCTCCTTCAAATCTCTGTCTGACAATCGTAATACCAGCCTCACCGAAAACCTTTACCGCTTTCACAGAATTTTCTAGTTCTACTTCACTTCCATCTTCATTGTTCATAAACTTTTTTGAGAGATCAGGTAGTGTCACTCGGTTAATGTCGAGGCCAAAGGACCGAACTCTTCGTTTCATTTTTAATAGTTCGTCTAAATCTGGATAACCCTGTTCTTTAACACCAGGAAACGAAGACCCTGTACCAAAATCAACACAGTCTACTCCTAATTGGCACATTTGTTTCAAGTCACCCTCAGTTAAATCAAACTTCGTTGTCGTCACGGATACTTTCATTATTTTTTACCCCTCCTGCGAATTAAGAAGTGACCGCCACTATAAGTATGCGCTTACAAGTTTAACAATTTTTTATAATTATATCTTGTTGGTTTAATTGTAAGACAAATAAAATATCAAGTCAACGTAAAATTTTATAAATATTCAAACTAATCTAATTATCAAGGTTTCACTTGAAATTTTAGTTGATTAGTAGTGTTGGCTAAGATATATGATTTTAGATTTACACTATTTCATGCTGCTACCTACTGAATTCTTTCTTCCATATAAAAACCCGAGTAGAGGACTTTTTAATTTGTCGCTCACTCGGGCTTTAAATACTTATGAAAGTCTTTATGACTTAATTTTTTACAATCAGCTAATTGACTTCCAAGCTTTTCATTGCTTTCTTTCTAACAAAATCAAGATGACGATACATGGTGATATATGATTCTATCGGATCACGCTTTTCAAGCGCGTTATATATATCAATGTGATAGTTCAACGTATTTTCTAAATCTCTATCTTCCAATGGGATCTGCTCTAGTACTTTTTGATGAAGATTTTGTAATGGCTCGATAATTCCCTCAAAAAGTGGATTTTTTGCACTAAGTGCGATAATTTTATGAAACTCCTTATCAATTTCAGAGGAGTCTTCTGTTGGTAAATTTTTCATTACTTCAATTGTCTCTTTTAACTTTTCTAAATCTTCATCCGTAATTTTTTCAGCTGCTAATGTGACTAATCCTAGCTCTAATGCGACTCTTGTTTCAATTATAGAAGGAATATCACCTACCGAAAGCGCTAACATCATAGAAAAGGGTTTACTTCCAATCTTATCTGAAAAGAATGTTCCATTACGAGTTTTTCGGTTAACAATTCCTAGTACCTCAAGAGAGGTTAAAGCTTCCCGTATAACAGGCCTGCTAACCTTACAGATCTCCATTAACTCTAGTTCTGATGGTATTCTATCTCCTGGTTTAAGTTGTCCCGACATTAGTAATTCAATCATTTCATCAATTACTTGTTTTGAGAGCGTTTTTCGACTAAGTGATTTTATATCTATTGCTGGCTCTTTACTGTTTTCCATCATCCTACCTCCCTTACTAACAATATACATCTTTATTTTTTTATTTGTAAGACAATTTTATAATATTATGTTATTTAAATTTAATTGTCAAGTGTCATCCTTCGAATCTACAACGTTTTTAAGAGAATGGTTCACTTCTTAAAGGAGCTAACTAATTGGATTTCTGTTACGAAAAGGACACACTTCATGTCAGAATTTTAGGCTAATATCTTTACAAAGTGTCTATACACCTCTTTTCTTCTTACATATTATGTAGTACAAAGAAAAAATGAGGTGAAAAATTTTGAGCGATTACTTACTCTGGTCAGAGACACCCTACGCGCGAGAAGATACAACTCCTACTAATCCGGTCACACCCCTTGCAGGTTCCTGGTCTCTCTCTTATCTAAAGCGAGGCAGAAACGGGGATTTTCTTGATCCAAATGGAAGAATAATGCAACTCCCAATCAAACATCCTAATCAGGTTGACTTTGAAAAGGAGTTACGTACAGTCCAAGATGCGTTAAAGAATTTGACACCTACTCAACGAAATATTGGTATTTATTATGGAACTGGAGCCCCTACTAAACAGTGGACACCAGTTATCGATCGTTTAATTGATACCTATGGAGTTGGCCCGACGCATGCAGCACGGATCATGGCAGCTGTACAAGGTGCGATTAATGATACGATGATGATCGTTTGGGATTTAAAATATCGATGGGATGTAGCTAGACCTGATCAATATGATCAAGAGATGAGAACATTGTTATGCACACCACGTTTTCCAACGTATCCTTCCGGTCATGCCACGATGTCAGGCTGTACAGAAGTTCTGCTTAGCTACTTTTTCCCGGAAGAGGCACGAAAGCTTCACAAAATAGCTGAGGACGATGCGGTTAGTCGATTGTATGCGGGCGTTCATTTCCCTTCAGATAATGATGAAGGGCTCCAATTAGGTAGATATATTGGAACAGTTATTGTTAACCATATGAAAACACAACGTGATCGTGATTATAAAACGATTGACCAACCATATAGAGATTACAAAAATGCAGTGATTTTTCCTGACAAGTACAAACAATTCATCCCCTACGATTTCTCAGATGCTTGTAGTTCTCTAGTAATGGATAAGAAGAAGAAGCCTTATTCACGTTATGATGAAGGCACACCTGATTCCAAACCAAAGCTCTATTTATAAACCTCTTCAAGTTGAAGAGGTTTTTTTTGAATCATTTTATTCCCTAGCCCACTAGAGTTCGTAAAACTACGCAAAAAATAAAAACCACAATGTTTGTTTAGCCTTTTTTAAAAACCAATTACCTTCACCTAATCATCCTGTCCTCTTCATTAATAAACTGTATTAATAGTTTAAACATTAAGGGGTTATATAACTTTGGCTACTTATACAGTTTATGTGTATGGAATTTTCACTAGAGATGCCCTTTCAGGAGAAAATGGGAAACGATGTCGTACTCGATTAAATCAAGATATTCGTACTGCTAATCAAACATGGAAGGTTGGGGGAACAGATATTATCAATTTTGTTTCAGGGGGAACGTTTTTCTCTCCACTACTTCTAAACGCCACTTCACTGACAAGTAGTGAAACGATGAGTAAAGGTGGAGCGGTTGATTCATTAATCCAACAAACGAAACGGCACACTAACCATAGAATGGCAATTTATGTTGTTTATTTAAGTGGCGATTTTTTTGCTGGAGGAAGACAAACTGTAGGTGTTGCACTCCCAGATTTTGAAGATTTCAGAAATGAATCCGATTTTAAATTATTTGGACACATTGCACTGTCAGATCGAGCAGCTGATACTTATACATTGGCACATGAGGTAGGACATATTTTATTCACTCGTTTTCATTCTGCGCAAAATCAATTTATATCTGATGATCCTTCTGGGCCATATATTCATCCTCAAACAGGGAGAAAAGATCCCTCCCATAACAATGAAAGGAACAATATTATGTATCCTGCTATCCCGTCGGTTCATCCACTCATTACATCCCAACAATGTCATAGAGCTAGGCAGAGTAAGGTAGTCTTTGTGCGAGACTAGCCTACTTTGCCTAGGCGCTTTTTAGGGCAATCTACAATTATTGGTACATAATAGAATTTTTTCGACAATATTTTCTTTCGTGAGCCTAGTTGAAAAAATTTATATGACTTTTACCTCTACTAATTGCAAAGTTAATAGAACTAGTTAATTGTCTAATAGATTCTCTTCTCTGGTTTTACGAGCATTTATTTTCCCCCTCAGTTCTGCACGCTTCTTTTCTCATAGAAAAACGTGTCATAACTTTGGGTGTTTATCGCTATTAACAGTTGGAGGTTTAAACGATAGGATTAATAGAGAGTAAGTTACTTTTTGTAACTATACATACAAAATGGATTGGGGAGATTTGATGAATTTAAAAAAGAAAGTCTTGTCTGTATCATTATCTAGTTTATTGGCACTTGGAGCTGTTTCTGCGGTTGCTATTCCAGTTGGAGCGGTTGGTGAAGGACCAGGAGCTGGGAATGGATCAATTCAAACTTCGATCCTACATACTTATGAGAGTATGGTAGATTACCTTAAAACACAAGACGGTAAACAAGAAGCGATGGAGCTAGAAGTAATCGGTCAAACTGTAAAGGGCCGCGATATTTACTTAGCTAAATACATCTCTAACCCGAATAATCCTACGATTCTCTTCTTAACTCAGCAGCACGGAAATGAACAACTGACAACTGAAGGTGCACTTGAATTCATTAAACATTTGGGTACTAATAAAACAAAAAGTGTTCTGGATAACGTAAATATAATGGTGATCCCAATGTTAAATGCAGATGGTGCGATGGGAGATGTCAACTTCTCCCTCGATAACTATTTAGCAGACGGAGATCGTCACCTTACTCGTTACAATGCAAACGAGGTTGATTTAAATCGCGAACATGCGAAAGCAACGAGTGATATGGAAGTTGAAGTAAAAGCTTTACATGAAAATGTGTTTGAAAAATATGAGATTGACTACATGATTGATTTGCATCATCAAGGTACTACAAGCCAAACAGAAGGTGAATTGGTTTCAGGTTCAATCCTTCACCCAACGAATTCGCAAGTAAAACCAGAAGTCTTGGAAGGTTCTAAGAAACTGGGCGCTGTTGTATATAATGCAATTGAAACTACTGGCTGGGGTCATATTGGTAAGTATAATGGAGGTTCTGGCGAAAATATTGGTCGTAACGGAGCAGCAGTTCGCTATGATATTTCGACGCTGCTATTTGAAATGCGTGGGATGTCTGATCACTATATCGAATCTTACGCTTTGGGACAAAAGAGTAATGGGTATTTAATTAGACAAACCATTACAACTCTTGATTCAGCGGTTCGAGCAATTGCTGATGGTTCCATAGAATCGGCTGATACAAGTTTCTGGGACACACTCCCTACTCAAGCATCAAGACCAGGTGAAGAATCTGACGAGTAGGATTAAATGCATTTAATGCTAAATAAGTCAAAACGGAACCTTTTTGTTAAAAGGTTCCGTTTTGAGGTTTACTTCATAATCGGTTTCATAGTTACTTTTATTCGTCCAATTAATTCAGAAGAATATTTTTCGTCTATCTTTTCATTAGGCCCCATAATTTCTACGTTAATTGAACTCCCCTTTAACTCTTTTCTAGGTAAGTAGTGTTTATCAATAACAGTTTTTTCATTGTAAGGCAATCTTAAACGTTTTACTGCGGGAGCAAAATGTGTGGACTCTGCGGGTTTGTATACAATTTCTTTTGATGAGAAAGCAACAGGCAATTCGACTTCAACTTTTTCCAATGCTATATGAAGTACCGAAGCATCGCTATCTTTGATTCCTTTAGTCGCATCCACAAAATCGAAACTTTTTTGGACTTCATATTGCAACATCACAAGAAAATCTTTAATTTCCATGACTTAAGCGTCTATTGAAGGAAATGTTTCTGTTCGGAACTGGATTTTAACACTTCCCAAGACATCAACATTTACATTCGAGGCAGCGGTTGATTTTTCATTGACAACACTGACATTCAGGTTGCTACTACGATAACCTCCGGACAGGCTTCCTCCAAAAAGTTTACCTATGCTCCCACCAACTGCTCCTCCAAGACCCCAACCCGAGGATCTTGTGTTATAGTTGTTGTTCGTTTTCTCGTAAGTATCTTGCGTATCAACATGGAAAGTTAGTTTTGTAAAAATTTCACCGTTTGTCACTACCACTTTTTGCATACCGATTTTAAGTATAGTTTTGATAAGGTCATATGACTCTTTTGCTGATTGCTTTAGTTTAGCTATTACAAGCAATCTTAAATTTTCATTTGTAATTGATCGAGTCCCACTTTTTTCGGTTAAATTATCAAAAGACTTACTTTCATTACCAGTAGTAATCGTTACTCCGGAGAAGTGTTCCATCATATTATTATACTGGTCATCAGTTAATGCGTGGGTAGAAGTGGTTGGCTCCAATTGGAAAATTTCTTTAATATAACTATCTGCTTTAGTATTTAACTCTTCTTGTCCGTTTGCTCCAATAACCTCTGCTTGATAATCTTCAAGCGTTTTAGCTACAGATGATACAAACTCAGCATATGCTTTTAATTGTTCTATAGAGCCGTTCAAAATTACCTGATAGACTCCTCTTACTAGATCCACCGTAAAATCAACAAACCCAATTTTCTCCAATTGTGTCGCTGCAGCTAAAGCTCTTTCACCGGCGTTAGACAAATAGTCCCCTCATCTCATCTAGAATGCATTAAGAATTTTACGACTTCAAAAATATCGCAAAGAATATAAATATTTTATGTAAGAAGTCTATCCCTTATGACAATTCTTCTAGTTTTGAAGGCTTATGAGAATTCCATTAATGAAGATACCAGAGGCTACTTTTTATATCGTTAACTTTTCACTATCTGATTCACAAGATTTTTAGGTTCTTTCCCACTTAACCCCTGCAGTAAATTATCTGCGGCCAATTTTGCCATGTTCTTTCTAGTGGTGATACTTGCGCTACCTATATGTGGTATGGCAATTACATTTGGAAGACTTAATAAAGGGTTTTCCATTGAAATTGGCTCTTGCTCAAAAACATCTAGTCCCGCTGCCCAAATTTCACCGTTTTTCAAAGCTTCATATAAAGCTTCTTCATTGACAACTCCACCGCGGGCTGTGTTAATTAAGACAGCTGTTTCCTTCATAAGAGCAAGTTGTTCATAGTCTATTAAGTTCTTTGTTTCTGGTGTTAAGGGAGTTAGCACACATACAAAATCTGATTCCCGCAGTAGAGAATTCATATCGGTATAACTTAATCCTAGTTCTTGTTCAAGCTCTTCTTTCCGACTTCGATTATGATATAGTAGCTTCATATTGAATCCTGCCGCTCTTTTAGCTAAAGCTTCTCCAATTCTACCCATCCCAATTATCCCTAATGTTGAACCATAAATATCTTGGCCTGTCAAAAGCATTGGCGACCAGGTTTCCCATTTGCCTTCTCTTATATAATTGGACGACTCAACAATTCTCCGGGCAGTTGCCATTAAAAGCGCAAAGGTTAAGTCAGCTGTTGTTTCGGTTAAAACACCTGGAGTATTTGTGATCATAATACCCTTTTTAGTTGCTGCCTCAACATCGATGTTATTGTATCCAACAGCCATATTACTTACGATTTTTAGATTTTTAGCCTTTTCGAGAAGTGGTTCATCAATTGTTTCAGTTAACAAAGAATACAGTCCATCTACGTCTTTAATTTCTTGCTCTAGTACTTCTCGTGGAACAGGGATATCTTCTTTTTCCCACATTGATACTTCACATACCTCTTTGATTTTATTTACAATTTCATCTGGCAGCTTTCTAGTAATATACACTTTAGGTTTCATGTTTCATTTCTCCTTTGAAATTCTAATCTTATTTGTACTAATTCTCAACTTTTGAAGGTTTTTATCGATATTAACTAAACTGTTTCACAATACTCATGATCTGAACAATTCGATCCTCTGCCCAATCCGGGGCATTTTCTAGTGCAGAGTCCAAAGTACATGGACCAGGTACTATAGAAAATCCTGCAAGTACACCTAATTTCGAAAGTTGGGAATGGTTAAGATCTAATCCTCCACATAAAGCGATAACAGGAATTTCATATTTGTTGGTAATTTTCGTTACTCCTGCAATCACCTTTCCTGAAAGAGTTTGAGAATCTAATTTACCTTCCCCCGTAATAACTAAATCCACTCCTTGAACAATTTCTTCAAAATTGATTGAATCCATGACAACTTCAATTCCAGACTTCAACTCTGCCCCTAGAAAGGTAACGAGTGCAGCTCCCATTCCTCCAGCAGCACCCCCACCAACGATTTCGCGCATGTTGATATTCTTTTGTTTGAAAACTACTTCACTAAAATTATAAAGGGCTTCATCGAGTTGTTCGACCATCTCAGGAGTTGCTCCTTTTTGTGGACCAAAAACGAATGAAGCTCCCTCTAGACCACACAAGGTATTCTCTACATCACTCGCAATTGTAAAAGAAGATTCTTGTATTCTTGAATCGATTTCAGAATCATCCAGAAATGATAAATTAGAAAGCACATCAAGAGTATTTTTTAATTCTTGTCCAATTTCATCGTAAAATTTAACTCCTAATGCGTTTAACATTCCAGTACCACCATCATTTGTAGCACTTCCACCTAGGCCAATCACAAATTTACGGTAGCCTTCACCTAAGGCATGTTTTATTAGTTCACCGGTACCATAACTTGTTGCTAGTAGTGGATTTTTTTCCCTTTCAGATACTAATGGTAAGCCTGATGCTTGGGCCATCTCAATAATTACTGTTTCATTGTCACCTAAGATTCCGTATGATGCGTTTACTAGTTTTTGTAAAGGTCCTTGTACGCTCGTCATCATAACCCGACCACCAGATGCATAGACCATGTTTTCCAGCGTTCCTTCACCACCATCAGCTAACGGAATTTCGCTTATGTTGGCATCGGGGAAGACCTTTAATACACCTTTTTTTAAAATTGAACACAATTTCGGGGCTGATATCGAGCCTTTAAATGAATCTGGTGCAATGATAATATTCACTTTTCCCCCTCGTTTCATATGTAGTTTCTTTATACCCTGAGTTTAAACGGGCTAACTTCCTGAAAAAAATAAAACCTCATAATTATTATCGGTCTATTTAGGTAAAGATCTATGGACTATTTTACCACTTTCAGAATATTTTTACTATTATAATCATTAGTTGATAGAATAAGATTTAACCTTAATCCAAAACACTCTCAACAGTTTTTTTCGATAAAATCTATTCTACACTTTCTCTACCAATGATTTAATACGCAACCAAGGGCGATCATTCTCCCACTCTAGTAATATCGGGAGACGAAACGTTTTCTCTAACAACGTTTCTGTTAGTATCGTTTTTTTATCTCCTTTAGCTATTACACTACCAGAGTTTAGTAACAAAGCGTGGGATATAGACGGGACAATCTCCTCTATATGGTGTGAAACATATACTATGGTTGGCCCACCAGGTGTTGTGGTCAATCCTTCAATGGTCGATAAAAGCTCTTCCTTAGAATAGATATCTAATCCATTACAGGGCTCATCCAAGATTAACAACCGTGGTGCAGACATTAATGCGCGTGCAATCATTGTTCTTCTTTTTTCACCTTGAGAAAGAGAACTAAAAAGTTGATCGCCTAAAGATCTTATCCTAAATTGTTCAAGTAGTTGAATTCCCTTGACTATATCCTCCTCGGTAATTTCCTCAAATAATCCAATAGAAGCATATTTGCCACTTAATACTACTTCAAGCGTTGAAACCTCTCATCTAATGAGGAACTCACCCACCCAATGGATTTGCGTAATTCAGGAATATTTGTATGCCCAAAATGGTTGCCTAGTACAGTAACCTCTCCACTATTTGCCCAAAGGTATCCTGTAATAATCTTAAGAAGAGTTGTTTTTCCTGACCCATTTAAACCTAGAAGCGCCCAATGTTCACCGTTTTGAATATCCCATGAAACCTCATTTAAAATTTGCTTTCCCCCTCGGTTCCAGACAATGTTCTTAATAGAAAGTACGGTGTTGCTGTTCATTTGATTCATTTTAATCCTCCTCGTCAATGAAGGCCAACATTGCCTTAATTTCTACTAAACCTCACTTTAAAAAACAACTTATCATCGCATACAGTATACATAATTTTAGTCTGATAATACACAATTTTCTAAAAACAGTCAATGTGTTAGACAACTAAATACACTTTGGTTTTGGCTGGCAACTTAAATGAAAGATCTTCAATTAGAGTGAGTTATCCTTTAAAAGTAGAAAAACCACGACGTTTAAGCCATGGCATATTATGTCTAATTAACCTCGATTGTTTCTTTTGCAGATACAAAGGTATTACGAAGAGTCCCTATTTCTTTAATTTCACATTCTATAATATCACCCGCTCCTACAAATTCAGCACCAAGAGGGGTTCCTGTTAAAATGACATCGCCCTTTTTTAAAGTCATTACACTTGAAAGATAGGAAATCATCTTGCGAATCGGAACAATCATTAATTCAGTTGCACTGTTTTGCATTTCTACATTATTTACTCTCGCTTCTATTTTAACGTTAAATGGATCAAGCTTAGTCTCAATGAAAGGACCTAAGGGAGTAAACGTATCAAATGATTTACCAATCGTCCTTGTACCATCTTCACTGAAATATTGAGGTGCTGTAACATCATTTCCTATCGTATAACCAAATACATAGTCTAATACATCTTCTTCGGCAACATTTTTAGCGTTTTTCCCAATAATGATCGCTAATTCTGATTCAAACTTTACATGGTCAATTGCAGCAGGTATAACGATTTCTTCTTCAGGGCCAATGATTGTTGTTAATGGTTTAAAGAAAAATACAGGTACTTCAGGTAATGTAGTAGGAAGATCTTCTACCTTACCAACATAGTTCACACCAATTCCAATTATTTGATTTGGCTCTAATGGTGCTAAATATTTTACTTCATTCGCAGAAAATAATTGATCTGTGTTTTCCCATTCTCCAAACATATCACCCTTGATTACCTTAATAATGCCATTAGTAATAACTCCGTAAAATACTTCCGAGTCTTTAGCAAATCTAGCAAACTTCATAACACGATTCCTTTCATTCTGCACTATTTGAGTTGCGTTATTTAGATAGACAAATTTTCTACTCTTCTAGCAACTCCTGTATCCATAGCAGCTTGTGCAACTGCATCTGCTACTGCTTCGACCACTCGACTATCAAAAACATTCGGGATGATATATTCATTCGTAAGCTCTTCAGGGTCAACTAAATTTGAAATGGCATATACAGCAGCTAATTTCATCTCTTCATTTATTTCAGAGGCGAAAACCTTTAATGCTCCCTTAAAAATCCCAGGAAAAGCAAGAACATTATTGACTTGATTTGGTAAATCTGATCGTCCAGTCCCGATAACTGCTGCACCCGCAGCTATCGCTTCAGCAGGCATAATTTCAGGATCAGGATTCGCCATTGCAAATATAATTGGATCCTCTTTCATTGTAAGAATCATCTCTTTTGTTAATGCCCTCGCAACAGATACACCAACAAACACATCTGTTCCTTTAATCACTTCCTGTAATGAGCCTTTTAAATTGTTTTTATTGGTTATTTTCGTAATCGATTCTTTCATGTCATTCATGCCATTACTGCGCCCCGAATAAATTGCACCCTTAGAATCGCACAGGATAATGTCATAAACTCCCATGTTAAAAAGTAATTTTGTTATGGCAATTCCTGCTGCTCCAGCACCATTAACAACAACCGTACTATCTCTTAACTTTTTGTTAACAAGCTTTAAGGAATTAATTAATCCGGCAGCTGTAACAATAGCTGTTCCGTGCTGATCGTCATGGAAGACTGGGATATTCATTTCTTTCTTTAATCTTTCTTCAATAATAAAGCAATTTGGAGCCGATATATCTTCTAAATTAATCCCACCAAACGTTGGTTCCATTGCTTTAACCGTTTGAATAATTTGTTCAGGGTCCGTAATATTTAAACAAATTGGGAAGGCATCAATATCAGCAAATGCTTTAAACAGAGCTGATTTTCCTTCCATAACAGGCATTGACGCTGCTCCGCCAATATTTCCTAAACCAAGAACAGAAGTCCCATCGGATACAATAGCTACTAAGTTTCCTTTAATCGTATAATCATATACTTTTTCAGGGTTCTCGTGAATTTCTTTACATGGTTCTGCGACACCTGGAGAATAGACTAAACTTAAATCATGGGCATTCTGCACATCTACCTTTATGTTTACGCTTAACTTTCCTTTTGCTTGCTTATGAAGTTCTAAAGACTGTTCTCTTATCGTTCGCATACCTTCATCTCCTTTTAGATGGATGTTTCTAGCTCTATTCCGTTTTTAAACGCTTTCTGCTCTTTCAATTGATTCAACCAAATAATCAACAACATGCTTAGCTTCAATGACTTTTTCCATACCTTCCTTATGAATGCCTAATTTCATTTGCAAAAAGCACCCAGGGTTGGCGGTTATCAGTACTGCAGCTTCCGTTTCCTTCACCTTTTTCATCTTCTTATCTAAAATTTGATTAGCCAACTCCGGTTGTAATAAGTTGTAAATCCCTGCTGAACCGCAACAAAACTTCTTTTCAGGAAGTTCAACGTATTCAACATCCTGTATACGCTTAACCAGTTTAGCTGGTGCGTCCTTCACCTTCATAACGTATTGAAGATGGCAGGAAGGCTGATAGGTTACACGTTCACCTTTACCAATTGTTTTTGGTAAATCCCCTTTTTCATGAACGATTTCACTAATGTCACGAATCTTCTCAGAAAATCTTTTTGCTCGTTCCAACCATTCAGGATCCTCTCGAAACAACTCGACGTACTCTACTAGAGCAGCACCACAACCACCGGCATTTGAAATAATATAGTCGACGTTCGCATTTTCAAAAGCCTCTATGTTGGCCTTTGCTAGTTCGATTGTTTTATCTTTTTTTCCACTATGATGGTGCAAGGCACCACAACACATCTGCGACGTGGGTGTTACGACATCAAAACCAGTTTTAGATAGTAGTTTAATAGAGTTTTTATTTGTTTCTCTAAACATTACATCCATAATACACCCTTGGAAAAACGCAACCCGACCCCTTGATTCATTTTGCTCATTTGCACGAGGTGTATACTCAGGGTGAGGCTTTCTTTTAGCTGGAGGTAATATATCAGGAGTAATTCTTTCCATTAATCGCATCTGTTCTGGGAACAGTTTCATAATTCCTATACCTCTTGTTACCGTCTG
Organism: Metabacillus herbersteinensis; assembly: GCF_042433335.1. NCBI lineage: Bacteria > Bacillati > Bacillota > Bacilli > Caryophanales > Bacillaceae > Metabacillus > Metabacillus herbersteinensis. The sequence continues at coordinate 33,253 of NZ_JBHLVO010000034.1, forward strand.
TAAGCCACTTTTTTGATAAATCCATAGTAAATCCCCAACCGTGTTCAATCGTTTTTGATTTGCTAATACTTTATCAAAGAAAAAATCTTTAAAGGAGCGCACGGGGTATGCCGGTTGTTTTATATCAACTTTTTCCCCTCGATCATGATACGTCGCCATTTCAGTCGTTGCTGCAATTCTTTCTTTGGCAAGCATGACGATGTCAGGAACCTGTACGTCTATTGGGCATACATCCACACAAGCGGAACAAAGCAGACAGCGATCCAGTTGATCCTTAATTTCTTGGTCCACCGTGATTTCTCCGTTTAACAAGCTACGCGCCATTAACACCCGGCCCCTTGGACCATCTGCTTCTCTTCCCGTTATATCAAGCGTGGGACATACACCACGACATGCGCCGCAACGCACACATGTATTCATTGACTCTTCCGGAGTTAATGTTTTCACGTTGTCTCACCTCTAGTTTTTAGTTTGGTAGTGCCATCTTCCCTGGATTTAAAATGTTGTTGGGATCAAGCGTTCTTTTAATTGCACGCATAACTTCCATGGCTGGACCATGCTCTACATCCATATATTTCGCTCTGACAATTCCTACACCATGCTCTGCAGTTGTTGTGCCCTCCATTTTGATCGCGAGCTGATGAATATCATCAATCATTTTTTGAACGTTTTCCATTTCTACTTCGTTATTGAGATTTACAACTGGACCTGTATGCATGTTTCCATCACCGACATGCCCGTAAATACCGCAGATTATTCCGTACCTCTTTGCGATGTTATGGATCTCACGTAACGTTTCAGGTAAACGGGAAATCGGAACACATATATCTTCTCCCCCATACACTCGGAATCCACCTGGCTTCAAGAGACCTACTGATGCACCGACCAGTTTTCTTGCTTGCCAAAGCTGTTCACACTCTTCAGGTTCGTCACTAAATTTCAAATAGTTGGTATATTTTTCAACTACTTTCTTTAATCGATTTACCTGGGACGAGACTTCTTCAATCGCTCCATCTACTTCAAATACGAGAACTGCTTCATTGTCGAGAGGCAGTCTCAGTTCTGGCTTCATCATGTTCACTGCTTTCGTACAGTTAAAATCCATGATTTCAATCGCCGAAGGTTGCAAACCTGAAGAGAAAACTGCGTTAACTGCATCCCCTGCATCTTCTAATCTTTCAAAGGAACAAAGAACAATTCCTCTCGACACCGGTAAAGGTAATAATTTCAAACGAAGACGAGTCACAATTCCTAGCGTTCCTTCTGAACCAATCATTAGATGAGCCAGATCATAACCTGAAACAGATTTTAATGCTTTTGATTTGGCACCGCCCGTTACAATGATTTCCCCAGTGGGAAGGACAACTTCCATCCCAAGGACGTAATGTCGGGTTACACCATACTTTACAGCACGAAGTCCACTCGAATTATTCGCAACCATCCCACCTATCGTACACATGTTGGCACTACCTGGATCAGGCGGAAATCGTAATCCATAAGGTTTCAATGCTTCGTTTAAATCGTTCTGTACAACACCAGGCTCAATCATCACTTGCATGTTTCGGTAATCAATATCTAAAATCCGATTCATTTTTGAAAGGTCCAACATGATTCCGCCTTTTGTCGAGACAGCGCCACCTGTTTGCCCAGTGGCAGCTCCTCTAGGATACAACGGGATTTTGTATTCATTGGCGAGCTTAACACATTCACTAACCTCTTCTGTCGAAAGAGCGATAACAGCTACCTGAGGTTTTTTTGGATGCATTTGAGTTTCGAAGGATGCATCATAAGAATAAGTCATCATATCGGTATTGCTTGTCAGAATGCGATCTTCACCAAAAATAGTGATTAAACGTGAAATGACTTTTTCGTCTAAAGGGGGTATTGTCATAGTTTCCTTCATAAGTCATTCTCCTTTATTTGTTATTTATTTTTCTCCATAAAGTCGTACGGCCTATTCCTAAAATCTTTGCGGCTTCCGTTTTATTTCCATTCACCTGTTCCAATACATCTAGAATATATTCTCGCTTATAATCCTGAAGACTCCCTTGATCATGCACATTCGAATCTCTATGACTATGCTCGTTTTTTATCGTTAAAAAGTCCTTACCACCGGCTATCATTACTGTGTCTCCATTTATTACCTTATCCAGCGAGAGTATCATTGTTCTTTCAACAATATTTCGGAGTTGACGAATATTCCCGGGCCAGTGATAGCTTTGCAAAATCCCCATCGCTTCGGCATCAAAGCCAACTATATCTCTTTGAATATTTTGCTTAAGCTCACCTATAAAGTAATTAGCCAACAATGGAATATCATCGATTCTTTCACGTAATGCAGGAATCATAATGTCCAGGATATTAAGACGATAATACAGATCAGCACGAAATCCTTCTTCTTCAACCATCTTTTCAAAATCACGATTGGAAGCTGCGATCACTCTCGTGTTTATCGGTATCACTCTCTCATCACCAAGTCGCATCACTTCACCTTCTTGTAGCACCCTTAGAAGCTGTGCCTGCAACGGTTCAGCCAACTCACCAATTTCATCGAGAAAAATTGTCCCTTGATGAGCGAGTTCAAATAAACCAGTTTTTCCACCTTTCCTTGCTCCCGTAAAAGCCCCCTCCACATAGCCAAACAATTCACTTTCTAACAAATTCCCTGGTATCGCTGCACAGTTAACCGCAACAAATGGTCCTTCTGAACGTTTACTATAGCTATGTATCAAGTGGGCAAATACTTCTTTACCTACACCTGTTTCACCAGTTAACAATACGGTAGAGTCAACCTGTGAATACTTTTTCACTTTATCAATCGCTGTTTGAAAAGTTTTGCTTTCTCCAACGATGTTGTCGAGGCGATATTTAGTCACATGTCCACGATGCAATAATTTTTTTCTAATTTCCTGCTCTTGCTGCTGTAACTTTTGAATTTCCTGGAAGGTACATACAGCTCCAAATACTTTATCCTCGTGGCGGATTGGAATTCGATTTATGATAATTTTGACACCATTCTCTTCCTCAATTCGGTTCAGTTCCTCCTTACCTGAAGAAATAACCTTTTTCATCCCTGAGTTTACGAGAATATCATCGATCGACTTTCCAACGACTCGATCATACGGAATATTCAGAATACTATGGACAGATGGATTACACACAGTAATAATCCCATGTTCATCGACGGCAATTACCCCATCTGCAATAAAGTCTAGAATTGCCTGTAATTGCTTCGTCCGTGCTAGTTCAGAACGTCGAACCTCTAGTAAGCTTTTCGCTTCTTTAATTGCCTGGATAACAGATTCTACACCGGATGACAATATCACGGTTTTTACGTTCGTGTCTTTTACTTTATTGACATAAATGCCTTTTCCAATTAGAACATCAATCTTCCGGTCCAGCAGAGTTTGAACCCCTATTTCTACTTCTGATAAAGACTCTATTCTGTATTTTTCAATGGTACAGCCAAGCGCAGATTCAATACTTTCAATTCCTTGAAGAACGTCAAGAGTATCGGCTATCCCAATTTTTTCACCATGTTTACGTGCTTCCATAATCGTTCGTAATAAATCATAGCCGGTAATAGGAATCTGTACGACCGGAATACTTACTTCCGATTCGATAATTCTCAGTCCTACCGTTCCTCGACTAATAATCACTTCTGTCCCGTCTTTTTCAAACTTCTTAGCCATAGAAACGGCTTCATCAAAATTAACCTTCAGCACGGGAATCGTTTCTCCAGTTTTTCTACAGGCTTCCTCTGCAACTTTCATTAATTCCTCAATTGGGGCTAGAATAGCGAACTCAGACATATGAAAACCTCCATATTCACTTCACATTTGGAAAGAGTTTTATCTATATTGTAAACGATCTCAACCATATGCCAAGAGAAATAAAGAGGATTTAATAGATTACATGACTTTCATTGCTTTCTTATTCATATTAGGGTAGCTAATGTACCTCAGGAATACAATGTGCTTTTATTTTAACAACACTTTCGACTTGCCCATTTGGACCATCAGGAGAAATAATACCCAGTGCACCTCCTGAATCGTGAATAAATCTAGTAATCCTTCCTCGTCCTTCATGATCTAGCTGTTCGATTGTGTTTCCACCAACAATAATCCCACAACCTACTAAACTATCTTCAAAATAATCCAATAAATAGTCACATATACCTTCAGCGTTTGCACCACTTTTTAAAAAACCGCTAATTTCAATATAGACCGTTTCTGGAATAATCATCTCAACTTTTCCAGTACCGAGACAACGAGCCATTGATGATGGAGAAATAATGAGAGGAACAGCTCCAAAAGCTCCAAGTACACCAATAGAGCGATCAACCCCAGCAACAACTAGGTCATGTAGATTATTCTGCTTCCCGATCAGCAAATCACTTAAGAAACTCCCACATTTATCAAGTATTTTCAACCCATTAACATCACAGAAATCTTTCATTTCCGTCCTTTGGTTAAAAGGAATATCAGGATCTAATTCAAAAATGGTCTGAGAAGGATAAAGAACTTTTTGATAACCTAAATCGCGAAATTCGTTGATGACACTTAAAGCACTGTTTTCAGAGATGAACATAAAACTAGGCTCAAGTATCACCCTTTCTCTTGGAATGACTGTATCGAGATTAGCTTTCTGAGCTAAATTTTTCTCTATAATATTCACTCATCCCATCACTCCTCCTTTAAAAGATTCCTTTTAGCAATTCGGGTTTTCAAGCCAATGCCTTTGTGCTGCTGATACCCCAGCACCAAGTTCAACTGAGTGACCGCTCTTTTTCAAACTTAATTCAATTGCTGCAAACATTTTTAACATATCAGCCGCATCGGTATAGCCCATGTGACCGAGACGGAGCAGCTTATTTTTGACTTTGCCAAGACCTCCACCTAGTGCGATATGAAACTCCTCTCGCATCATCTTCCTAAATTCGTCAGCATTCTCTAACTTCACTGCAGTTAAGGTTGGGCTTGCCGCAGAATCATCGACTAACAATTCAAGTCCTAAGGCGCGAACACCAGCACGAGTCATATCACGAAGCGCTTCATGGCGTCTATATTCGCTCTCAATACCACCGCTTCTTTCGATCATATTGCATGCTTCTAGCAATCCACAAACTAGAGCAATGTTTGGTGTATAAGGTGTCCCAACTCCAGCTTCTATGTCTTTTCGATATAACTTTAAATCAAAGTAGAATGACGGGCATTGATGTTTCTCAATTACGTCCCAAGCTTTATTACTCATTGTAATTAGAGCAAGACCCGGCGGCTGCATTAAAGCCTTTTGTCCTCCAGTTGCAACAATATCGATCCCCCACTCATCCATGTAAAGCGGTGTACCTACAATAGAACTTACCGCATCAACCATGAAAATAGCATCCGTGTCTTTAACAATAGCCGCGATATCTTTAATATTATTTATTGCCGATGTAGACGTTTCACAATGAGTTGCAAATACCGCTTTAGCTTCTGGATTGTCTTTTAACGCTTTTCTAACATCCTCAGGGTCAATAACCTCTCCCCACTCAGCATCAACACGAATAACTTTACAACCTAAATGGGTAGTAATTCCTTGCAGGTATTCGCCAAAGTAACCAATCACACAAAGAATGATGGTATCATTCGCTCCTACCGTATTAATTATCGCCGTTTCTAATGCAGATGCACCACTTGCTGTAAGTGGAACAACCATATTTTTTGTTTGAAAAATGGTCTTTGCTTTTTCAATCGTTTCCTGCAGCACTTCTTGAAATGCTGAATTGCGATAGTCCATCATCGGATGGTCGAAACTTCTTAGCATTGCTCGTTGAATCTCTTTCGGTACCTGAACCGGTCCTGGTAATCTTAAATCCATTTTTTCTTCAAACATTATGTTTCTCCCCTTATTTTACAGATTTTAATTTTTATAATTTTCTCTACACTTATTCTAATGCAACTATTGTGCCAACTTAAAAAGCCTTTAATAATCAGATTGTTTCACTTAGTAGATTGTTTCGTGTTTCTTTTTGAAACGAATATGGAACAAAAAAACGTTTCAATTGAAACATTTATTAGTTCCAAGCCTCTCATTCTACAAAAAAAGGTAACGAATTTATTCCGTTACCTTTTGTAAATGTTACTTTAACTTAGTTTTGTTTATTTCCCCTCCCAAACGGGTGAACGCTTCTCGATATAGGCTGCAACTCCTTCTGCAAAATCCCTGCTTCCATATACCTTAGAAATAATATCGTCAAACTCATGTTCAGAATTAATCAAACCGTTATTCTTGTTAAGTCTATAAATAGCTTCTTTCGTTGCATCGACCGTTAGTGGAGCATTCTTACTAATTTTAGTAGCAATCTCTAGGACATTATCAAAAAATTCTTCTTCTTCAAAGATAGCTGTTAAAAAACCAATAGAAATGGCTTCTTCAGCGGAAACAAGTCTGGCGGTATAGAGTAATTCCTTGGTGCGCATGGCACCTAGTTCCTTTACTAACCTTTGATAGTTTTCGAGACTTAGGCAGTTTCCTAGTGTCCGAGACATAGGGGCTCCGAATCGTGCCTTTAGCGTTGCGTAACGTAGGTCACAAGCTGTTGCGATAATCATCCCCCCTCCAATCGCGTACCCATGAACTGCCGCAATCGTAGGTTTTGGAAATGCTGCCAACTTATTAATAATACGATCAATTTTTATTTCATAGTTAATACCATCCTGACCAGTAAATCCTTTAAACTGACTAATATCTGTACCTGCTGCCAACGCCTTATCCCCATCACCACGAATGACTAGTACGCGAACCTGCGTATCATCTGCAAGAGCTGTTAAATATTCTTCCAGCTGCTGATACATCTCCCAAGTCATCGCATTAAGTGCGCTTGGCCGAGATAGAGTCAACTGAGCAACCGCACCAAAACGTTCGAGAATGACTTGCCCAACTTCAATGGTATTTTCAACAGACATGCTTCATCTCTCCTTAAATATTTTTTTGACCTATAGCCTATTCATTTGAGAAAAACAGTGAATTCTTAGGTTAGAAATATCTATACGTGCTGCTTTATATTTTGTTGGCTGAATTGTTGACCCTTTTTTACATAATGCTTAGCTCCATCTTCCATTCTTGCTACATTATCTTCTGACAGTTTTTTAATCGGTTTTGCTGGGACACCCGCAACTAGTGTCCACGGCTCAACTACTTTTCCCTCACCCACGACAGCTCCGGCTGCGACTAGTGCTCCCTCTCCAATAATCGCGCCATTTAATACCGTTGCCCCCATTCCAATTAATGCACCCTTTTTTACAGTGCATCCATGCAAGATAACATTATGGCCAACTGTTACATTTTCTTCGATGATAACTGGAAAACCTTCGTCAACATGGATGACTGAGCCATCCTGAATATTCGAACCCTTACCAATTTTAATCGTTTCATTATCTCCTCTTAATACTGCATTAAACCAAATTGTTGCGTTCTCATCCGCAATAATCTGTCCGATTAACTGAGCACCAGGGGCTACATAAACTGATGAATGCAATTGAGGCATAATTCCATTAAATTCGTGAAGCATTTTATTCATCCTCTCCTTTGTATGAGTTGGCTTTTCGGTTACTTGTTACACGTTTATCGTGAATTTTCAGCAACTGGTGAATACTGCTTTACGGCACCTTTTTCTATGAATGATTGTATATTTTCTGTGGAATATCCAAGTTTTGATAATACTTCTTCCGTATGCTCTCCTAATAGAGGTGCAGCAGTTTTAATTTCAGCCTTCGTTTCAGAAAACTTCGTCGGAGATCCGATTGTTTTCATTTTCCCTAGTAGTGGATGCTCCAGTTCCTGAATCATTTCTCTTTCGAGATAGTGTTCATTATTGACTGCTTCTGCAAAGTTATTGATTGGCCCTGCAGGCACACCAGCCTGTTCACATTTATTTATCCAATAGCTTGCATCCATGGTTATTGTAATTTCTTCGATTTCTTTTTCTAGCTCTTCAACATGCTGATGTCTAAGGGAATTTGTTTGGAATCTTTCATCATTCAGCCATTCTGGTTTTGCAAGAACATGTTCACAAAACTTTTCCCATGTTCGTTGATTTGCACATCCTACCATCATAAAAGAGTCTTTCGCTTGAATCGCTTGATAAGGAGCAGACACCCGATGTCTCCAACCGGATGGTTCCGGAATTGTTCCATTTGCAAAATAGGCAGCAGCTTCCCACGTAAACCAAGGAAGACCACACTCTGCTAACGAAATATCTACTTGTTGCCCTTTTCCCGATTTTAGTTTGTGAATGTATGCAGCTAAAATGGCATAAGCTGCAGTAACTCCGGCACCAATATCATAAACTGCTACACCTGATTTCAAGGGTCTCTCACCTGGTAGGCCAGTCATGCTCATTAACCCCGTCATTCCTTGGGCTACTAAGTCAAAACCACCTTTATGCGAATAAGGACCCGTTTGCCCGTAGCCTGAGATCGAGCAATAAATAATCCCGTCATTCAACTCTTTCATCGATTCATAATCAATTCCTAATGATTTTGTTACACCTGGACGGTAATTTTCAACAATAATATCTGCTTCTTTCGCTAATTCATTGAATATCTTTTTACCTTCTTCAGACTTCAAATTTAAGGCTACACTCTTTTTATTTCTGTTAATTTGAAAGAAACAAGTGGATTCACCATTCACATAGGGACCCATTTGCCTAGAATCATCTCCACCTTGAGTCTTCTCTATTTTAATTACCTCGGCACCTAGATCAGCCAACACCATTGTACAATACGGACCAGCCATAATTTGGGATGCATCTAAAATCTTTGCTCCTGTTAGTGGACCCATCTTTTCATTCACTCCTTTTATGTATACTGTATACAGTATACTTTAATAGTTATTATCATAATCTTCAATGTTCACAAAGTCAATGAATTTTCTGATTATTTATTTATCTTATAACGCATACTGAGTCTGAAATTTATATATTCTGATGTTATAAAAAATTGCTGACTCAAAAGGGTTAGCTATTTTAGCGACCTTTTGAGACAGCAATGCGAACATCTAATGAAGGATTTCTGTTGCGTCTCCTACAATAAAGTGATCTCACTATTGTTTAGCGTTCCCATTGGTAACGCTCTCACTTTTTGTTGATGAAAATCTCAATGATTCCAAGAAAGGTATGTGCTAGTATTAGCCCCAAGGTACTCCAATTAGTACAAATACCAACCAAGCTAGACCTGGCGCAAGGACTACTATGAAAGCAGCTACTGTCAAGAGTTTCGTATAAAATTCACGTTCATTCATACCTTGAGCGTTCGCTACCAATAACGCTCCACTTGTAGAGAACGGACTTAAATCAACAATACTTGAAGCAATAGAGATTGCTGCAATAACACCAACGGACGAGACAGTCGGATCTTCAAGGATAGGTGCTGCAAGCGGAATAATAGCCGCCAAGAATCCTGTAGTTGAAGCAAATGCCGAGATTATTCCGCCTACATATGATGCTGCGAGAGCGGCGACAACAGAGCTTTCCACCGATGCTATTAGCTCTGTCAAATAATCGAGAGCTCCAATACTTTCAAGCACTCCTACGTACGTCACGATTCCTGTAATCATAAAGATTACCGTCCAAGGCAAGGTCGCAAGTACCTTTGAGTTCTTTTGTGGAGCCATCAATGTTAACACAAGGCCCACTATAAGAGCAGAAAAGCCCATATTCATTTCTAGCACAAGAGCCATCATGATCAAAACACCTATACCTAAAAGTGTCATTCCTTTATACCAAGTTAACCTGTTTTCATTACGTTCCATACCGTCTTCCAAAGTAGCCGCTACTAAAACCTGTGATGAGTCCTGCTTTAGCAAGCGTAACCCTCCCATAGCGACGTACAAAATTGCTGAAGCTATCGTGCAAAAGAGGACTGTATTTAGGAAGAGTAGTCCCGGCTCATGCGGAATGGCACTCGTTTCCATAACTCCTTTGACGATCAAGCCAAAGAGATTAAGAGGCGAGAAGGCGCCAGCAGTCGATCCAATAACAACTAAGCAACCCATCATAACAGGATTTATTTTATATTGAGCAGCTAATTTTAATGCAATTGGAGCAATGATCATGACACAAGCAGTAGCCTGTGTGCCAATGCTTGACAACAGAATCGCTAGCCCAAACATGACCCAAGGGATCAGACCGATGTTCCCTCTGACCAATTTCAGACCCCAACTAGTGATTAAGTCAATGGTTCCGTTATTCTGAACAATAGCGAAGAAGAAGGTAACCCCTGCCAGAAGAACGAACAAGTCCCCAGGATATCCAGCAAAAATAGCGTCAACTTCCATCCCAGCAACAACAGATCCAACAAAGAAAGCCGCAACAAAGCCCAAAAGCCCAATATTTATCGGCAATAATGTACCGATGACGAACATCAGTAAAAGTATAAGGATTGCAATGAGTTCTATGCTCAAGAAATTTCCCCCTTAATTTTCAAGTAATTAATCCCATCCTATTTTCTAACGCAATTTTTTAGTCTTGTATGAATTGATACACTTCTGCATAACTGATAAAGTAATATTTTCTATCAATTTAATACAAGTCTCTCAATCTTGTAATACTTCCCATCTCTTTAACTCACATACGTCAAATAACTTCTGTACAGGACCAATCTTACTTTTCTCCTCATTGCTAGCGCTTACATTTTTCTTTAAACTGTTAATTCAAAGTGCTTCTGTGTTAAGATTAAGACTAAGTATCATTTTTTCACATGCTATGTACATGGCCATATGTACATAGTTTTTTTATGTGGAATTCTCCCTTTCTCACCTCCGCAATTAGTGTATTCAGTGTGCAGTATACAATTACATATTAATAACTAATAATGATAATGTCAATGATTTTTCTGATAATTAAAAAAATATTGTTGTTTTACTAAATTCATATTCTTTTTATACTAGTCACCCTAGTTATTTTGAATAAAAAACCAAGTGTGATTACGAAAGCTAATGACAAATCCCCCCATACCCAAGGTAAATCTATCAAAATAAGGCAACTTATTAATGAATAAAAAAAAAAAACAAACGCAGTAAACGTTTGTTTTTTTTACTCAATTTCATTGAAAAAAATCCAATCCTCTTTTTTGATCGTTTAATAGATGGCTCTCTACTTCTAGAACAGATTGATCTATATCTCTGGATTTAATTGCTTCGAACAGCTTAAGGTGTTCTTGAAAGATTTCTAGGTTGTATTGTGGTTTTTTGTTTATTTTGGCACGATAGATTAACAGCAGTGATCGAGTATGATCTAAGAGTTGCACCAAATGCTGATTAGAGCAATTTATTATTAACAATTCATGAAATTGAGCGTTCAACTCTAGAACTTTAAAGGAGTCACCATCTTCAATTGCCTGCTTCGATTTCATAAGAACTTCATAGACTTTCTCTAATGCATCTTTAGTTATTTCGTTTACCATTAATCGAACCACTTCTTTTTCTAAAACTAATCGGCAATGACAAAGTTCCAGAAAATCATTTTTGTTTAATTCGACTACCTTCATAATCGAATGATCCTGGGTGATCAATCCTTCATTTTGTAGCTGTCTCAAAGCTTCCCGCAAGGGTGTCCTGCTTATCTTATATTGCTCAGCAAGTTTAGACATGACAATCTTTTCACCAGGCGGAATTTGGCCTGTCAATATTAACTTCTTGAATTCCCGATATACCTGCTGGTACAAAGGTTGAACAATGTTGATTTCCAATGTCAATCCCTCATTTCACAGTAAACGATATTGTTCTATGTGTACTGAATACAATATATGTTACAGGGGTTTTCATAAATATGCAACTTGAAAGAATTATTTAAAGTGATCGAAGTTAGTACAGAGCTATCTGCAAATAGACAGTAGTTTTAAACTATCTATTTAAGATTCAAACTCAAATGCCTAGGGTAATATAATAGAGGACTCTTGGTTTAATAAATATAAAACTAAAGGTAGATGTTATGTTAATGAGAAGAATACATATAAAACACCATTGGCTTGGGAGGCTAATTGCGTCGGATCCGGGATATAAAAGGCTTCAACAAGCTGGTAAAGCTACGATAAGTTTAATAACCGCTGTTTTTACAATGATTTTTATTATGAGAATAATGGGATTTGATCTTCTCTCTCCAGCCATTGTGTCCGGAATGGCTGGACTGTTGGGGATCATGACAGTGATGGATGATACTGAAAAGGAGAAGAGAATAACTACATTACTCCTTTGTGTTCCAGCCATGATCGGTATCACCTTGGGGTCCATCTTCATGGACCATACTTACACAATAGATGTATTGATGGTTCTTGTTATTTTCAACACTTTTTACTTAACACGGTTTGCCGTCCGCTATTTTTCACTTGGCATGATACTCTTTATGACCATATATATATCTTTCATTATTAAAGTAACGCCTGATCAGTTGCTATGGTTTTATCTTGGATCAATCATTGGCACAGCCTATGCGTATTTCTTTAACTTTCATGTTTTTAAAGATTCGGCACAGGTTTTTAAAAGAGGTATGCGCTCCTTTCATATCCAATCGAATCTCTCTTTTTCAATTCTAATTAAAATAATTGAGGACCCGAAAGCCAATCCTAAAAGGTTAAAGAGTCTCAAACAGAACGTCCGTAAACTCAAAGAATACGCACGCTCTGTCTCTGGTGATTTAAATGCTCACGATGTGGAAAAAATATGGCCAGGACTTCAAACTTCCCAACTTAGACTTTATGTGTTTGATACCACAATGCTCGTCGAGACGTTGGCCGTTTCAATTCAAAAGCTCAAAAGTGCTGATGCCCTCGAGTATGAAGAGTTAAGAAAACTCCTCGTTTGGGTGGTGAAAGCACTTCGAGATGCAGAAGTACTGAGCCAGAACTACGAAACCCACCATTTAGAGGAAGCAGAGAAAGCTGTTCAAGCGTTAAGGTTCCTATTAAGTGATTTACACAATTTAGACGATAAATCACAGAGTTGGCTATACCTCATTCGTCGAATTGAATCGATTACCAATCACGTAATTGAAGGTGCGGTGACGTTTCAGCACGCCTTACAGAATCCTGATATGAAAGAAAACCTACTCTTAAACCCAAAATCTAGTGATGAAGATGAATCCAATACAGTAGAAGAGAAAGGCTTAAAGCATTCAACGAAAAAAGCTTATCAAGCGTTGGTTGCAGGAACATTATCTATTATTGTTGGACAAATGATTTCTCCCTCACAGCCATACTGGGTGCTTCTGACAGCTTTTCTTGTCCTTTTAGGAACAGAGTCAGTTGGAAGAACGTATACAAAAGGAATTCAGCGTTCACTTGGAACGATAATCGGGGCTGTTATTGGATTTGCTTTTGCAAAGGCTCTATCAGGTCATACGGCCTTAGAAATTTCATTATTGTTTATTGTCACTTTCTTCGCTTTTTATGTATTTCCTGTTTCGTATACGATGATGAGCGTATTTATTACGATGATGGTCGCTTTTATGTATGATCTTTTGCTAGGGGGAATATCTCTTCAATTAATGGGAGCTCGCGTTTTAGATACATTTGCTGGTGCAGCCATTGCAATCTGTGCCTCTTACTTTATTTTCCCAAAGAAAACAAAAGATAAAGTAGCCGATTCATTGGAAGAATTCTTAAACAATCTGCAACCATATGTCACAGACTATGTCAGAAGTTTTCGCGAAGAGATTAACGTAAAGGGACTAGCAGATCAAACCTTTGATATTGATCAGAAAATGCAAGACATAATAGATCAATCGCAAACTCTCCTAAAGCGACCTGGCGCCCTAAGTTCCTCAGGAATTGCTAGATGGATTACCATTTTCACAGCGATCACTTATTATGCAAAACATTTAGTCGCTTCATCCTATCGGAAGAATTTTGATTATCCAGAAGAGCTCGTTATAACCTTTAATAAAATGGAACAAAAAATCGACCACAATTTTATTACCTTAAAAAAATTAATTAATGGAACTGAACGAAATGGAATCATTTATCGTTTAGAAAAAGAACGTGAGCAAATTGAGCGACTTGCACCAAGTAGCAAACAACAAGCTCACAGCGACTTGATTCACCATCTCTATTACGTGTGGCGTATCAACCAATCGTTAGTGGTGTTGGGAGTTGATTTGGGGGCGAGGGACGAGTGAAAAACAATAGAATGACTAAGATGGGAGTTACCACTAATCTTAGAGAGATTTAGCCTAGTAACTTCTTCTAATATTTCCAGTTCACTGTTGGGGAAATAATAGATTTTTCAAACGCGCATCTCTAATAAAATCGAGTAGAGGGAAAATAAACTAGTTTATTTTCGCCCTCCGGGTAGAAAGGCCGCCCAATTGGCGGCTCAAACCCCCACAGAACCCGGCGTGCGGATTTCCCGCACCGGGCTCTTCAGAAATTGCTTCACAGCTTAGCGTACATCTTCAATTTCGAGTATGGAATTGAGAGTTTAGGACGCTCTAAAGGAAAAACCGACTTAATTTTATTGAATTTTTCCCATGTTATATAGCTCTTTTGACTTCTACTACTTAACATTCTTCTCCAATAACGTTCCGTTATTTTATAGATTTTAGTTATAGCCCTAAGATTACCAGCCATTCCATAGTAATTATAGTGACCTCTAAGAATTTGATTTATCTTTTCAGTTTGGTCTTTTATCGACCAATGTCTGATAATACGAAGCACTTCTTGGATCTTATTTACACTTCGCTTAAATCTAGTCTTTTCGGTTTTCCTACCTACCATGAAATTACCTTTACGGTTTTTAGTACAATAATGTGTAAAACCTAGGAAGTAAATTGTTTCTAATTTTCTCCCTCTTTGTTGGGCATGTTTACTGGCAAACCGTCCAAACTCTACTAGCCTAGTCTTATTAGGCTCAAGTTCTAACGAGAATTTCCTTAATCTTTTCTTAAGGACTTCCTGAAATCTGACCGCATCAGAACGATATTGAAAACATACTACAAAATCATCTATATACCTTATTAGGTGTGCTTCACCTTTTAGCCTTGGTTTTATTGCCTTTTCAAACCATAAATCCAATACATAATGAAGGTAAATGTTGCTTAACAGTACACTTATTGACCCACCTTGTGGTGTTCCAGTTTCGCTAACCTGTATTTCCTTACCTTCCATTACACCTGCTTTTAACCACCTTTTAATTAGACTAATAATCCTAGGGTCACCAATTCGGTGTTGTACAAATTTAATTACCCAATCATGGTCTAGGGTTCCAAAGAAGTTCTTGAGATCAGCTTCCAACACCCAGCTAACCTTCTTCCCCGAAATAGTTTCATTAAGTGTAGCTAAGGCATTATGTGCCCCTCTATTTGGTCTACCACCGTATGAACAATTTAGAAAGTCTTGTTCATAAATTGATGAAAGTACCGTTGAGGTACTTCTTTGTAAAGCTCTGTCCGCTACCGAAGGTACCCCAATAGGCCGTTTTTCAACTTTTCCCGGCTTGGGTATCCAAACCCTTCTTACTGCTGGAGGTTTATAGCTGTGTCTGTGGATTGATTTCATCATTCCTCCAACCCAATTCTCGAACTCAACTATAGCCATATCTCTTGTCGTACCATCGATACCTGGTGAAGTGTTCCTTGGCATATGGTTTAAGCTAGTCCAAATCAGTTCTTTTGTAATGTGATGTGATAATGATGTAAATTGTAGTTTTGTATCTTGTCGAGCTTTTACTGCTATTCTCTCTAATCCAGTTGTCATGATTGGTTTCTCCTTACTTTGAATTAAGGACCGATATCTTCCATTGAATGAAGCTCATGTTTCCTTAGATTGATTCAATTTCTGCTAACCGCTTCCCCATGTAATAGGCTTTCCCTATCTCAGAGTACTATCAGTTAGTAAGACTTCCAATAAACCATCGAATTCTCCTTGCTTTGTGGGCTTGTTGAATTCTTATCTATATTTTATAGAAGTTTATTGGATCTCCCTTGTTCCCAAGGAATCCATTGATGACATGCCGTAGGTACGAATCCCGGGAGTAATGAGAATACCCTTGCCTTTAGCGGTTATTTCATTATTGCCTTCCCCATTGAGAGAAAAGGTCGGCTACTCCACATCACGTTTGATTTCGGGACTAATTATCCTCTTCACTTTATTCCGGCCTGCCATCTTCCTGTCTACGCTTCGCAGTACACGTTACCGTGCAACACGCAAGACTCGGTACAAGACTGCTGGCTAGGCATTATCTAGACGACTATCTCAAGTCGTATGTATTCCTTGAACTTTCAAGGCGCAACCCTCACAGAACCGTACGTGAGTCTGTCTAACAATTTAGCGGATTTTTTGCTTATTTAAGAAGAAAAGGATTTGGACTTATTGATGGTCAACTCATCGCTATTAATGGAACAAAGATAAAAGCTAGCAGCGCAAAAAATAAGCATTATAATGAAAACATTATAAAAAAGAAACTAGACTATTATGAGTCGAAAATTGAAAACCACATTAGTGATTTCCTAAACACAACAGAAAACGATGATATGAAACAAAAAATCAATGAGAAAATTGAGTGTTATCAAGAAAGAATTAAGCAGTTAATTAACATAAAAGAAGATCTTAAAGATAAAGGGATAAAACAAGTCTGTTTAACTGATCCTGACGCAAAGTCTATGAAGAATAACGGTAAATTTGAGGTT
>NZ_JBHLVO010000035.1:0-48008 GCF_042433335.1 Metabacillus herbersteinensis
ATACAGATAAGGAGCTGTTATTGGCGGTAAAAGTTGACCAATTTGATCGGTTTCGATTAAAGAAAATCGAAAAGAAAGTGAAATCAGACTTAGAAAATTAAACTGCATTTAAAACTTTCAATGAATCTAGTTCATTTGCCTTTAGGATACTCTAGAGCAACCTTTGACTTTCCTTTAATCCGTCTTCGATAAATCAACAAAACAACTAGAATAAATCCTAAGTATAATGCAAGACCTTGCATAAACATTTGAACAGAAGTAAATAATTGATTTCCTAAATAGGCATAAACAATCATTGCAGGAACTTGACCAATGGCAGTTGCAAAAAAATATGTTTTAAATGACATAGAGTTTAGCCCAGAATAGATGTTGATTACCAGTGGAGGGACGATATAAATAATCCGAGCGAACAATACGGTAATAAAACTATTTTTGCTAACAATACCATTCAATTTTTTAAAAGATTTAAAACGACTCACATATTGTTTAAACTCATTAATAAAAAAATAACGTGCCAGAATAAAAAAGATAATTGCGGCTCCTACGGACCCAAACCAGTTAATCATGCTACCTATCCAAATCCCATATTTTACTCCCATTATTCCAGCAAAAACTGAAAATGGAATAATAGGAACCACACTTAACACTATCGATAGAAAAAACATAAAAGGAATTTGTGAAAAGTCACTGTCATTAAGCCAATTTAATAAAAAATCTCTATAATAAAAGACAGTAAAGAGGATGGCTCCATATGTTATTAAAAAAAATACCCCTTTTCTCATCGATAAACCTCCCTACTTAAACTTTGGTTAAAATTAACCTGCTTTTTTCGGTAATTAATCTTTACGTATTAGTGGATATAACCACATTACAAAGGGTCACTGATAAAACTAACAAGTAAAATGTTTAAACAAATATTAACAAAAAAATCCAGTCTAAAAAACAAATTATTGAAAAATCACAATTAATGCTTTTTTTGAGGTTATGATTAAAAATGAAGAGTGTATCACCTTCCATTTTTAAAAGATTAAGATGAATAGGAAAAATAACTTGGTGATGTTTGCTATGCAGTGTGCTTAAAGGGAATTAAAGGTTAAAACAAGTATGTATTAGCTTACCAATAGCCATCCCCCATGCTGTTTTTCACTAATAAATCCTTTAAAAAATATGAGATAGTTGCTTTAATAAATAATAATACTTATTTTAAACCCCCTTTTATATAAGTGGGTTTTAAAAACATAAGAATAGTTGGCTCACTAGTCCTAATTATATTATTACTCAGAGAAAAAGCATTATACAAAAAAAATTTGGCATTAATAACCGCACTATAACTCATAAAATTTTCAAATTATAAAAATGTTACTCAAGGATAAGGTGAATTTGAAATTGATTTCCCATTCACTGGGGATTTTTCTAATTCCTAGCTCCCAACCATACGAAGGAAATGGTGCAAAAAAGGAGATGGAAAAATGACGATACTCCACTGCCTTACCTAATCAGCCAACGGTATTAAAGGTGCCTATAAATTTAAATAAAAAGGCTTTTTTACTTGAAACGGGGTGTATTTGATGTTTTATTTTTCATTAGAGTATAAAATAGTGTTTCTCTAAGTACATTTTGTTGCGATTTCTGTTATCAACAGCTTTAGATAGATATTAAATATTGATTTTAAGAAACCAGCTTATACTATTTTTTTCTATAAATAAATGAAACCCCATTCTACATAAGCATAGAGTGGGGTTACCTATTAAAGTTATTTCTATCAATTCACGATATTTGATGAAGCGTAATTTCAGGACGACTTCCAATACGAATGTTTATACCTGTCTGACCTAAACCTTCACTAATGTAGAACGGTTTGCCATTGTGATAGTGCAAACCTTTTACCATCTTCATCCGAACCAATTTCCCCATTTTGATTAAGTGATATGGCTTTGGCCAATGAATTTGTCCACCATGAAAATGTCCAGACAAAAGATAATCAAAGTGAAAATCTTTCATTTTTAACACAATATTCGGATCGTGTGTTAATACTAAGTTGTAGCCATCCTGTACCCCTTCATATGAACGGAGAAGGTTGCTTCGATTCGTACTAAAATCGTCGATCCCAATAATATTAAGCTTACAACCTTCAACTTCGACTGTAAGGTGTTCATTTTGTAAGGTTTTACAACCATTTTCCTCTAACGTTTTCTTTAGGCGATGAAAACTTTCACCTTTTAACACGTAATCGTGATTACCAAACACAGCATACATTCCAAAACGAGGTTTTAAATTTCCTAATACTTCTAAATAGGGAATTAACTTAGGAATACTTCCTTTACGATCTAAAAAGTCACCAGTTATCGTAATTAAGTCGATTGGGTAATTTTCAATGGATTTACTGAGCATTTGAGGTGAAACAGAGATATTTTCTAAATGTAAGTCTGAAAGATGAAGTACCCTGAGCGGTTTACTTAGGGACTTTCCTGCTGTTTCTTCGAGTAAAATATTATTTATAACGACATCTTTAGTATTTTTATTAGCTTTATATAAAACTCCTACGAGTAAAATAACAAATAGAATAAATAATATCAATAAAATCTCCTCCCCATACTAACAAAGTATAGTAAGGGAGCAGGGGCAATCATAGTGGTAAGTAATGGATGTGTTATTAATGCTTATATTTTCTTCTTATTACTAGGACAATATAGTTAAAATAACTAGAACTGAGGGAAGGGTATGCAGAAAATTTTATTTATGCCATTGCTACGAATGTCTTCAGGACATCATCAAGTTGCAGACAGTATTATCGAAACATTAAAAGAAGAAGACAGAGAATGGAAATTTGAGAAAATAGAACTATTATCATATAGTCTTGGATTTATCGAAACGATTGTAACAAGCATGTATTTAAAGTCGATTAAGTTATGCCCGAATAGCTATAGTTGGTTATACCGTAAAGTTTCTTTTAATGATACATATGAAAAAAAGCGATACTTTTTATATGAACTAATTTTTCTCCGTTTTATGGAAAGAATTCTTAAAGAAACAAATCCAGACCTCATTATTTGTACTCATGTATTACCGTCTTATTTATTAAATAGGCTGAAACAGAAATCTACTAATTCGGTTCCAGTCTTTAATGTTTATACAGATTTTTTTGTTAACCAACTTTGGGGTTTGTCTAATATTGATTTTCACTTTGCTCCTACTCAAGAGGTGAAACAGTTTCTATGTGATCAGGGTGTTCAAGATAAAAAAGTAATTGTAACTGGTATCCCTGTTCATCCTCACTATATGAAAGATGATTCACATTTTAAAGAGAAAGATCGTAACCCATTTACCATCATTATCTCTGGAGGTAGTTTGGGGACTGGAAACATAAAAGAGCTGATAAAAAGAATTAAACCGTCAGGGAAGATACATTACAAGGTATTATGTGGTGAAAATAAAAAGTTGTTTCAGTTTGTTCAATCGATTAGCAGTCCCTATATTACACCATTACCTTATATAACATGTAAAGAAGAAATGAACGCACTTTATTCCAAAGCCTCGGGGATTATCACGAAACCCGGTGGAGTAACAATTAGTGAAACATTACGGAAACAGTTACCGATTTTCATTTACTCTGTTTTACCTGGTCAGGAGGAAATCAATTTACACAATTTAAAAAATAAAGAGCTTGTTTTTCTGCTCGAGCCTCAAGAGATTGAGAATAAAATTCTCTCTTACTTAACATCTCAAGTATGGATAAATCATCAAAGAAAACAGGTTCAAAGTTATTTAACTTCTATAGAAAATAATAAATTACGGGATACATTTGTAAAAATACTAACGAGTATCTAACAGATTATTCATTTTAAATGATTTTCCAATTTTTTTGAACCCTTTATAGTATATAAAATTTGGGATGGTTACGAGATTATTATTCGCATACCGCCTAATTGACAAAGAAAAACGAAAACAAATATGAAATAAGACCGTCAAGAGACGGTCTTGTTTTAAGTGCGCCTACATAGGTGCAGTCTTTATGGTTGAAAGTCCCACGAAGGGCAATAGTATTGGTTAGCACGAAGACATTTACATCGTTTCAGAATTTATCGGTCCTTGGTCTTCCTTCTTAACTCGCATTATAAAAAAATAATGAATAATTTTTTCGTTTTCACGCATTCTATTAATGTTAACACCAAATTATGGAAGATATATCATAACAATTGTTAAAGGCATTAAGTAGAAGAAGCAATAAACAAGTTAACACCATACCTTAAGATTTAAAGGACCTTGTTCCTTTAATTGAGAACCAAACAAAACATAGTTCCTTTTACTGATCTCGATATTTAATATCTTCTTCGGTTAACTTTTGATAAGTCTGGAGGAGCTTTTCTTTGGAAATGAATAAGTAATAAGTATCAGGTATTTTTAAAGTTTTTGGCCGTCCTGAAGACAGTAAAAAAATAGGGAACTGTGACATACTTTTAAACAATCTGTAAAACATATTGCAAGGTTGGATAATCTCAAATCCAAGCTTTTCTGCCCCTTTATGTAACATGGTTATCCCTATAGCACCTTTTATTTCATTACTATTTTTATGGTTGTGAATATATTCTGCAAGGGTCGGCATTGACTTAAATATTCTTTTAAAAATAGTTCTCCCTCTTCTAACAGAGCAAGGGACATATTGCAATTCGCTTAAAATTCTACTGTTGTGTAAATGAATCTTTACTAACTTATCATTTTTCTTAATTAATGTTCCGTCACTCAAAATAACAGTTCTACCTTTATACTTGGTTAACCGTACACGGAAAATACCAGAGTGACGATCAATGTATTCTAATCTTGTTAATAAGTAATATAAAGGATCGAGAACATTCCAAAATGAAAGAATATAACTTCGCATATCCCTAACCTCCTTAATTTTCAATTATATTTTGTCAATATTATTAATAAAATATAACTGGGAAAAATAGAGGTAAACATCATTTACCAGAGAGTTTATAGTTGTATCATTAAAGGGCGTAATTCTGCAGTAAAGAATTGCGCTCTATCTTTATTTAAAGGGCCATTTAGTTGAAGAATAAGCTGTTATTTTTAAAGGGTATTTACTTCCTATTATCGAAACAAATAAAAATTAATTAATATTTTTAATAGGAGAAAAGTCAATGTATATAAAAACTGAGAGATTATTAATACGAAAATTTGAATCCAAAGATTGGCAAGCTGTACATGAGTATACATCAGACTCCAACGTTATGAAGTATATACCTGAAGGGGTTTTTTCTGAAGAAGATACAAAGGAGTTTGTAAATAATAACATTGGTGAAATAGCTGAGAAATTTCCTGTGGTATTAATGGACGAAAAAATCCTGATTGGTCACATTGCCTTTCATAAGTATTTTGGTGAGCATACTTATGAGATTGGTTGGGTGTTCAATCCTAAATATCATAATAAAGGATATGCTTCTGAAGCAGCACAAGCTACATTAAAATATGGTTTTGAGAAAGTGAAATCACATAGGATCCTAAAGAAATAAGAAAATACATAATAAAGCATTTTAATAATGAAAAGTCTCTAATTTATTTAGGGGATATTAATTGAAACCTTGTTCAACAATCGGGCGCTTTAATGGAATAACGTGTAGAACCTCTCAATTTTAATTGAGGGGTTCTTTGTAGAGGTTCTGTTCATTCTAAGTAAACTCTATACGAACACATAATAATGTAGTAAAATCTAGGAACAAAATTGCTAGAGACTCTTTAATTTATATGGATTCTTTGATTATGGAACTGCTTCGTGGATCGTGCTATTTATATAAACTGATTGAAATAGTAGGTAATGTAAAATAAATGTCTTCAAAACAGGTAAGTGTTTATGTGATTCCAAGCTTGAGCAAGTCAATTAATAGATAACCTTAAAAATGACCATAAATAACAATGTTAATAAAAGAAATGTATATTAAACCCTAATTTAACTCAAAAAATGCTTTTTTTCCCTTGACCTTCACGTGGCGTGAAGGTTTATGATCAAAGAGTCAGGAGGGATTAATATGGAATATACCATAACCAAGTTGGCTCAACTAGCGAATGTTAGTGCACGAACACTGCGCTATTATGATGAAATTGGGTTACTCAAGCCAGCAAGAGTAAACTCATCCGGCTATCGCATCTACGGGCAACAGGAAGTTGACCTTCTCCAGCAAATTTTATTCTACCGTGAGTTAGATGTAAGCTTAGAAACAATTATGGATATCGTGAGCCAGCCTACTTTTGATCAAAATGCTGCCTTGAAACAGCATTACACAAAGCTGAAGCAAAAACGCACCCGCCTAGACAAACTAATTGCAACTATTGAGAAGACGATTGGCAATAAGGAAGGGGTAATTAACATGAAAGACAAGGAGAAATTTGCAGGGTTTAAAGAAAAGATGATTAATGAGAACGAAGAAAAATATGGGGACGAAATCCGTGGAAAATACGGAAATGATACAATAGACGCAGCCAATGCAAAACTAAGAGGAATGTCTGAAGAAGATTTCTCCGCAATGAATAACTTAGAAAAAGAAGTGCTATCGTTGCTGAAACAAGCTTACGCAACCAATGACCCTGCCTCACCACTAGCACAAGAAGCAGCCGAAAAGCATAAGCAATGGCTCATGTACTCATGGCCAAGCTATTCTAAAGAAGCACACGCAGGCCTGGCAGAATTATATGTTGCAGACGAGCGCTTCACAAGCTACTATGACAAGATTGTATCAGGCGGTACGGAATTTTTACGAGATGCTATCTTGATCTATTTAGGGAAGAAGTAAGAATTGATATAAAAGCAGACCTTTCATGAAATATAAAGGTCTGCTTTTATGTATTATTCACCTAAATCTACATTGTGGTAAACTTGTTGAACATCTTCTAAATCTTCTAATGCATCAATCATTTTTTCAAATTGAGTTTGTGCATCTTCTGGTAGTGGGAGGTCGTTTTGTGCAAGCATTGTTAGTTCGGCAACTGTAAATTCAGTTATCCCAGCACCCTTGAATGCATTTTGAACTGCATGGAACTGATCAGGTTCGGCATAAACTATTACTGACTCATCTTCTTCTAAAATGTCACGTGCGTCTACATCTGCTTCCATTAATAATTCGAGCACTTCATCTCCTGTTTTACCTTCAATCCCGATAACAGCTGTTGCATCAAACATATACGCTACAGATCCACTAACTCCCATGTTTCCACCGTTTTTACCAAATGCAGCACGCACATCTGATGCAGTACGGTTGACGTTATTTGTTAGTGCATCTACAATTACCATTGATCCATTTGGTCCGAAGCCTTCATAACGAAGTTCGTCATAGCTTTCTTCTGAACCACCTTTTGCTTTTTCAATTGCACGGTCAATAATCACTCTCGGTACACTGTATGTTTTAGCACGCTCAAGTACAACCTTTAGCGCCTGATTTGATTCTGGATCTGGTTCACCTTGCTTTGCTACTACATAAATCTCGCGTCCAAACTTTGCATAAATACGGCTTGTATTGGCATCTTTTGATGCTTTTTTTTCTTTAATATTGTTCCACTTACGGCCCATATTGAACACTCACTTTCAATGTTAAATCTACACAAAATAATGTAAATAAAGCTAATTCTTCAACTTTTCTTGAAATACTGTCTAACATACAATGCTAATTGAAGATGTTACGACATTCACTTGATTCTATTATAACCTAAGTGCATAATCGCTTACGAGTTTAATAATCAAAAAAAGACAAGTTATGTACCTCATAAGAAGGTATTTCAATGTTCGTTTATAACTTTATAGGCATTGAAATGAATCTATTATGTACGAATAGAAAGACCCCTTCCACACTATGAAAGGGGTCTTTCTACTATATTAAGAAATACTCTTTAATTCTTCTGTTAATCGAATAAACTCTTTCTTACTTCGAACCTTTAATGAGTGGTCAATTTCCTTTTGGATCTCCTTTTTTCTGAAATCACGGATAGCTTTTTCTATGAACATTTCTGCAAATAGGGAATCAATGATGTTAACTTCAGACTGCTTGGGTGCATTTAGCAAATACTTTTCCAACGGGATCAACTCCTTGACCTTTTTTCTATTATATCACAATTAATCAGACTATTCAAATAATATTTACCTCTTAAATAAAATGCAGAAAAAAGGACTTAGAATTCTCTAAGTCCTAGGTTAACGCTAATAGAAAAAACATGATTTCTTAGATTGGTAATGGTCGTAAGAGAACTTTAATTGTACCTGGCATCAACAGATCTACTTGAGCTTGTTTAAAATATTTATACATTGCCCGACCTGCCCCTGAATTGGCTGAATGAATAGTGATCCGTTCTGCAAAAAGCTTATTAGAAACCATATGGTGTACGAGCATGAGTCCATTTCTCGTTTTGTTTACAAGGTCATGATCTAAAGATAAATGTTCAATATGAAATGTTTCGAGTAAATTTATGCATTCGTCAATGTTTTCGACAAGGATATGATCATTAGGGCATGTACGATTATCATCTAGAAAAACGTTTATTTTCAAGATAAAAACTCCCTTTATCTGCTTGACATACTATAAGATTAGCACACTTTTATTTCTGGTTTTGTTTGGTAGATGAGTTAATAGTAGAGGAAATACTTAATTCCCAAGGGTTAGGAGAGCATTCGTAGGTAATTAGTAACTTTTTATAAAAGGGGAATTTTACAATTAAAAATGGTACATGTGTAAAGAGCATAATGGAGATGTAGTTAGCAAAAAACAGTGGTACAAGCGCCCATCCCTGAATAGAATGTACAAGCAGCTTTACATAGTGAGATGGGGGTTTCGTTCATGGGTGTATACATCAGTTATATCTTCTTAGGTTTGTCTTTGGCTGCGCCGATTGGTCCTATTAATGCGGCACAGCTAGATAGGGGAATTAAGGGTGGCTTTTTTCATGCTTGGTTAGTCGGGTTAGGAGCAATGATAGCAGATGCGATTTATATGGTTTTGGTTTACCTCGGTGTCGTTCATTTTCTCGAAACACCATTCATGCAAACATTTCTCTGGTTATTTGGATTTTTTGTGCTTGTATACACGGGGATTGAGAGCATGATTGGAGCGGGAAAAATAACAAGGAGTAAAGGACAATTTAGTGAGTCACTTACAAGATCCTTTTTTGCTGGTTTTTTCATGTCATTATCTAGCCCATTAACGATTCTATTTTGGCTAGGCATATATGGTTCTGCATTAGCAAACATGACTACATCATATGGGATGAATCAATTGCTGCTCTGTAGTGGAGCAATACTTTTTGGAGTATTAATTTGGGATGTGACGATGGCATGTGTTGCCAGTAGCTTTCGAAGATACTTAACAAATAAACTACTAGTTGGTATTTCAGTTCTATCTGGTTTGTCCCTTATTGGATTTGGTATATATTTTGGTGTTCAGGCAGTGCATGTTTTGTTTGGATGAACTGATGGGGAATTATTGGAAAGTAAGCAACCTTCAAAGGGTTGTTCTTTTTTTTGCGAAGTGATTTAGTACACAAACTGATCTAAAGTGGGTATGATTACAAGTAATGAAAAGCTTTTGTGGAGGTAGTTCATGAAAAAGGAATCAATACTTGTCGTTGAAGATGAAGAAAAAATTTTAAGACTACTTGAGCTTGAACTAGAATTTGAAGGATATGAAGTGATCAAAGCCAAGGACGGGTTAGAGGCATTGGCAGCGTATCGTTCTGGAAGTTTTGATCTTATTCTTTTAGATGTGATGCTACCAGGGTTGAGTGGGATTGAATTTCTACGCCGTATTCGAACGAATGACTCTCAGACTCCCGTTTTGTTATTGACTGCAAAAAGTTCAGTAGAAGATAAGGTTTCTGGATTGGATTTAGGTGCTAATGATTACATTACGAAGCCTTTTCAGATTGAAGAATTGTTGGCAAGGATACGTGCAGCGCTAAGGTTACGCTCATTGGAACAACAAAAAGAACTAGAGGATGAGGTTTTCCTAGTCTTGGGTGATTTGAAAGTCAACTTGATGACAAGAGACGTGGTTAGAGGAGAAAATCATATCGAGTTGACACCTAGAGAGTTTGATCTCATCGTCTATTTGTTGAAGAATAAGAGACAAGTGCTAAACCGAGATCAAATTGTAGAAGCCGTATGGGGATTTGATTTTTATGGAGATACAAATGTAGTAGATGTCTATATTCGCTATGTTCGGAAAAAAATAGATCAGCCAGAGAAACCACCTCTCATACATACAGTTCGTGGTGTTGGCTATGTAATGAAGGAAACGAAATGAGACTTCAAAATAAGATCCACCTTTACACAGCGGTCTTGTTTGTTATTTTACTCATCATCATGAATGTTTCCGTTTATTATGTATTTAATAAATTGATTCTTACTAGTGAATTGGATAATGTACAAGCAGAAACTGTGAAAATAGTAGATGGAGTAAACAAATCATTGGGGGCCATTCCTCCTGAAGAGCTTTTGCGCGCATATGTCCCAATCGATGGGATGATACGATTTGTAACTGAAGATGGGGAAGGTCTGCCACAGGTAACCTCTCCAACTGAACAAGGGCTTACCAAAACAAAAATAGAGTTCTATTCAGGAGAAAGAAGAGAAAACGTTACCTATATGGAAAAAGCCTATGCTTTCGAATCGATTCCAATTATTTGGACGGATGGAAGCATTGTAAATCTTCAAATTACCCGAAGCATTCAGCCTGCAGTTGATAATCTTAATATCCTCCGCATTGTATTGATTACCGTAACAGTGATTGCAATGATACCTGTTATCATATCTAGCAGAGTTCTAAGTAATTTAATTACAAAGCCTGTTAGATCCATGACCGACACGATGAAAGATATAAGGATGAATGGACGATTCAAGCGTCTTCAACTAAAGGGAGAATCAAAGGATGAATTATATCAAATGGGTGATACCTTCAACCATATGATCGATTTGTTAGAATCCAACTATGAAAAACAGGAGCAGTTTGTTTCAAATGCATCTCACGAATTAAAGACACCTTTAACTGTCATTGAGAGCTATGCGAGTTTGATGAAAAGAAGAGGATTGAAAGAGCCAGACTTATTTAATGAGTCAATTGATGCCATTCATTCAGAAGCTATTAGGATGAAGGGTCTGACAGAGCAGCTATTATTGTTGGCAAGGTCCAGAGAAGGATGGAATATAGAATTGACTACAATAGACCTTGGTGATTTTGTTCAACAAACAGTGAAGTCCTTTCAAAATGCCTATCATCGTGAAATTTTAGTTACAATGCAAGAAAATATTGTAATCAAAACAGATGGACAAAAGCTGAAGCAGCTCCTTTTTATCTTTTTAGATAATGCGAGGAAATATAGTGAAGATGAACTTGCAATCGTGATTGAGAAAGATAGAGAAGCTGTGAAGGTACGAATAATAGATAAAGGGATAGGAATTCCTAAACAAGATCTACCTAAAGTGTTTGATCGCTTCTACCGTGTTGATACCTCTAGAAGCAGGGAGCGCGGAGGAACCGGATTGGGCCTTTCTTTAGCAAAGGAAATTGCTGATGCAATAGGTGTACATATTCATCTTGATAGCCTTGAAGGCTTAGGAACAACAGTTACAATGAGTTTTTCTAACGATGATACTGGGTTCTCACCAAATTCTCATATTTAAATGGAAAAATGGAGATACATTGATTTAGTGAGGTGAAGAGATGAAAAAGAGGCTTATGCTATCGCTTGCAGGTGGGATATGCGTGGTGCTATTCATCCTTTTTATTATTCAACAGTTTGTGTTAAAACCTGTTTCAACAACTGAACTTTTATCGGAGCAAGAAGTAAGAGAGATGATCGTTTCGAAATACTCAGGAAATATTACAGAAGTTCAACGAAATGAAGATCTTTTTAAAATTGAGCTAGATAGACCATCAGGTTTGTATGAGATTAGAGTGGATGCTAAAAATGGAGAGATCGTATCCTTGAAGCGAATGAAAGAAAATGAAGCGGATAATCGAGACATTATCAGTCAAAAAGAAATGAGTGAAGAGGAGATTGAAGGGATTGTTTTGTCTTCGGTAAGTGGAACTGTAGAAACCCTGAAGCGGCAGGAAGAGAATAAAAGCATCACATACACGGCGATAGTGAAAGAGGAAAATCAACGTACAACGATAAAAGTCGATGCCAAGTCCGGAAAAATTCTTTCTAAAGTAATGAATGAAGTAATAGAACCTTCAAAAAGACTAACAGAACAACAAGCAACTGATATTGCATCAAAGCAAGTAAAAGGTGAAATAGAAGATATAGAATTGGAAAATATTAATAATACAGCGTATTACCTTGTCGAAATTGAAACCGATGATGAGCGAGAGGCTACAATCCAAATCCATGCGATTACGGGAGAAGTAAAGTCTGTTACATGGGATGAAAATGAGACAGATTAACGTAATAGAGGTGACTCTCAGCAAATTCTAATGTTCCTATCTCCTTGTTCTCATATTCACTGGCTATAGTGAAGGTGTAGAAGAAAATTGCTTAAGGAGGAATTCAAAATGAAAAAAAATATTTTAATCGGTGTATTGACTACCAGCGTCCTGTTAGGTGGAGCGTTAGCTGTCGGAGCAGTTAACAAGGAGAGTTCAACAGAAAAGTTAAGTAAGCCTTCAGAACAATT
The DNA here is from genome assembly GCF_042433335.1 of Metabacillus herbersteinensis. Classification (NCBI taxonomy): domain Bacteria; kingdom Bacillati; phylum Bacillota; class Bacilli; order Caryophanales; family Bacillaceae; genus Metabacillus; species Metabacillus herbersteinensis. The sequence goes on from NZ_JBHLVO010000035.1 coordinate 12,653, forward strand.
AATGACGGCGGATGAGGCAAAAAAGATTGCTCTAACAGTACAAGACGGTAAGGTTGAAGGGATTGATCGCGAAAGAAATGGTGAACAGGTTTTTTATGAAGTAGAAGTTGAAAAGAATAATGAGGATTATGATATCTATGTAAATGCAGCTACTGGAGAGGTTCAATCACTTAACGACGATGTATATGATGATGACTCGAGTGATGATAATGATGACCAAGATAAAATGTCAGACGTCAGCACTAACGATGCTAAATTAATTTCTAAGGAAAAAGCAGTAGCCATTGCTGAAAATGCAACAAAAGGTAAGATGACAGAAGTTGAAAAAGACGAAGATGATGGTCGCATAACATATGAGATAAAATTGAAGACCGATCGTGGTGAAGCAGAAGTCGAGATTGATGCCTCAACGGGGGAAGTGGAAGAAATAGACTTCGAAGACTAAGAAATTCCCTGAAGGAAATCCTAATAAATGTTTACAGTTAGGTCAAAGGTGATAGTACTATTATATATCACTTATTTCGAAGGGAAAAACGTATGTTAAAAAAATTCAAAAAAAGCTTCAGCAAGCCTAAAGGTTTTTTAGGAATCGTTGCAGGTAAGATTATGGCATGGGAAAACCAAACGATTAACAAATGGACGATTGCACAATTACACATTCAAAGAGGTGACAACATCCTAGAAGTGGGGTTCGGACCTGCTTATAGTATGGTATTCATTCTAAACACATATCAGGATGTGCAAATTGATGGGATTGACGTTTCAGAAGCAATGAAAAACTTAGCGGAGAGTAAACTTGAAAAAGAAATGATTGAAGGCACTGTTGAACTTTATGTAAGTGATATTGAAAAAGCGCAATTAAAGCAAGAACATTATCACAAAATTCTCTCCGTTAATAACTACACCATTTGGAATTACCCACGCAGAGGTCTTGAAGTTTTAATGAAGTCATTAAAACCAGGTGGTAAAGTTGCAATTACCATGCAACCGAGAGAAGAAAATGCAAGTTCAGGTAAGACTAGAATGTTTGGAAAACAAATTCATGATGATCTAGTTGCATGTGGGTTTCATGAGATTAAAATGGATTTTAAAAATGTCCGTCCAGAATTAACGGTCTGTATTACAGCTGTGAAACCAACTAACTAACGAAAAGCAGACCGAGGATGGTCTGCTTTTTCAATCTGGATCTAACCACGAACTAACAAGTCCAATTATAATACCTAACAATGCCCCACCTGCAACCTCAGCTGGTTGATGGCCTAATAGCTCGTTCAGTTCCTTTTCCTGCTTAACATGAAAAAGACCAGGCATATGACCAGATAAAACTTCAATATCTGCATCAATATCGTTTACTATTTTTGCAATTTCTCCAGTGTGACGGCGTATTCCCTGAGCATCATACATGACTATGATTCCAAATATAACAGCAAGTGCCGTGTCTGTTGAGTCCAATCCTTTTTTAGCCGCAACGTAGGTAGCCAATGCGGAAACCCCTGCAGAGTGAGAGCTTGGCATCCCACCAGTCTGAAATATCGGTTTCCAATCCCACTTTCCAGTCAGACCTTTATAAGTAAATACCTTCAACCCTTGAGCAATTCCTATTCCAGATAATGCTGTCCAAATTCCACGATTCATCTATCTCACCTCTAGTAGTAGTTTTCATCAAAGTCCACTGTCTATGCAATGTGTGAAGGGATTTTTAAAGAGAAATAAAGGAAAGCTTCGGACACTTTAGGAAATAATTTGAAATAAAATGATAGAAAACGTGATTTTCCAAGGGAAAAGATCGATATTTCCCATAGAATAATCAGTTAATTTAAAAATTTATAAAACAGGTGAAAAAAGTCGCGCAAATGATTCCTTTGTTCGTAAAACGAGCCCACGGTTTTTATAAGAAGTCTTATCAACTTTGATACTATCCGATAGATCTTCTTTATAATGCTGAACAAGGTCTTTCACACTTTCTGTGTCAAAAAGAAAAGCATTCACCTCGAAATTCAAATGCAAACTTCTTAAATCGAGATTGGCCGTTCCAACAGAGGCAAATTGCTCGTCAATAATAATAACTTTTTCATGTAGAAATCCTTTTTTATACATATAGACTTCAATATCATGGTAGAGCATTTCGGAGAAGTAAGACCTTGTTGCATATTGAGTTAAAAAGCCGTCATTTATCTCAGGTACTAAGATCTTTACATCAATGCCTTTTGAAGCTGCCATTGATAATGCAGTACGAATTGCTTTATTCGGAACAAAATAGGGAGTTGCAATTAGGATTGATTTTTTCGCGGAAGTTAATAGAGCATAATATATATCACCCATTATCCCTTGAATGGTCGAATCTGGACCACTTGAAACAATTTGAACTCCACCTTGATCACCGTCAATATATTTTGTGGCAAGATACTTTGGATTTAGTAATGTTTCTCCGGAAACGAAAGCCCAGTCGAATGAGAAAGTAGTTTGTAATGTCTTGATGGCTTCTCCTTTTAAAACAAGGTGAGTGTCTCGCCAAAATCCAAACCGAGGATTTCTTCCTAAATACTCGTCACCTACATTTAATCCACCAACAAACCCAACCTCACCATCAACAATGATGATTTTTCGATGGTTACGAAAGTTTAGTTTTTGATTGATGAATCCTAGCTTAACTGGAAGAAAACAATGAACTTCAATCCCCGCATCCTTCATTTGACGGATGGATTTCGTAGATAATGACAAACTTCCCACTGCATCGTAAATAAATCGAATTTCGATTCCGTCCTTTGCTTTATCACACAGCATATCAATAATTTCTTGGCCAATTTGATCGGATTTAAATGTGTAATATTCTAAGTGAATATAATCTTTAGCCTGTCCAATTGCCTCTTTGATTGCAGGAAAGGCTTCATCGCCATTTTTTAAAATTTTTGAAGATGTATGAAAACTAATTTGGTTTCTACTAAACTTCTCAATTAGCTGTGAAAAGCTTTGTTGAGTCTCAGTGAGGTTATTCCAATGTGGAGAGGGCTTAAATGAGAACTTATTTTCCAACATTTCAGCAGCTTGCTCACGCTTATTTCGGAAGAGGTGGCCCTTTACTTCTAGCTGACCTGAGTAGATATAAAAGATATAACCAACAATCGGAAAGAAGAAAAGAGCATATATCCAAAGAAGTGTTTTATAAGGTGATCGGTTTTCTAGCATCAATACATACGAAATAGAAAACAGGATAGTCAGATAAACAATAAATGCTATCACTTTCACGAGGCTTGAGTAGCCTGGAAAAACAGTAAGATATAAAGAAATTACCAGTAAAATAAAAAGAATAAACTGCCGAGAACGCTTCATCTAAATTCCTCTATTCATTTATTATTTAAGGCTATAGAAAAAGCACCAGGTTGATACTGGTGCTTTCTACTGCCTTTGGTTTAATAGGATATTACCTTGCTAAACGATTTTCTTTCCTTGTACGAGTCGTACAATAACTAAAATTAATACCACTGCCAGTAAGATATGAATAATATTGCCTAAGAACCCTGCTACAGCACCTATTAGCCAAAGTGCTAGTAATACCAAAATAATTGTCCAAAGCATGGTAAAGTCCTCCTTTTAAAAATAAGTTCGTTAACGTCCTACTAGTTATTTACCCATAATGGTAGGGAGTAAACTTTACCTAAAACACCTCCATTGAATAGAAAGTAATAAAGCAAACGATTGATTCTAGTCATGAAAGGGAATAAAGTCTAAAGGAATCAATCAAAAAATGAACTCTGGAGGACATTATGTGGATTAAACACCCCTTTTTTAAGTATTTAACAGCTTTCATTTTAGTATTACTAGCTCTTCATTTATTAAGTGAAGTGGATTTTATTGTAGATCCTATCAGAAGTTTTATTACGACTTTGTTTTTTCCACTATTAATTTCTGGGTTCTTATATTATCTACTAAAACCCGTTGTTCATTTCTTATCAAAGTCAAAATATATTCCGCGTACAGTCGCAATTCTTTTGGTTTTTCTCGTGATCATTGGTGGGGCTTCATTTGTAGGAATGACTCTCGGGGGAACCGTTGAAAAGCAAGTTAATTCACTGATGGAAGATTTGCCATCACAACTGGAAGATGCTGAAGGCGAAACGGCGAGGATAATCTCAGAAAATAACTTTGGTTTTCTGTCGTATGGCGAAGTCAAAAACAATGTAATCACTTATTTGAGCAATGTCGGGCAAAACTTTGGAAATAACATAATGAATATCATTTCTACAATAACAAGTATTGCGACGGTTTTATTAATCGTTCCATTTATTTTGTTTTATTTATTAAAAGATGATCGTCGGTTCTCGCCATTTTTATTAAAACTTCTTCCAGATCAACATAAAGGCGAAGGAGAACGGATACTTAGTGATATTGACCGAACACTTTCAATGTATATTGTCGGACAAATGATTGTGGCATTAGTAAATGGCGTATTAATGTATATCGGCTATCTTATAATTGGATTAGATTATGCCCTACTCTTGGCTTTTTTTGTAGTACTTACAGCCGTTGTTCCAATTCTAGGTCCAGCGCTAGGAGTCTTACCCGCGATCCTTGTTGGACTTATGATGGAACCTTTTATAGTAGTGAAGATACTGATTCTTCTCATCATTGTGCAAGAAACAGAAGGAAGTCTAGTCTCACCTTTAGTGATTGGGAACAAACTGGAAATTCACCCTTTAACAGTCATGCTACTGCTATTAGTTGCAGGAAGCCTTTACGGTTTTATTGGTATTCTTATTGCCATTCCTGCCTATTCCGTATTAAAGGTAACGATAAAGAATTTTTACGGGTTTTATATGCTTCGTAATGCTTAAGAAAAAAAGTCATGACCCTCACTTTTTTTTGAGGGTTTTTATTGTGTTAACAAAGTTTTTTCATTTAGTATGGAATATGTGAGGTGAAGGATCTGATGAAGAAACCTATATTAGTAGTTAGCCATTTACATAAGAAAATCAACAATAAGGAAATTCTTTCGGACGTTTCCATAGAGGTTATGCAAGGAGAAATGTTTGGACTATTAGGACCGAATGGTTCCGGAAAAACCACGTTAATTAGAGCTGTTGTAGGTCTAGTGACAGCAAGCTCAGGTGAAATACAGATTGATGGGTTATCGATAAAAACACACTTTGAAAAAGCGTTACATCATGTCGGAGCTATTGTTGAGAATCCCGAATTTTACCCATTTTTAACGGGCTATCAAAATCTTACTCAATATGCCAACATGAATAAAAAAGTAACAAAAGAGCGGATCGATGAAGTAGTACAGCTAGTAAATTTGCAATCGGCAATTCATACAAAGGTTGCTACCTATTCATTAGGAATGAGGCAGCGTTTAGGCATTGCTCAAGCCATTCTACACAAGCCAAACCTGCTCATCCTAGATGAACCTACAAATGGCTTAGACCCAGCTGGAATAAAAGAGTTACGTACTTATCTGCTAAGATTATCCAGAGAGGAAAACGTAGCAGTCATCATTGCGAGCCATCTATTAAAGGAAATTGAAGACCTATGTGATCGCGTCGCAATCATTAAAGCTGGGAAGATTCTCACTGTGAGAGATTTGGGGCATAGTGTGGATGACAGTAACATAAAAGTTCACTTCACAGTTGATTCGAGTCAGGTTGCCCAAAATATTTTAAGAGGACACGGATATGAACCTATTGTAATCGACAATAGTATTGAATTAATAATCCCTTATGAACAAATCCCGTTAGTTACTAAGCAACTAGTCGAACAAGAGGTTGGGGTTTATGCAATTAATCCAATTTATAAAACATTAGAAGATTCATTTTTAGAGTGGACGGAGGGGAGTCGCAAATGATCTCATTCATTAAAAATGAACATATGAAAATCTACTATAAAAGAAGCAATCTCGTTTTGTTTCTAACCTATCTTAGCGTCCTCTTTGTAATTGCTTTAGCTACTCGGAAATTATTAGATAGTGCTGGAATTGGAGAGAACTTTTTAGGATATGTATCGTTTAGCACAGGATTTTTAATGATACTCCCATTTTTCGTGATCGCTATTGCAGGATCGATTGTCTCTAATGAGTACAATTGGGGAACAATTAAGTTTCTGTTAATACGACCAGCAAAACGGTCGAAAATTTTACTTTCAAAATACATAACTGTTTTATTATTTAGCGTCTATTTTATTGTCGTTTTCTTTTTAGTGTCTGTACTACTAGGGTTTTTACTCTTCGGATTTGAAGGGGTTAACCAAGATTCACGAGTGCTTTCAGAAATTCTAATGAGTTACTTAATTTGTGCTATTGAGGTCATCATGATTTCAACGCTAGCATTTTCCATTTCAACGATCTTTCGAAACAGTGCACTCGCAACAGGAATCTCGATTTTACTACTCTTAACAGGAAAAACATTTGTGCAAGTATTAGCTCACTTTGATTTTCAGTGGGGTAGGTATGTATTGTTTGCCAATACAAACCTAGGTCAATATGTTGATGGACGCCCGCTGTTTGAGGGAAGTAGCTTAGGTTTTTCAATTGTAATGCTGCTGATGTACCTAATGTTATTTTTGGGATCAGCGTGGATGGTTTTTGTGAGAAGAGATGTATCAATATAATTTAGGCTAGTAATCAAGCGAAAGCAGCAAATGTTTTACACAGGAAAAAAAGGTATTATCCAACGTATAACTACTCAAAAGATGAACGTGTTTATTTGGAATTGAAATTAAAATAGATAGTAATAAAAAAGATTAACCTGGATGAGAGGTTAATCTTTTTTTGTGGATTTTCTCTTTTTCTTGTGTTGCTGCAATTTTATATGTTAAACCTTTCTTTCCTAACAACCTTCCAGCATTTCTAGCTCCAACATTTCCACTGCCCTCAGTGCGAAGATCTAGATTTCCAAGTGTAGAACTAACGATGTATCCGAATAAAATAGAGCCAATTAAATAAGAGAGTGAGAGTATAATAATAATTGTTAAAAACCCCTTAAATGAAGTCATTTTATCATGGGGAGAAACGAGTGATAAGAAAAATCTCCTTTTTTTTGAAAATTTACGCAACTTTTCTCATAGGGTAATCGTATTGAACCTATCAAGAAAAAATAGGGGGCAACAACGTGAAAAAATTCCTGGTTGGTTTAATTTGCATCGTGATGTTTTTGGTTCAAGGACTTTTAGTTGTAACTGCATCTGCAGAGGGTCCAAAAGATGTACCATCCGCATCCTACATAGACGAAGAAAAGCCTGAGCAAAGGATGGAATTGCTGAGTTTATCAAGAGGTTATGCAAGAGCCTTTTCATGTAATGGGAAAAGTTCTTGGACCTTAAATTCTACCTTTGAAAGTGAAGGATACAATTGGATTGTACGAACTGGTGTAAAGGGATATATCCAGGATGGAGGTCCTGGTGGTGCTACTCTTGGTGTTGTATTAAAGGATAAAATTATCGACTTTGATCATGGATACCTATTAAAGAAAGGAAACTCCGGCAACAATCGTTCTTACGTTACAGGAGTTCAATCCACTTTATCTTGTTTAGGTTATAGTGTCGGCGGTATAGATGGTGTATTTGGTGCACAAACAGAAGCTGCAGTAAAAGCTTTTCAACAAAGAAAGGGAATTAGTGCTGATGGCATTGTCGGCAAACAAACCTACCACTATTTATCTTTTTCTACATACTGACCTAATGTCTGTCCCCCAACACTTCCTTTAAAGAGCGGGGGACAGGCATTAAGTTGAACGATCTAAGACCCTTGCTCCTTTTGGCGGTGTAAGATCAAATAAGGTATGATCTCTTTTTATGTCGATGACTTCGAATTTCATTAGTTCACTTCGTTCGATTCTTTGATTATTAATAATTTGTATTTCCCTCACTAAGAGCTTTGTTTCAGTATCAAACCAAAGTTCAATAAAAGAGTCTCGACTTTCTGATTCATCAATAAGATACACATCTGCAGTGCGGTTTAAGTACTCTTTTTCACCTAAATTTTCAATTCTAGAAGGATCCATTTTTCTGAAATATTCAATGGAGTAGGGTACAGGTTGGTCATTAGTTATAATATGAAAAATATTTTCTTCCTTATAATATCTACCGCTTAATTTGGGGTTAGAAACTGAAAAGTTACCATTTTCATATTCCTGCCTAATCTCTTGGCCAGAAATATATATTTTCGTTAACTCTCCGTCTAGATTCATTTCCTCACCATATATTATCTTAATAGTTTCCGAATCTTCTTCTTGATCTAAAGGCTCGGTCATTTCAGTAAATGTGTCGGCCAGTATTAAATTAAGTGTCTTCTCAATCACAGCTTTCACCGGGGGAGTATACCATGCACCAACAGTTAAGAGTAAAAGGGAAGCACAAACGAGTAAAGCACGTTGCCAGGTTTGTCTTCTTGATTGCTTTCTCAATGTAAAGAGATCAATTGTTTCATCCTGCAATACAGCATCCAACGCTTCTTCTAAAGTTAGATAATGATCGAAGGCATGTTGACATTCATCACAGGTTTCGATGTGGTCTAACAAGTGATCTTGTTCTTTTTGTGAAAGAAGATCAAATTTGAGGATTTGGTCTTTGTAGCTAGCGCAACTCATTTATAGCACCCCTTTCTCTAAAAGGTAGTCCATCATTTTTTTACGGCCCCTGAATATCTTGGTTTTTACCTTGCCAAGAGAAAGTTTTTTCAACTTGGCAATTTCCTGGTAGGATAGCCCTTGGTTCCTTAAGATAAAGATGTCCTTCGTTTCTTGATCAAGGATATGAAAGACCTCTTTTACTTCACTAATCATCTCTTTTGAAATCATTGCCCTTTCAGGATCATCTGAATGAGGTTGGGTGAGATTTTGTTTAAAAGATTCTTGTGCAGTTGAGAGGATGTTTTGGTTTCTTTTCAATTTTCTTAAGTGATCGTAAGCCGTGTTTTTAGATATCGTGGTAACCCAAGCTTCAAGGTTCTGAGGGACTTCATGGGTATGATCTTGAAAATAGGTATAAACTTTAATTGTGGCATCCTGAACAATGTCATCAACTAAAGAAGGATTCTTGATCATTTTTTTGATTGTTTTTTCGATTCTAGTACGATGATTTTCGATGATAATTGTTATGTTTGGGTTTTCCATCCTTCTTTTCCCTCCCAAGCTTCATATTTAAGACGCTCCAGAAGCGCAGTTGTTTCTAATTCGACAAAAAAGGTAAAAAAAAATAATAAAAACATCCAGCCCATGTCTAGAGCTGGATGAATGTCATAGATATTCGTGAATATAATATAAGTTTACTATAAGCTTTTAGGTAGCTGGAAGGAATTATTCATTTTTCATTAAAGCACGACAAATAAGGGAGGTATTATTGTGAGTGAAGCATTTACATATACGGTTGGAGAACAAGTAATTCATGCTAAAAAGTGGGTGGATAGTGATCGAAAACCCAAAGCGATTATTCAGTTTTCCCATGGAATGGCTGAACATATTGAGCGGTATGAGGAGTTTGCAAGTTTCCTCCTAAAGCAGGATTTCTTTGTTTATGGAAATGATCATCGGGGCCATGGTATGACAGCTAAAACAGAAGATGAACGGGGTTATTTTGCTGATGAAAATGGATTTACTACTATTGTGTATGACCTGCTTTCGTTAACAAATATCATTGAAAACGAACATCCGAATGTCCCGGTTATATTATTCGGTCATAGTATGGGCTCTTTCCTTGCAAGACGTTATATTCAAATAGAGGGTAACAGATTGCACGGTGTCATTCTATCTGGAACTGGTGGTGACCCTGGTTTTATCGGTAAGATCGGGCTGGCTCTTGCTAGAAATGAAGTAAAGAAAAAAGGTAGAAGAGCAGAGAGTCCACTTCTTGATAAATTAACCTTTGGAAACTATAACAAATCCTTTAAACCGAATCGAACTTCTTTTGACTGGTTATCTAGAGATGAAGAAGTAGTGGATCGTTATATTGCAGATGAACACTGTGGCGGAATATTTACAGCAGGCTTTTTCCAAGATCTACTCGAGGGAATAGGAAATATTCATCAAAAAGCCAACTTAGAAAAGATACCAAAAGACCTTCCAATCTATTTATTCTCTGGTGAAAAGGATCCGGTCGGAAATCAATCAAAAGGTGTATTAGAAGTTTATCATTCTTACAAAAAGGTAGGAATTGAAGATGTCGAATTTAAAATTTATAAAGAGGGAAGACATGAAATGCTGAATGAATTGAATAAGTTAGAGGTATATGAGGATGTAGTCAACTGGATAAATAGACACTTGCACTAAAATGGTTTATTTTACATATATTTTTCACCTAAGTGAAAAGCTAATAATAGAAACTTAGGGAGGAAGGGCAAGATGAATCCTAATTATAGTGAATTATTGGCAGAAATTGAGGATATTGAACAATTAGATAATTCGTCAAAAGTCAATGCAGCAATGTCCTACTTCAACGAGCGCCTTATATCCTCTAAAGGTCGCATTTTGCAGGTAGGTGTTGGGAGCGGAAATATTTATTCAAGCCTTCTAGAGAGTGGATTAAAGATAGAAGCAGTAGAGGTTTCTAGCGAAAGACTAGCAAAATGTGGAGATCGTTGTGAGGAAAGAGATTTGGAAGCTATTTTATATGAAAAAGATCTAAAGGTAGATAAAATTAATCATTTGTATGAAACAATCATCGTTTCAAAGGAGTATTATTTGCATGCAGATGACAGAATGCAATCCATTCAAGCTTTAAAAGCAGTTTTTAATCAACTTAGAGCTGGTGGAACAGTCTTCATCGAATTATCACTACCGCCAATCCATTTAAACAAAACTACCTATCAGACCTGGAAAAAAGGAGCAGAAGGAATAACGATTATCGAAGAAAAAAAACTGATTGAGACTGATCTATTAAATCAATATGTAGTTTCACGAAAAACCTATGAAAAATTTCAAAAAGGCAAATTAGTTAGCAGTGAGATTTATCACTTAACAGAACGGTGGTACGGCCTAAAAGAATTTAAATTGATACTTGAGCGAATTGGATTTGCCGAAGTAGTTGTTTCTGCTGACTATCGTTATGGCGAAAAACCAAGTAATGCGAGTCAGATATTCACATTTGAGGCTCAAAGACCGATTCGTTAAGGTGTACTTCTCCAACGTGGTAGTTGGAGAAGTTATCATCTATAGCACCTACTGATTATAAAAGACTTTTTTTACTTAACTAAATGCATAACTTCCTTCGCATATCGCTCCATCTCTTCAAGCTTCAAGGGAATCTTGTTCTGGTCCTTACAATTCTGCAATTAAGGTTGTGTCATAGCCCCACTTTTCAGCAGAGTATTACTTTTTTGCATAATCAAATGTTGCTGGCATGTTTTCATTCTCTACATTCCGTAGCCAACCAGCAAAAATAGGTAACCAGAAGCCAAATTTCATTGCAGATCACTTCTCTATCATAATTTTTATCATATGAGTTCATTTTGAATTTAATATATTTATCCCACTGGTTTACTCGGATTAAAGGTTTTAAAAACCCTTCTCCTCATTAGAGAAGAGAAGGGTTTTGAATTGTTTGAATTTAGTATGATCATAAGGTGTTCGCGTAAAATGTCAATAATTTGATTGTTGTTAAAATGTAACGTCTTGGAGAAATTCTCTCACCTGATCGGCAGTTTTTGCATGTGCACTATGAAGGTGAGCGAGCTTTTTGCCATTTTTAAATATTAAAATACTCGGGATTCCCATTACCTGATGGTTCTCAGCGATTTCAGGGAGTTCATCCTTGTTTAATTCAAACCATTGGTAATGACTATACTCCTCAATAATTTCATCAATAAACATGTTCATTCTTGTACAATCAGGGCACCAACCAGCAAAAAATTTCACCAGTACTGCTTGGTCACCGTTAATAAGCTCTTGAAATTGTTGTTCTGAAGTAATTGAATTCATGTGTAACCCTCCTTACCTCTATTTTAATATAAAATAATCAAACTTACCCTTAGTCTGCTCAATAAATAAGAATGGATTACGAATAATTTACCTGAATAAGGGCTGGGGGGTACGGGCTACTATACCAGTTATTATGAAAGTGATAAAATGAGAAGGATGAATGAAACTGAGGGGGAAAACCAGATGACAATAAAATTAGGCCTCGTTTATGGAGGGAAATCTGCTGAACATAAAGTTTCCTTACAGACGGCACTTGCGGTCATTAAAGCATTAGATATGAGTAAGTTTGCTATACATCCAATCTATATCACAGATCAAGGCGAATGGATCCGTGGTAATCAGTTAGAAGGACCGGTTGAAGATGTGAAAGCCCTTCAATTAAATGGTGAGGGCACCGCTATTTCGCCAGTATCGTTAAACCAGGAGTTATTTCCTGCAAAATCTCAAGATGATGATAAAATTGATGTTGTTTTTCCTCTTTTGCATGGTCCTAATGGAGAAGACGGGACTATTCAGGGCATGTTAGAGCTATTAAATATACCGTATGTTGGAAATGGTGTGTTAGCTTCTGCTGCAGGGATGGATAAAATTGTTATGAAAAGCTTGTTTGCTCAAGCGGGATTGGCACAAGCAAATTATGTATCTTTCATTAAGTCTGATTGGGAAAAAGCAGCTGAAGCTAGCTTTCAAAAAGTTGAAGATACATTGGGATATCCTTGCTTTGTTAAGCCGGCTAACCTAGGGTCTAGTGTAGGGATCAGCAAATGTAATGATCGAGATAGCTTAATTAAGGCCTTCGTAGAGGCTTTTGAATATGATCGAAAAATTATAATTGAAGAAGCAATTGTTGGTCGTGAAATTGAAATTGGTGTGATAGGAAACGATGAGCCAATATGCTCGGTAGTGGGTGAAATTGCACCAAAAAAAGAATTTTATGATTACAAAGCAAAATATGAAGATGGAGACACGGACCTAATTATTCCTGCAGAAGTGACAGAGGAAGAGTACGAGCAAATTCGTGAGATGGCGATTAAAGCGTTTAAAGCCATTGATGGATCAGGTTTAGTACGAGCAGACTTCTTTTTAACGAAGGATGGCAACGCGTTGATTAATGAAGTGAATACAATGCCTGGATTTACTCCTTTCAGCATGTTTCCATTGCTTTGGAAGCACACCGGGGTTGAGTATCCTGCCCTAATCGAACAACTAGTACAGTTAGCACTTGATCGTCATGAAGTAAAACAACAAATTAAACACACATTTTAATTGAAAAGAGGGGACTGACAATAAATGGTCAGCCCCTTTCTTTTAAAATAAACGGTAAAGTTAAGGATACATACTATAGTAAGGAAAAAGGAGCGTTTAACATGATTCAACGAACATTGAAGGAAGTTCAAACAATGTTGAATGGAACTGGATTAAAAGCAGAGAGTGAATTAATTGGTATTAAAGGAGTCACAACTGATTCTAGGCAGGTTCAACCGAAGAATCTATTTTTTCCACTTGTGGGTGAAAATTTTAATGGGCATCAATTTGCACGAAAAGCGCTAGAACTTGGTGCAACAGCAATTGTGTGGGATATAAATGAAGAAAACCCGCCAGAAAATATACCTGTTATTTTTGTTGAGGATACTTTGAAGGCACTCCAACAATTAGCTAAAGCTTACCGAGAGCAGGTAGATGTAAAAGTCGTTGGAGTAACAGGGAGTAACGGAAAAACAACAACAAAGGATATGATTTCTTCTGTTCTTGCCACAACATTTTCAGTACATAAAACGAAGGGGAACTTTAATAACCACATTGGTTTACCATTAACTCTTTTAAGTATGTCTGAAGAAACTGAAATTGCCGTTTTAGAAATGGGGATGAGTGGGAAAGGAGAAATTCAGCTTTTATCAGAAATTGCTCAACCAGACGCAGCTGTAATCACAAACATTGGTGAATCCCACTTACTTGATTTAGGTTCAAGGGAAGGGATAGCCGAGGCAAAGCTAGAAATTGTCGCAGGATTAAAAGAAAAAGGATACTTTACCTACTTCGGTGATGAGCCACTTCTTCAAGATCGTTTGAAGAGCTTTCAATTCCTCACTAAGACTTTCGGAGAACAAAGCCAGAATGATTATTTTCCAACCTCTATTACTCAAGAGTCTAATGGGACTTCTTTTATACTAAAGAACAATCACTATTTCATACCAGTTCTCGGAAAGCATAACGTATACAATGCTCTTGCTGCCTATTCAATTGGACAATACTTCGGAGTGAATGATGAAGCAATTAAGAAAGGCCTTCAAGAAATCGAAATAACCGGGATGCGGTTAGAGCTTTTAAAATCAGAAGATGATATTTCTATTATTAACGATGCATACAATGCAAGTCCGACGTCAATGATTGCAGCAATCCAACTTTTAGAGGATTTAAAAGGGTATAAACAGAAAATTGTTGTACTAGGAGACATGCTAGAACTCGGTGATCAAGAAATTTTATTCCACCAACAAGTTGGGAAAACCATCCTCGAACAAGAAATTTCACATGTTCTCACATATGGAAAACTAGGGGCAGAAATTGCAAAGGGTGCAAAGGAAAATCTCCCAGAAGAAAGAGTACACCATTTTGTGGATAAAAGTGAGTTAATCCAACGAGTAAAAGAAGTTGCAAAAGCTGGTGATATTATTCTAGTTAAAGCTTCACGCGGTATGAAGCTCGAGGAAGTAGTCAACGTCTTTATTTAGAGGTGAATACGCTCTCTTCGACACAAAAAGCTGCCTCATAAGCAATAAGTCTCTTTCCTGCAAGGAGTCATGTTTTGGTGACAGGACTCTCTCTGGTTGGATAAGAGATCTAATACCTAAGAAGACAGCTTTTTTTCGTTTGATCTAAAAAATAAAAGGTGAAATACATAATACAATCAATCCAACTCCAAGAGAATAAGGTGTTAATTCCGTTGCGATTTCTTTCATGCTATTGCCTAGTACATTCACTTTTATCCTCTCCTTAGATTTATTTTGCCTGGTAGTTTTTATTTACCCAGTTGCGGGAATTTAAAACTATGTAAAAAGAGAACAATGAAGAAAGGGAGGAATTTACGTGATTGGCTGTTTGTGTATTCATGGTTTTACCGGAGCGCCTTATGAAGTTGAGCCTTTAGCAGAGCATCTGAGGAAGCTTACTGGCTGGGAAGTAAGAACTCCTACGCTCCCAGGTCATGGTGAAGATCTTTCATTATCAGGGCTAACTTATCAGGAGTGGATCAATCATGCGGAAGAGGAATTAAAAGAACTTCTTAAAGAAGTGGACGAAGTTTATGTTATCGGTTTTTCCATGGGTGGATTAATTGCGACGTACCTGTCAGTTAAATATCCCGTTAAGAAACTGGTCCTTTTAAGTGCTGCTGTGTACTATGTTAATCCAAAACAATTATTTCTAGATGTTGGCACGATGATAAAAGATTCAATTAAGGGGAACATTAAAGAAAATGAGTTATTCTTACGCTATAAAAAGAAAATAGGGGATACACCAATACGTGCAACCTTGGAGTTCCGTAAATTAGTAAAGATAGTTCGCCCATATCTTAGAGAAGTCGGAATACCTGTTCTGATCATTCAAGGGGAATGTGATGGAATTGTCCCGGTTAAAAGTGCTCATTTTTTATACGAAACAGTATCTTCAGAGCAAAAAGAGCTTTGTTTTTTACCAAGCTCCAAGCATCAGGTTTGTTATGGCGAGGATTTTAAAGAATTAACGAAGCGGGTGGAACAATTTTTAATCGGATAAAATCGCTATTGTAATCCTATAAAGTTTTTAATGAGCAACGGCTCTAGTTGAAATAATTAGACGGTAGTGGTATGATAAGATTTAAAGTGTTTGCGGGCTTTAAATAAGGTAAACTGCTGCCCTTTGTTTTTGAAACAGGGTATTTTTTGTTGCTTAACATTCAGATTAATCATTACATCTGACATTAGCATAATCGTTGATCAAAAATGGACGTCCTTTCATATATAGTAGTGGAGGGCAAATTTTGGCCCAAGAAAATGAGCGTATTAAAATATACTCGTATAGATAATTCCTGTTTTTCTTTCGCACAACTGGGAAAAATAACAGCGTAACAGGGACTACCTGTGCATGCAACTTGGACCATCAAAGTTACCTATAAAGCTTGTAAATATTTATTACAGCAAAAGTACAAAAGGAGTATGAAAACATTGACAATAAAGTTTGAAGATTTCGGTTTAAGCTCAGAGCTCATGCAATCAATTAACAAATTAGGTTTCGAAGAACCATCACCGATCCAGGCTGAAACAATTCCGTTAGGCCTACAGAACAAAGATGTTATCGGCCAAGCACAAACAGGTACAGGTAAAACAGCTGCATTTGGTATCCCACTTATCGAGAAAATTCAATTAAATAACGACACAATCCAAGCGATTGTTGTTGCACCAACACGTGAGCTTGCCATTCAAGTATCAGAAGAATTATACAAAATTGGCTATCACAAGCGTGCTCGTGTTCTTCCAATTTACGGTGGGCAAGACATTAACCGACAAATGAGATCATTGAAGAAAAATCCACATATTATCGTTGGAACACCAGGACGTTTAATTGACCATATTAACCGTAAAACAATCCGTCTTTCATCTGTTCACACAGTTGTTCTAGATGAAGCAGATGAAATGTTAAATATGGGCTTTATTGAGGATATCGAGTCAATTCTATCGAACGTTCCAAAAGAAAGACAAACGCTTTTATTCTCAGCGACTATGCCGGATCCGATTCGTCGTATTGCAGAAAAATTCATGCATGACCCTTCATTAGTTAAAGTAAAAGCAAAAGAAATGACTGTGCCAAATATTCAACAATTCTATGTTGATGTACACGAAAGAAAGAAATTCGATGTACTGACTCGACTATTAGATATTCACTCACCAGAATTAGCAATTATCTTTGGTCGTACAAAGCGACGTGTTGATGAGCTTTCTGAAGCCTTGACATTAAGAGGGTATGCAGCCGAAGGGATTCATGGTGACTTAACACAAGCAAAACGTATGTCTACTCTTCGTAAATTCAAAGAGGGTAATGTTGAAATTTTAGTTGCGACAGACGTTGCTGCACGTGGTCTTGACATTTCCGGTGTTACACATGTTTATAACTTTGATGTACCTCAAGATCCTGAGAGCTATGTTCACCGTATTGGACGTACAGGTCGTGCAGGAAAACATGGTATGGCATTAACATTCGTAACTCCTAGAGAAATAGACATAATCAAGAACATTGAGCGTACAACAAACCGCAAAATGGATCGTATGAATCCACCAACTCTAGATGAAGCAATTGAAAGTCAACAACAAATGACGATTGAGAAACTTCGCTCTACAATTGAAGCTGGAAACTTGGAAGTATTCAAGCGTACTTCTGAAGAACTACTAGAAGAGTTTGATGCTCAAACTGTAGTAGCCGCTGCAATTAAATTAACGACAAAAGATACTAGCGCTGTTGAGGTTAAATTAACAGATGAAGCTCCAATGCGTTCGAAGAACCGTTCTTCTTCTTCGTCTAATTCAAGACGCAGAGATTCTGGACGTGGTGGTAGCAGTACAATGAAAAACAATCGATCTCACTCTTCACAAAGAGACAGAGACTCTAAAGGTAAAAGTAGCACAAAGCGCCGTTACTCAAACAATTCTAAGTAATTAGAGGTAAGACCTATTGAATGACTTATTCATTAGGTCTTTTTTTTATGGTGTGAATTATAAAGGCAAAAATAGTGTGGATAAACGCACGACATGACCAAAAAGAGCCTGGAAACAAGCTCCTAAGTAGGAGTTTCAATTAATTTATGTCTTTTTCACCCATTCATAAATCCTCAAATCCTTTGGGCAAACTAACCCATATAACCTTCTTAAATAAGAAAGGGCGGAGTTTCTAATTGACCATCGTACGATTAGGATATGTCGCAATGAGTATGAATCTCCATAATTGCTCTCCTTCAAAAACAATGACATTTGCTCAATTTCAAAAAATTAAAAACCGCGATGCGGCGATAGTGAAGCTTGAAAGAATTGCTCAAACTAATCTTGAAAATTGCTTAAGGCTGTTAAAGCATAATCTTGCACATGATGTTCATTTTTTTCGGTTTAGCTCTAAACTAATTCCGCTAGCCAAGTGTCAAACAAATTGATTGTATGATTGAAGCGAAACAGAAGGATAATGCGCTTTTTCACTTGATTAATCAGTTAAAAAACTATGATGAAATTGAGCTCTTAGATCGTGCATCTTTCAAAATACATTAACTTTACTTACAGCTTTAGCTTTTCTGTTATACTTGAAAATGGAAAGAATTTCTTAAAAAATGAAAAAAATAATCTAGAAAACCATATGTTGTATTGGGGAGTGAGGGACATGAGAGAGATACCTAAGAATAAGATTAGTGAAAAGGCTCTTACAGTATGGAAGATAAGTGCATGTATCGGCTCGCTTATTTTTTTACTTATCGTGGTTGGTTTATCTGTAGGGGTTTATTTTCTAGAATTACCGTTATGGACGACTGCGATTGGCTTAACCATATGGGTTATATATGGGGTTATTACGATTTTAGTGATGCCGAAAATTAGACATAGACTTTGGCGCTATGAGGTTCATGAGCATGAGATTGATCTGCAATATGGGATTTTTATTGTTAAAAGAGTGCTTGTACCGATGGTTCGGGTGCAACATGTGGACACACACCAAGGTCCTTTATTACGAAAATATAATTTATCAAGTGTTTCCGTTTCAACCGCTGCGACTACCCACGAAATTCCAGCGCTTAATGTAGAAGAAGCAGATGTTTTGCGTGATTATATATCGAAGTTAGCAAGGGTGACGGATGATGATCTCTGAACCAAAACGAATGCATCCGGCTGGAGCAATTTTAAATTTTATTAAACATCTTAAGGACTTAATCTTTCCTGCTCTTTTATTCGTATTTATTGGAGATGATGGGGTTTATAGGTTTTATGCAATACTGGGTTTTGGTGTTATTATTATTGCATTAATCCTTAGTAGTATTATAAGCTGGTGGAAATTTACATACCGAATTGAAAGTGGAGAATTAAGAATTGAGCATGGATTATTCGTCAAAAAGAAACGTTATATCCCGATTGAGAGAATACAAACAATCAACAGTAGTGCTGGGATCATTCAGCAGTTGTTTGGCTTAGTAAAACTGCAAATAGAAACTGCTGGGGGAGACCTTCAAGCTGAAGCAGAACTGACGGCAATTTCAAAAAAGGAAGCAGACCGAATACGTGAAGCACTTGCACTTCATAAGCAAACCCTAACACCTAATAAAGAAGAGATTGTAGATGAAGAGACCTCATCTAGTAAAGTGTATAAAATGGGAATGAAGGAATTAGTCGTTGCGGCCTCTACTTCAAGTGGGATAGGAGTTGTTTTATCGGCTTCGTTTGCCTTTCTATCTCAGTTTGATGAACTTATACCTTATGATCGAATTGTCGATAGATTTGAATTTTTGGCAAATGCGAGTATAACTGTTTATGCTGTATTAGCTTTTATTGCTTTTTTCATTGCTTGGATATTCAGTATTGTGGGCGTGCTTCTTAAGTATGCGTTCTTCACAGTGAAAAAAGGTGAAAAGGAACTAATGATCTCGAGAGGAATATTTGAAAAGCATCAGCTTACGATTCCGAATGATCGGATTCAAGCGATAAGAATCTCGGAGAATCTCATTCGTCAACCACTGGGTTATGCAACTGTTTTTATTGAAAGTGCCAGTGGTAGCGCTGGTGATGATGGCGTTTCAACCATTCTTTTTCCATTAATTAAAAAAGATCAAATTACAGAATTTTTAACTGAGTTCACCCCAGATTTCCAGCATATAAAAGAATTTCACCCTCTGCCTAAAAGGGCGCTAAAACGATCAATCTTTCGTTATACCTTACCATTTGTGATAGTAGGGGCTTTAGCTTGTATTTTTTTACGACCATGGGGCTTTTTCTCACTCTTACTTATTCCAATAGGAATTCTTTATGGAGTTCTTACGTTTAAAGATGCTGGTTGGAAAATACATGAGCTACAGTTGTCTTTATCGTTTCGATTTATTACAAAGACAACCGTTTTAATTCATAAAAAGAGGATGCAAGTGTTGAAAAATAGTACGTCAATTCTACAAAAGCGATTAGCATTAAAAACGGTCATAACATCTATTAAATCTGGACTAATGGGAAAACACTTTTCTTTAAAAGATATCGACCAAAAAGACAGTGAGAAGATCTATAATTGGTTTTCATATGAAAAAAATGAGTGAAGAAAATAAAAAAGACGCCTCAAAAGCGTCTTTTTTATACTATCGAATTTATATAATTCTAAGACACAGTAAGCGTTTCGCAAGTCCAGCCCCAGCGCCTAGCCCCGACGCACAGGACATACTAGTGCAGTCATGGCGATTGACGTCTCGTTCCTCGAGGTCATAAGGCGCTCTGAAATTGAAGGCAAGAGCGCCTTCAATTTCAGAGCGCCTTATGCTTGTCGGGACTGACCAAGGCGCTTGCGCTTTTTTTATCGAGCTAATTGAGAAAGTGCACCAACAATTATTAGAAACCCTAAGATAACCCATAGAAGATGTTTAGGCTTCCACTGTTTAACTGCCCTGGTTCGTGATTGAGTGTTATAAAAGGTTTGATGCATAAAGCGTTCTTTTTTGCCTAAAACAAGTGGTGCAATCAGAAAACCACCTATGAGACCGAAAAGATGGGCAATAATATTAATATTGCTATTTAAGAAGGTCATAATCACTCCAATGACTAAAATACTGATAACAACCTGTGAGTTTGCTTGATCAATGTATTCTTTTCGAAATAAAACCATATAAAGATAAACACCGAATAACCCGAATATTGCTCCCGAAGCACCTACGTGTGAATATTGTAGAGGTTCAAACAGGTAGGTTGCAATATTAGCAAAAATTCCTGTTCCTAAGTAGACAATGATGAATTTGCTTTTTTTTAGTATTTTTTCTAATGCAGGTGCAAACAAAATGAGCGAGATCGTGTTAAAAAAAACGTGACCTAAGCCTGCATGAAGAATAATGGGTGTTAGAAGTCGCCAATATTCACCGTCTGCTATCGCAGCGTTATATCCATCCATTAAGTTAAATAGTAAGACTAATGGTGAAAGTGGAATAGAAAATAATAGCCAAAAAACGACTTGAATGGCAACGATAAAGGACACAACAGGATACAATTGAATAAATGTTCGTAAACTTTCTGAGCGAGTGAACATAGTCTAAATCTCCTTTGCTTCCAAATGACATAAACAGTAGATAACTTTATATTATCACGAATATGTTTGTGAAGAGGAGTTTAGTACATGCAAGACTTGCTTCGTCAGTCCAAAAGTTGTATACACCAATAATAAGAATGGAAAGGTGACGCATATGATCCTTGGAATTGGTTTAGATATTATAGAACTCGATCGAATAAGAAGAATTGTCGATCGTCAGCCTGGTTTTATTAAGCGTATCTTAACTATAAATGAAATTGAGACATTTATGACCCTGACTAGAGAGCGAAAAGTAGAATACCTAGCGGGAAGATTTGCAGCTAAAGAGGCCTATGCAAAAGCGCGAGGAACTGGTATCGGGGAAGATTTAAGCTTTCAAGATATTGAAGTCAAAAATGAAAAGAGTGGAAAGCCCTACATAAGTGTCCAAAGTGAAAAAGTGCAAACCATACATATTTCGATTACGCACAGTCGTGAATACGCAGCAGCTCAAGTCATCATTGAACATTTGTCTTAACCTTAACAAGTAAATTGTTTGAAGCTAGTCTTATTTCTTTCGCATATTGTTATACCTTGTCTCATATATTTGGTAATGCGATGGGGAGACAAGTTGTTTGAGGCTTTCATTAGAGGGAAGCATTGCTAAAATGCTTTTCGTAAGCACTGATGAAGTCTAACAAGTGATTTCTTCCTTTTTAATTCATTCGAGACAAAGGGGTTGAAAAAAGGTGAGAAAAAGCTTTCTTTTTTTAGTAGTGGGATTATTCGCCGTCTTATTGCTAGCTGGATGTGGCGAAAAATCACAAGCTGATGTTGTTAAAGGGTTGAATAAGAAGGTAACAGAAATGACTGGGTATAAAGCTGAAGCCAAAATGACGCTTCAAACAGGTAGTGAACCACAAGTATATGATGTGGAAATTTGGTATAAAGACCCAACGTACTACCGTGTCAATTTAAAAAATGCCCAGAAAGATCAAAGTCAAATGATTTTGCGAAACGATGAAGGTGTGTTCGTGTTAACACCTGCATTAAACAAGAGTTTCCGCTTTCAAAGTGATTGGCCGCAAAATAGTAGTCAGGCATATCTTTACGAGTCACTTGTAAAGGATATTTTAAAGGACTCTGCTGCGAAATTTAAAGCAACTGAAGGTAAATATGTTTTTGAAACAAAAACAAATTATCAAAATAACAAAATGCTCCCTTCCCAAGAAATTACCTTTAATAACGATATGTCCCCTTCTATTGTAAAAGTGTTGGACACAGACCGCAATCCACTTGTTGTTGTCGAGTTTTCAAAATTTGAATTTAACTCATCTTTTGATAAAAATGCATTTGATGTAGAAAAGAATATGTCGCACGCTCAAATTGAAGTACCGACTTTAGCGATGGGGAACAGAGAACCGTTTGCAGTTAAATATCCACTTGAACAGCCAGCTGGCGTAGAATTGGTTGAAGAAAAAGAGATAGAAACTGAGAATGGGAAGCGAGTTATTCTCTCTTTTGAGGGGGAGGAAAAATCATTTACACTCATTCAGGAAAGTGCGGAAATTGCAACTCCTGCATCTGCTTCAACTTCCACATATGTAAGTGGTGATCCTGCGGACTTAGGATTTACCGTAGGTGCTCTAACGGAGACATCATTAACATGGACACATGAGGGTGTTGATTACATGTTAGCCTCTGAAGATTTATCAGAAGAGGAAATGTTAATGGTTGCGAAGTCCATTCAAGGTCAATCTGCTAAGTGATAAATCGGGTGGCGATGTCCACCCGAATTTTTCCCACCACCCTATCACCCTTTCTTTGAACCTCTTCTTAAATGTTCTCCTGATTTCCCCTCCATTCAATGTTTGACATATCTGTCTTCTAAGCGTGATAATCTTGATAATGAATTGTGTGAAAAGAGGTTGTGTAAGGATGGAGAAGTTAGGTTTTTATAGAGATACTTGGGCGGAAATTGATTTAGATGCAATTACCTCTAATGTCTCATCGATGAAAACGCATCTTGGCTCTCATGTAAAACTCATTGCAGTTGTGAAAGCAAATGCATATGGTCATGGTGACGTTCAAGTTGCAAAAGCGGCAATTGAAACAGGGGCGGAGCAGTTGGCTGTTGCTTTTTTAGATGAAGCAATTTCATTACGTCATGCGGGTATTACCGTCCCAATATTAGTTATGGGAGCCTCTCGCCAAACGGATGTAAAAATCGCCTTGGAATATGATCTAGCTTTAACGGTGTTTTCTTTAAAATGGCTGAAAGAAGCTGTTAATCAAGAAGAGGCTAAAGACAAAAGGGTGTCCATTCATTTAAAAGTAGATACAGGAATGGGCAGACTAGGAATTAGAGAAGAACAAGAATTCAAGGATGTTTTACAATTTATTCGTGAAAGTACTTTTTTTAATCTTGAGGGCGTTTATACACACTTTGCGACTGCAGATGAACTCGATACCCATTACTTTGAAGAACAGCTACACAAATTCACCTTATTTGTAAAAAATATTGACATAGAAAAAATCATGATTCATTGTGCAAACAGTGCAACAGGCCTTCGCTTTCCGGAAAACGTTTTTAATGCTGTTCGCTTCGGAATCTCAATGTATGGTCTCGCGCCATCTCTAGAAATAATCAATCAACTTCCTTTTCAATTAAAGGAGGCGTTCTCCTTGCATTCTAAACTCGTTCATGTAAAACGGATACCAAAAGGTGCAAAGGTAAGCTATGGTGCAACATATGTGGCAGATGAGGATCAATGGATTGGGACCTTACCAATTGGTTATGCAGATGGATGGATCAGGCGTTTGCGCGAATCTGAAGTGCTTGTAGATGGAAAGAGAGTCCCGATTATTGGACGGATTTGTATGGATCAATTGATGATCAAGCTTCCTAACGAGAAAGCAATTGGGACGAAAGTGACACTTATAGGCTCGCAGGATAAAGAAAAAATTACAGTTGATGAGGTAGCAAGCAGGCTTGATACAATCAACTACGAGGTGCCTTGTATAATTACTTCTAGAGTACCAAGGGTATTTCTAAGAAATCAGGGTGTTGTTGAGGTCAGGAATGAGCTATTAAGAGGATCCTTTAAGTAAGCAACACCTCTTAAAACAGTAAACTTGACGAAAACATGAATAAAACAGCAATTGTCAAGCCGATAATAGAAGATGTTGTGATATTCGCAAGGAACAGTATTGTTATCTATTAACAAAATATATAAATGGGCCAATTCACTAAAATGGCTTTGCATCTTGATTCGTAGATGTTATTATTGAATATGGAATAGTTATACGGTGGAAAGTTTGTGTGGAGGTGTATGTTTGTGTCTGAGTCCAGCGCAACAACAGAAATCTTAATTCGTTTACCACAAAGCTTAGTCTCTGAGTTAGACGGGCTGGTTAAACAAGAGAACGGAAACCGAAGTGAGCTTATTTATCAGGCAACTAAAATGTACATTCGTGAGCGGAAGAAACGCCAAATTCGCGAGGCCATGAGACGTGGTTACATGGAGATGGCAAAAATAAACTTAAACATTGCATCAGAAGCTTTCCTTGCAGAGTCTGAGGCTGATCATACCGTTGAACGCTTAGTAAGCGGGGGTTAATCTCTTGATTGTCAAACGCGGCGACGTTTATTTTGCTGACTTGTCCCCTGTTGTAGGCTCAGAGCAAGGAGGCGTTCGTCCAGTTTTAATTATCCAAAACGATATCGGAAACCGCTTTAGCCCCACAGTCATTGTTGCGGCAATAACAGCCCAAATTCAAAAAGCGAAGCTACCTACTCACGTTGAAATTGATGCAAAGCGTTATGGATTTGAACGGGATTCGGTCATCTTATTAGAACAAATTCGAACAATTGACAAACAGCGACTAACAGATAAGATTACTCATCTTGACGACGAGATGATGGATAAAGTGGATGAAGGTCTGCAAATAAGCCTAGGACTTATTGATTTTTAAAAATATCATACGAACATGCCGATAGGTTGCTCAGCTGAGCAGCTTTTTTGCGTTTGTAAAAGGATAGTATAGGCAAGTTAGTATATGTCTTTTTATTAAATGCATAAATCAGTATAATAAGGATTGGAGAGCTTGTCCGTAAAGAAAAACTCAGATATTTGAGGGGGAAAACAGCAGAATGACTCAAGCAATAAATCCTTTTATCAAATTTATTCAAACGCACCGAGAAGAGCTATTAAAAGAGTGGCCTGAAAAAATGAAAAGCATGGATGATCAAAAGGTTTCGAGTGTGATTTCAGATCAAGCCTATACAAATATCTGCAATGAATACCTTAATATACTATTAGACAATTTATTAATCTCTAATGAAGATGTTTCAAATAAAATCGGTGATTTTTCTCATAAGATTGTTCAATTAGGCTGGTCACTTAGTTTTATATCTACTGGACTAAATGAATTAAATAAAATTCTTTTTGAGAAGATGACTGAAAACTCTTCTGAAGAAGAAAAGATGCAGCTTGTTTGGCAATTCGATAAATGGATTTCACCAGTAAATAGAGAAGTTCTTAATCAATATGCTTCATCATGGGAACATACAGTCTCTTTACAAAAGATTGCACTGCAAGAATTGTCCGCACCACTTATTCCGATTTTCGAGAACATTACTGTGATGCCATTGGTTGGAACGATTGACACAGAAAGAGCAAAGCGTATTATGGAAAATTTATTGAATGGTGTTGTACAGCATCGTTCACAAGTCGTTTTAATCGATATTACGGGAGTTCCTGTTGTTGATACGATGGTGGCACATCATATTATTCAAGCGTCTGAAGCAGTCCGTTTAGTTGGGGCTCAATGTTTACTTGTTGGCATTCGTCCAGAAATTGCTCAAACAATTGTAAACTTGGGGATTAATTTAAATCAAGTCATTACAAAGAATAGTCTACAAAAAGGGATTGAAGCTGCGTTAGAAATGACAAATCGTAAAATTGTCTTGATGGGGGAATAGCAAGTGAATCCGAGAATACCGATATTAAAGCTATATAATTGCTTACTCATATCCATTCAGTGGGAGCTGGATGATCAAACTGCTCTTCAATTTCAAGAAGATCTGCTTAATAAAATTCACGAAACTGGAGCAAATGGAGTTGTTATTGACTTAACTTCAGTTGATGTGATTGACTCTTTTATTGCAAAAGTAATTGGAGATGTAATTAGCATGTCGAGGTTAATGGGGGCGAAGGTTGTACTAACAGGAATTCAACCCGCGGTTGCTATTACATTAATTGAACTAGGGATTCATCTTGATAATGTTCAGACTGCATTAGATTTAGAAAAGGGACTTGAAAGATTACAGCAGGAGTTGGGGGAGTAAAGTATGGAAAACCAATCCTGTGTTAAAATTGCCACCGAATGGGACATCGTTGCAGCCAGACAGCTTGGCAGAAATGTGGCGAAAGAGCTTGGGTTTGGTACCGTGGACCAGGCGAGAATAACAACTGCTATTTCCGAGCTTGCACGAAATATTTATTTATATGCAGGTCAAGGTGAAATGCGTATTGAACGTATACATGAAATGGGTAAATTGGGCCTGAAAATTACCTCGATTGATAAGGGACCAGGAATTCCAGACATTCGAAAAGTAATGGAAGATGGATTTTCTACATCAGGTGGTTTAGGTGCTGGTTTACCGGGAGTCAGAAGATTAATGGATAATTTTGATATTACCTCTGCAGTTGGTGAGGGCACGGATATCCAAGCGGTGAAGTGGCTTCGGTAGGAGGATGCTAGTATGGAGCTTTTGGACACGTTAGAAGCAAAATATAGAGAAATACTAAATAATTACCTTAATGAATTAACTGAAACGGCCCTCTATCAGGGGCAAAAGTTTAGTAGAAAATCAATTGAACAGCAAATTCCACCCGAAGAAATCATCAGTATGCACAGAAAAGTTCTGCAAGAATTATTTCCAGATATCCAGAGAGATGTCTTAACATCGCTTGATTTTTTATTAGAAGTGATGATGGGATATGGTTTAGCTTATCAAGAGCATCAAAGTCTTCGCGATCAGCAATTTGAAATTAAATCTGAAATTCAAATTGCTGCAAATGTTCAACAAACACTTTTGGAAACGTCTATTCCTAAGCTAAGTTCATTAGACATAGGAGCTATTAGTGTTCCTGCAAGGCAAATGAATGGAGATTATCACCGATTTGTTCAAGATGATGAAAGTATAAGTATCGCGATTGCAGATGTCATAGGAAAAGGAATACCTGCGGCGCTTTGTATGTCGATGATTAAGTATGCGATGGACAGTTTGCCTGAAGCGAGAAGAAGTCCAAATCAAGTACTTGAGAATTTAAATCGAGTAGTTGAACAAAATGTTGATGCAAGCATGTTTATCACGATGTTTTATGGTATTTATCATACCGAGAAGAACAGCTTCTCATATGCATCTGCCGGCCATGAACCGGGTTTTTATTATCGCTCATCCACTGATTCATTTGAGGATCTTATCACAAAGGGTTTAGTTCTAGGTGTTGATCAAAATATTAAATATTATCAATACGAAAAGCAGATTGAGCATGGAGACATGATCGTTCTTTTATCAGATGGTGTAACAGAATCACGAACGGAAGAAGGATTCATCGAACGGTCCGTTATTACTGACTATATCCGCAAGTATAAAGACCTAGCCTCTCAACAAATTGTTGAAAACATTTACCGTGATTTTGAAAAAATGCAAGATTTCCAATTAAGGGATGATTTTACACTAATCATTTTAAGACGAAATGTTTAGAGTGGGTCTGAGACGGGTATTAACCTAGTAACTTATTAATTCCTGAGGTGAAAGCGGATGAATTTTAAAATAGAAGTAAACCGTATCGTTGATCAAACAGTTATCTATGTAGCTGGAGAAATAGATGCTTACACAGCGCCAAAGCTAAGAGAAGAACTCATAGCATTTGCAGAAGAAGCTAATCCTAGATTAACGATCAATTTGAGAAATGTTGATTATATGGATAGTACAGGGTTAGGTGTGTTTGTCGGTTTGCTAAAGGTTATTAGAAAAAACAACGGAGAATTAAAGTTGGTTGAGCTGTCTGATCGTTTGGAACGATTATTTAGTATTACGGGTTTAAATGACATCATTGATATTTCTTCAAAATCAGAGGGTGGGGTACAATGAAACAATTAGTCGATTACATTGAGATGAAGATACCTGCTAAGCCGGAATATGTAGGCATTATTCGGTTAACATTGTCTGGAATCGCAAGTAGAATGGGCTACGCGTATGATGAAATTGAAGATTTAAAGATTGCAACAAGTGAAGCTTGCACAAATGCGGTCCAACATGCTTATAAAAAGACTGAGGGCGGAGAAGTAGTCGTCGGCTTTGGATTATATGAAGATCGTTTAGAAGTTATGGTTGCTGATAGCGGTAAAAGCTTTAATTTTGAGCAAACGAAAAGTGAATTAGGCCCTTATTCCGCTTCAAGTGATTTAGATGAGGTATCAGAAGGAGGGTTGGGTCTATTTTTGATGGAAACGCTCATGGATGAAGTCCGAGTTCTATTGAATTCCGGAGTAACGGTCTTCATGACAAAGTATTTAAATGGGGAGCGAATAGATCATGGTACAACCATCTCGAACTATGAAGCGAACTAAAGAAGAAGTAAATGAACTTATCTATAAATATCAACAAACAGAGAGTGATGAAGCACAATCTATACTTGTTGATCATTTTACAGGCCTTGTAGAATCATTAGCTAGAAAGTATTCAAGAGGGAAAAGCTTCCATGAAGATTTGAGCCAAGTAGGGATGATTGGGCTACTTGGAGCAATTAGAAGGTATGATGCCTCATTTGGAAAATCCTTTGAAGCTTTTGCAATTCCAACGATCATTGGAGAAATCAAACGTTTCCTTCGAGACAAGACTTGGAGTGTGCACGTACCGAGGCGCATTAAAGAGTTAGGACCACAAATTAAAGCGGCAGTAGATGAGCTAACATACCAATATCAACGGTCACCACTTGTGAAGGAAATTGCAGATTACTTAGAAGTAACAGAGGAAGAAGTATTAGAGACTATGGAAATGGGTAAAAGCTATCAAGCTTTATCTGTTGACCATTCAATAGAAGCTGACGCAGATGGGAGCACAGTGACGATCTTAGACGTTGTCGGTTCCAAAGAGGAAGGCTATGAGAGAGTTAATCAAAAGTTAATGTTCCAAAGTGTTCTTCATGTTCTTTCAGATCGGGAAAAAGAAATCATAGACTGCACATTTATTGCGAACAAGAGTCAAAAGGAAACTGGTGAACTCTTAGGAATTTCACAAATGCATGTCTCGCGTCTGCAAAGGAGAGCTATTCATAAATTAAGAGAAGCGCTTGCTGCAGATATGCCAACGGAGTTAAATCAATGATTGAAATCGAAACCAATAATTATGTACACGCATTAGCCTATCAAGTTCAAAAAGAGGGCAAGTTGGTTTGTGGGGACAGCTTCTTTATGAAAGCAACAGCTGAATATTTTATTTGTGCTGTAGCAGACGGACTTGGGAGTGGTGAGCGAGCAAATGATTCTTCTTCGGCAATTAGTGAAGTTGTCGAGCGTTACCATCATGAAGAGGTAGATCATTTAATCGACCGGTGTAACCACGTCTTGAAAGATAAACGGGGTGCAACAGTTTCTGTTTTTAAAGTAAACTATGAAAAAAGAGAATTCACCTATAGTTCTGTCGGAAACATCCGCTTTGTTCTTTACTCACCATCAGGTAAGTTTATCTACCCATTGCCAATTCTAGGTTACTTGTCAGGAAAACCACAGAAATACCGCACAGATACGTTTCCGTACGAACGAGGATCGAGATTTATGATTCATACAGATGGATTAGTTCTTCCGGCCATTAAATCCTTATTAAGGGATCATGGATCTGTTGAAGAAATTTCGAATCACTTAGAAAGTTATACAAAATTAAGAATTGATGATTTAACTTACATAGTCGGTCAACTATCTTAAGGCGATTTTAAGAAGTTGATTGACTATTTATTTTTGTTTAATAAGTGGGAAAGGTTTTAATAAATCGGATACTTTTGGTAATATGTTGTCATATAGATTTTTTTGGAGGCTACTCATGATTGAAAAACAAGAAAAGATAATGCGGAACATAAGTGGAGAATTAGCCATTACATATAAACAAGTCAATAATGTAATTGACCTTTTAGAAGATGGAAACACGGTACCATTTATTGCGAGATATCGTAAAGAACAAACGGGGGCTCTTGATGAAGTGCAAATCCGTGATATTTCAGAAAAATGGACATACATGCAAAATCTTGAAAATCGAAAAGAAGAAGTTATTCGTACAATAGAAGAGCAAGGGAAACTAACGGAAGAATTAAAAAAGAACATAACACAATCAAATAAACTACAACAAGTAGAAGACTTATATCGTCCATACAAACAAAAAAGAAGAACGAAAGCTACGGTTGCGAAGGAAAAAGGTCTTGAGCCATTTGCAGAATGGATACAAAGCCTGCCGAAGTCTGGATCAATTACTGATAAAGCAAAAGAATTTCTAAGTGAGGAAAAGGAAGTTACAACAGAAGATGAGGCGATTCAAGGTGCAAAAGATATCATTGCAGAGCTAATATCAGACAAACCTCAATACCGCCAATGGATTCGAGAGCTTACTTTTAACAAAGGCTCAATTTCTTCTTCGTCAAAAGACGAAGAAAAAGATGAAAAGAATGTTTACGAAATGTACTATGAGTATGAGGAACCATTGAAAAAGGTTGTCCCTCATCGAGTCCTAGCATTAAACCGTGGAGAAAAAGAAGAAATTTTACGAGTTTCGATTAACCCTCCAGCTGAGCAAATTATAGCCTACATGCAAAAACAAGAAATCAAGGATTCCTTTACTCTTGTAAAAGTGCTATTGAATGAAACGATTGAGGATGCATACAAGCGACTTATTCAGCCATCAATTGAGCGGGAAATTCGAAAAGAACTCACAGAAAAAGCAGAAGACCGTGCGATTCACATATTTTCTGAGAATCTCCGAAACCTGTTGCTTCAACCCCCTTTAAAGGGGCGGATGGTTTTAGGTGTAGATCCTGCATACCGAACAGGGTGTAAACTAGCAGTAGTAACCGAGACTGGTAAAGTTATGGATATTGGTGTGATCTATCCTCATCCACCCGTGAATAAGCGACAAGACGCTAAGCAAAAAGTTCAAGAAATAATTAAGAATTTTGAAGTTGAGGTCATCGCAATTGGAAATGGAACAGCATCTAGAGAAACAGAGCAATTCATAGCTGAAATTCTAAAAGAGCTAGACAAAGAGGTTTCCTATCTTATTGTTAATGAAGCCGGAGCGAGTGTTTATTCTGCATCAGACTTAGCGAGAGAAGAATTCCCTCAGTTGCAGGTGGAAGAAAGAAGTGCTATCTCCATCGCTCGAAGACTTCAAGATCCGTTAGCAGAATTGGTTAAAATCGACACAAAATCTGTTGGTGTTGGGCAATATCAGCATGATGTTTCTCAGAAAAAATTAAACGACTCTTTAACTTTCGTTGTAGAAACAGTCGTTAACCGGGTTGGGGTTAATGTAAATACTGCTTCATCATCTTTATTGCAATACGTCGCTGGATTAAGTAAGACAGTAGCAAATAACATTGTTACAAAAAGAGAAGAGCTTGGAAGATTTACAAATCGAAAACAACTCAAAGATATTCCAAGACTAGGAGCAAAAACGTATGAACAATGTATTGGCTTCTTAAGAATAATAGATGGTAACCAACCGCTTGATCGTACAAGCATCCATCCAGAGAGTTACAAAGAAGTAAATAAGCTTTTAAAACAATTAAATTCATCTGAAAATGACCTTGGTAGCGAAGCGCTAAAAAATAAGGTAACAACCTTAGACAACAAAGAAACTGCTGAACTTCTATCAATTGGAGAACTAACACTTAAGGATATTTGTGATGCGCTAATACGCCCTGAACGCGATCCAAGGGATGAAGTAGCAAAACCCCTACTCAAGAAAGATGTTCTTCAACTTGAAGATCTTAAAGAGGGAATGGAGTTACAAGGAACAGTCCGTAATGTCGTCGACTTTGGTGCGTTTATTGATGTTGGTGTAAAACAAGACGGTTTAGTACATATATCTAAGCTAAGTAAAACATTTGTAAAACACCCTTTAGATGTTGTCTCGGTTGGCAACGTTGTTACAGTTTGGGTCGACAATGTCGACTTTAAAAAGGGTAGGGTCGCATTGACAATGTTAAAAGATTAAACACTGCCTATGAGCAGTGTTTTTTTCTGTAGAAAAACCAACATTGATTTAACAGCTTAATCTGGTAGTGGTCTTTTTCAAAAAAGGCTCGCTGAATTTGACTTTGCAACCATGAGGGCATTGATCATACCTCCTTAATCTTTATAATGGAGTATGGGTATTTACAATGTATGCCCAGAGATGATGTCCTGTTCGATAAAAATTAGGAAAGGGAGGGCACATAGTGGATAACAACCAACTTCAGAAATTAGTAGAAGATATATCTATGAAAAGCTTCGGAAAGCGATTTAGACATCAAGCTTCCTTTAATAAAAGATTACGAACGACTGGTGGAAGGTATTTATTAAGAAGTCATAATATCGATATCAATCAAAGATACTATGAAGAGTTTGGTCTAGAGGAACTTATAGGAATCATTAAGCATGAGCTTTGTCATTATCATCTTCACCTTGAAGGAAAAGGCTATCAGCACCGAGATCGAGACTTTAAAGAATTATTAGCAAAAGTGGGCGCGCCAAGATTTTGTTCGCCATTAAAGCTAGAAAAAGTGCCAAGAAAGATCCTCGTTTATTGTTGTAAGAGTTGTTCGCAGAAATATACAAGGCGTAAAAGAGTAAATACCACACGTTATCTATGTGGAAAATGTGGAGGCAAGATCCAACTTATCGAAGAGGGTTGACGAACGAATTGATGCTATGTTAAATTATATAAGCTGTCGTTGAAGGCTTTTGATAATATGAATTAGATGCTTGACAGGACATGTTATCCTCCATATACTTAAAGAAGTCTAAAATTTTTCCGCAGTAGCTCAGTGGTAGAGCTATCGGCTGTTAACCGATCGGTCGCAGGTTCGAGTCCTGCCTGCGGAGCCATAATGGGGAAGTACTCAAGTGGCTGAAGAGGCGCCCCTGCTAAGGGTGTAGGTCGTGTAAGCGGCGCGAGGGTTCAAATCCCTCCTTCTCCGCCATTATTTCTATTCATGGCCCATTGGTCAAGCGGTTAAGACACCGCCCTTTCACGGCGGTAACACGGGTTCGAATCCCGTATGGGTCATACGGGTTCTTGAATAATTAACCTGAAAGCAGAACGGTTTATTAAATAGAGATACTAAGAACGGTAGGAATACAGAATTAGTTATTATTATCGCGGGGTGGAGCACGCTCGAATAAACTTCCTCGAGAAGCTTCAGCGTACTGCTTGAGACACACCTTGAATAATCTGCCTGAAAGCAGGATGGTTTTTCACAAGTAAAGACAAAGAGCATAGAATTACTTAATAATTACTATTATCGCGGGGTGGAGCAGTTCGGTAGCTCGTCGGGCTCATAACCCGAAGGTCGCAGGTTCAAATCCTGCCCCCGCAACCAATTAAAATGAAAATTTAGGAGAAGCGAGAAGGTCGAGGAAGCAAAGCGAGTGAAGACCGGACTACCACAGGATGTGGTGACTTGGACGTTCGCACAGGACGTGCGGGACTTAGTCCAAGATCATTTTGTTCTTGGTACGTGTGAGGATCTGAATGAGTGAAGCTGACGAAGAGATTCGAAGCTTATCGTAAATTTACGGTTCCGTGGTGTAGCGGTTAACATGCCTGCCTGTCACGCAGGAGATCGCGGGTTCGATTCCCGTCGGGACCGCCATAAATTTGTTTAATAATTCCTCTTGTGTAAAACGTAAATTAGCTTTATAATGAATATCTTCGTTAGAAAGTTATGAGTATTGATCAAGCTAGCTCCAACCACTTTTAATAGTAAGTGATTAAGGATACTTGTTTTTTACGATAATTTACTAGCTAAGAGATGACATTAAGTTCTAGCTTATTAAGTTATTATACCTGCGGTGATTATTCATGAAGCATATTCAAGGAAGTATTTCTTGAAGCTTAATCAATGGGCTATAGCCAAGCGGTAAGGCATCGCA
Organism: Metabacillus herbersteinensis; assembly: GCF_042433335.1. Classification (NCBI taxonomy): domain Bacteria; kingdom Bacillati; phylum Bacillota; class Bacilli; order Caryophanales; family Bacillaceae; genus Metabacillus; species Metabacillus herbersteinensis. Next base: position 46,999 of record NZ_JBHLVO010000035.1, read on the forward strand.
CTTTGACTGCGACATGCGTTGGTTCGAATCCAGCTAGCCCAGCCATTCTTTTTTTACTTTTAAGATGAACCATTAGCTCAGTTGGTAGAGCGCGATCGAATAAGCTGCGAAGCTTTATGTCAGCGCACAAATTGAGCAGCTACTTGAAAAAGCTTTCTGAGATTTGGGTGTCACGAAACAAGAATTACTATTCATTTTAACTATAAACTTTAAAATGAGCCATTAGCTCAGTTGGTAGAGCATCTGACTTTTAATCAGAGGGTCGAAGGTTCGAATCCTTCATGGCTCACCATTTTTCATTTGCGGATGTGGCGGAATTGGCAGACGCGCTAGACTTAGGATCTAGTATCCTTGTGATGTGGGGGTTCAAGTCCCTTCATCCGCACTTATTTATTTTGGGACTCGCGGTCGTGGCGGAACGGCAGACGCGCTAGGTTGAGGGCCTAGTGGGGGCAACCCCGTGGAGGTTCAAATCCTCTCGGCCGCACCAATTAAAAGTTTTTAAAAAAAGTATTGACATATTATCTTGTAAAATGATACTATAGTTAAGTCGCCTTAATAAAAGAAACGGCAATAAAAAAATAAAAAGTTGCGCCCGTAGCTCAATTGGATAGAGCGTTTGACTACGGATCAAAAGGTTAGGGGTTCGACTCCTCTCGGGCGCGCCATTGACGGGAAGTAGCTCAGCTTGGTAGAGCACTTGGTTTGGGACCAAGGGGTCGCAGGTTCGAATCCTGTCTTCCCGACCAGATCTGTCACTTCGCGGGTGTAGTTTAGTGGTAAAACCTCAGCCTTCCAAGCTGATGATGAGGGTTCGATTCCCTTCACCCGCTCCAATATGATCTTTGAAAACTAAACAAAACCAAGCGTGCCAACGTTGATTTAATCAACAAAGCAACAAAATTTTTTTCGTACATTCGTGTGCAAAAGAAGAGCTAGTCAAACAATCTTATTGGAGAGTTTGATCCTGGCTCAGGACGAACGCTGGCGGCGTGCCTAATACATGCAAG
>NZ_JBHLVO010000036.1:0-42984 GCF_042433335.1 Metabacillus herbersteinensis
CTGAAACGGGTTTTGAGCTGCGGCAGACATCAACTTTACTGCTTGACTGTTTGCCCATTGTTGTGAACGACTTTTACATAACTCTTTTATTTTGTTACCGATTGTTTCTTCGCCTGCTTCTAAGATTTCTTCTGCCTTTTGCCACATCCAGACCTATTACTGGATTCATTATTTATCCCCTCCGGAAACTCTTTTAACCGGTAACCCCTATTCCTCCATGTAGTTTCATAGCTTCGCTTGTTATACGAGATCATTGTCCCAACTTGCCTCAATCATGTTTCTACAAGTTGACGGGATCTAAGCCCCACGGGTGCTTACGTTCTACCCCGGCTACCGTTAGCATATATCGATATAAAAAATGGTCAACCAGAAATATCTGGCTGATACTTCTTATATGCAAAGGCGAATAGATTGTTGGGAGAACCTAACGGAAAGAGAATTGATTTGTAAGTATCGCACTTCGAGTATTTAACGAAACAAAATGATAGATCAGTAATCTAGTAATTTAAAGACACCCTCGTAATACATGTAAATACCAAGTAGTATCCACCAAAGAATAAGAGCAAGTATGAATAATGAGTATTTTAGTTTGGTTTTCATGATTATAAGTTGCGTAATAATCCAAAAAATATTCTTTATAACAAAAATAAAACTTTAGTAAACAAAAGATAGTGAGTTAATCAAACAATAACTTGTCTCCTACACGAAGGGTAAATAACTAAAAGGAGTAGAGAAGCACATCCTTTTACAGTTAATCCGCCTTACCCTTCACGCAGGGGACATGTGGTAAATATAAAGATTATGTCCATTAGGAGGGGTCTTGGTGGAAAAAATGACAGTAGAGATTGATCTAATGAAAAATGCAACGTATGTCGTCAAAGACCTAAAAAGCGAAGGAGGTATTTTATGACAAAAGAATTAGAAGATAGAATTTCTGAACTTGAGGAATTTGTAAAAACTTACTACAATGCTTTCCTTGAATCAAGACGTATCAATGAAAATAGGCGTATTTCACACAATGACCAATACTTCTTATATGCAAAGGCGAATAGATTGTTGGGAGAACCTAACGGAAAGAGAATTGATTAGTAAGTTTCGCACTTCGAATATTTTGTGAAGGAGTAAGTGATTATGAAAAAAGAGTATGCAATCTCTCCTGAAGAACAAGAAGAATATATATTACTTGAAAATACCATTACAAATTATAAAACAAAGAATGGCTGGAAGCTGGAATGAAATTGCGTCGTCTATCAAAATGGCTTTCAGGAAATGTTTGTGGAGTAAAACAAGCTTATTTTATGACAACTGAATTTAAAACGTATCCTCAGATAGTTTGGCAAGATCATGTAAAACCAGTAAAAGGACAACTTGAATTGGATATAAATGAACAGCACGCTTATTAAGCGAAACAAAATGATAGGTCAGTTGATATTTTACGGATCAAAAAGGAGCAGCAAAGCCACTCCTTTAAGATAATTATAAACGACCCATTGATTGTTGGGCCATTGAAACTAGACGTTTAGTGATTTCCCCACCAACTGAACCGTTAGCTCTTGATGTTGTTTCTGCACCAAGGTTTACACCAAACTCAGATGCAATTTCAAATTTCATTTGTTCAATAGCTTTTTGAGCACCTGGAACAACTAATTGATTATTGTTGTTATTGCGAGCCATAAAATCATCTCCTTAAGTTTTTAAGAAATAGACTATTGCAAGCTTGCTTAATGATAGTTTGATGTTATTGATGAACGTTATACATGTAAATTTTGGAAACCACTTGGAGGGTAAGAGAATGAATCCAGAAATTCGAAATTTTTATTACATTTAACGCCAAGTGGATGTTTACAACGAAAATTGACACAAAAATAGTGAAGGAATGAAATTGATGTTTACCGATAGAATGTTCAAGAAGTATCCTCTTTGCTTTAGTTGTTTTAATGCACACTTCGCCAAGAAAGGAGAGGTTTTATGTATATATCTGCTTCATACGTATCAGCTGATTCATTAATGAACGAACAACCTGTTAGACGGAGAAGAAAAAACCACGTTCATACAGAAGAACAAAAACAGCATCTGAAGGCTAAAAAGAAGAAAAGAAAACTAAGTAAAGCTTCAAAAAAGAAGAATCGCTAACGTCGTACTACGCTGAAAATGTTCCAATTAAAAGATAGTTTAATAGATTGAAAAATAAAAAAGCATTGGCTCCTCCTTCGCCAAATACCATGATAGCCACTCACGCTTACATTCATTCCCTTGATCGTTTTGATAGAAACAAGGAAGAGATCCTTCAGGAATGGAATGACATTCCAAAAAGAAATTCGCAGATATCGTTGTAATGGATATGCCTTTGCTAGACACAACACAATTTTAAAGATAGTCTTGGTACATTTATTGCTGACTTGGTTTTACAGATTCTTTCCTGGATGGCAGATGAGGAACGAGACAGGATTCGGAAACGTCAATAAGAGGGATTAATGTGGCATTGCAAAATGGCGTAGCTTTTGGCCGACCGAAAGTTCTGGCTACAGAAGAGTTTAAAGAAGTGTATGATCGTTGGAAAGAAGGAGAAATTACAGCCGTTAAAGCCATGGCGGAAATAGGCGTTAAAAAATACGAAAGAGACTTTCAAAGTAGTTTTATATAATAGAAGAAACTCGTCAAAAAGTAGCATCTGTCGGTGAGCAGATGCTTTGGTTCTGGTGCAAATATGATTTGTTAGAAACATATTTTCTTATACATAATATATCTTTTGGAATTATTCGACATTATATTGACAATCACATGTTTACTCTTTACAATTGAAAATGATTTTCAATTTCATACAGGAGGCACCAATTTTATGTCGAAACGACGAATCAGCAAAAAAGTGTTATTTATATATGCAATTGTTTTAATTTTATCAATGCTTTTACTTGGATGTACAAATGAATCAAAAGAAGATTCAGCTTCAAACAAAGACAGTAAAAACATGCTTACTTTTGCTTGGCCTAGGGATATTGGCGAAATGAATCCACATGTTTATAACCCTTCTCAATTAGTTGCTCAATCAATGGTATATGAACCTTTAGTTAGCTACCAAGATGGTGGAGAGCTGAAACCACATTTAGCTGAATCTTGGGAGATTTCTAAGGATGGGAAAGAATATATGTTCAACCTACGTCAAGATGTGAAATTTTCTGACGGTACAAGCTTTAATGCTGAGATTGTGAAAAAGAATTTTGATGCTATATTGAAAAATGTTGATTTACATAGTTGGTTAGGCTTTATTCCGAAAGTGGATCAAACTGAAGTAATCGACGAATACACGTTTAAACTAACATTAAAGGAACCATATTACCCTACTATTCAGGAGTTAGCTGTCGTTCGTCCAGTCCGTTTCTTAGGTGATGCTGGATTTCCTAAAGATGGTGACACTTCAAAAGGTGTTACAAAACCAGTCGGTACAGGTCCATGGGTTTTGGAAGAATATAAAGCAGATGAATATGCTATATTCAAACGTAATGAAAATTATTGGGGTGAACTCCCTAAAGTAGAGAAAATCAAAATCAAAATCATTCCTGATGCTGAAACGCGAGTTCTTGCTTTTGAAAAAGGTGACCTAGACCTTATTTATGGTGAAGGTGTTATCAGTTTAGATGCTTTCAAACAATTAGACTCAACAGGTTCCTATGAGACTAGTATTTCTGAACCAGTTGCAACAAGACAATTGGTTATGAATACGAAGAAAGAACAGCTCTCGGATTTACGTGTTCGTCAAGCGTTACAATATGGATTTAATAAACAAGCAATGGTTGACGGAGTGACTTCTGGGTTGGAAGAAAAGGCAGATCATATATTACCAACAAACTTCGCTTACACTGCAGATATTGATGTAACTCCAATTGATTATAATGTTGAAAAAGCAAAAGCTTTATTAGATGAAGCAGGATGGAAGCTACCAAAAGGAAAAATCATTCGTGAAAAAGACGGAAAACCACTTGAAATCGAGTTAATGTATGACTCTGCAGAATCGATTCAAAAAACAATGGCCGAAACATTACAATCTGAGTGGGCGGCACTAGGTGTTAAATTAAATATCGTTGGAGTAGAGCTTACGGTTCAAATTCAAAGATTTAAAGGAAATGAATTTGATTTAAATTTCTTTAGTAACTATGGCGCACCTTATGATCCACATACTTTCGTAAACATCGTTGGTTCAGAAGGATTCGGATTTAGCGAAGCCATTTCATCTTATCCGAATAGAGAACAGTTGTTAAAACAAATTGCTGAGGTTCCTCGAACAACAGATGAAAAAGAACGTCAAGAACTTTACTCTTCTATTTTAGGATCACTACAAGACCAAGGAGCAATTGTACCTATTTCTTATATTAAGAAAATAGCTGTTTATCAAAAAGATGTATCTAATTTTACTTTCCCTGCTAACCGGGACGAATATCCATTCACAGGAATTAGCATCGAGTAGTAAGCAACAGGAGGGTTTTCATGGGCACTTATATCTTGAAACGAATTATGGCCATTATTCCCATCTTTCTTTTGGCCACTCTTCTAACGTTTGGGATGATTAACCTTTCACCGGTGGACCCAGCTGAGGCATATTTATCCGCCGCACAAATCCAACCGACAGATGAGATGTTGGCTCAGAAAAGACATGAGTTTGGCTTAGATCAACCTCTCCTTGTTCAATATGTAAACTCTATTATTAAGATATGCCAATTTGATTTTGGCATATCTTATGTTTCGAACAAACCTGTTTGGGACGAGGTTACATATCGAATGCCAGCTACCATTCAGTTAACTATAGGTAGCATCATATTAGCGGTCCTGGTCAGTGTCCCACTTGGTTTTTTGGCAGGCATAAAGAAAAACAGTGGAATCGACCATTTTAGTCGACTTCTCTCTTTTTTCGGGGCATCCATTCCCTCTTTTTGGCTTGGTTATTTATTGATTTTTTTCCTTTCTGTTAAACTCGACCTATTTCCGGTAGAAGGAATCGGGACTTGGCAACATCTAGTTCTCCCTTCCGTTACTTTGGCTTTGCCATTAATAGCTTTGTATACTCGACTATTACGTGCTAGCGTTCTTGAAAATTTACAGGAACCTTATGTTCTTTTTGCACGTACAAGAGGGATTCATGAAAAAGTCATTATGGGAAAACATGTATTGAGAATTGCCATTTCTCCCATGATTACTGGTCTTGGGATGAATCTAGGAAAACTATTGACTGGTACCATTATCGTCGAAGCGGTCTTTTCATGGCCAGGGTTTGGCCGTTATTTTATTGAAGCTATTTTTAATCGGGATGTTCCAGTCATTCAATGCTATGTGCTTTTAGCAGCGGGCTTATTTATAATAAGTAATTTGATTGTTGACCTTATTCAAATGTATATCGATCCACGCATCTCCAGAAAAGGAGGGCAACGTCAATGATCGTAAAGATTCGTATTATGTTGAAAAGTCAAAAAGTAATTGTCCTTTGTTCCATAATATTGAGCATCCTATTTTTCATCACCATCTTTGCTCCTTGGATTGCACCTAATGATCCTATTGCTGTCAATTTAGCTAATAAACTACTGCCCCCTTCCTTTGATTATCCATTAGGAACCGATCATTTAGGAAGATGTACGTTATCACGCATCTTATATGGAGCTCGCATTTCGTTAGGCTTTGCCACATTAATCTTCATTTCATCTTTAGGGATTGGTTTGATTGTTGGAACCATTGCTGGTTATAAAGGTGGTTGGGTGGACCAGGTGCTAATGAGACTATGTGATGGTGTTATGGCATTCCCAAATCTTTTGCTCATTCTTGGACTTGTTGGTATATTGGGACCTGGCCTTAAACAAGTCATAATAGCATTGATCCTCGTGCAATGGGTGTATTACGCGAGAATTTTCCGAGGAATGGTGCTAAGTCTGAAAGAACAAAACTATATTGCTGCAGCTAAAATAAGCGGTTCTTCTCAATGGAAGATAATAAAGAAACATATTGTTCCCAATGTCCTCCCACCTCTAGCAGTTATGGGTACATTAGAAATGGGTTGGGCCATCATGGATATATCAGCCATGTCGTTTCTAGGTTTAGGTGTGCAACCCCCTACACCAGAATGGGGAGCGATGATTCATGAAGGAAAATCGTATATTCGGACGAATCCAGAATTAATGGTATATCCAGGTTTGATGATTATGCTCGTTGTCGTCACCTTTAATTTATTAGGCGAAGCTCTATCAGAACGTTTTGGAGTCAAACGTCGTTAATAAAAAGGAATGAGAAGATTGAGAACAGAACAGTCGTATGTATTAAAAGTGAGCGATCTACATGTACAAGTAAAAACAAAAGATGGTGTTTCCACCCTCGTTCAGGACATTAATTTTGAACTTAAACAAGGGAAGGTACTGGGTCTCGTTGGGGAAAGTGGTAGTGGTAAAACCATTACAAGTATGTCCATTTTACAGCTTCTTGACCGGAAAACAACGACAATTGAAGGCAGCATTACCATACAAGGACGTGAATTGAATGGTTTAGACGATAAAGAAATGCGTGAGATTCGGGGTAAGGACATCGCCTTTATTATGCAAAATCCGATGAATGCATTTACGCCTGTTTTTACAATTGGCAATCAATTTGTCGAAACGATTAGGTCACATACCTCATTGAATAAAAAACAAGCAAAAGAACTTGCCATCGATGCGATGCAAAATGTAAACCTACCAAATCCCGCGAAACTATTGAAAAGCTATCCTTTTCAATTGAGTGGAGGTATGCTTCAACGCGTGATGATTGCGATGGCCGCATGTTTACATCCGTCCGTTATTATTGCTGATGAGCCGACAACTGCACTCGACGTTCATAACCAATTACAAGTACTTCGCCACTTAGATAAAATTCGTTCTGAATATGGAACATCCATTTTACTCATTTCTCACGATCTTGGAGTCATTTCTGAAATGGCAGATGATGTAGTCGTTATGCAGCATGGCAGAATTGTAGAAACTGCAAATGTGTTTGAACTATTTGATAATCCGCAGCATGAGTATACAAAGAAACTGCTAAATGCACGCCCAATCTTACATCCTGAAGAACCTATCACCAATATGTTGTGATAGATAGAGTGCCATTCTTTTGAGGGGGGAACAAATGAGTTTATTACAAGTAAAAGCAGTAACTCATAGCTATAATTCTCATACGTTATTTAAATGGAAAGACCGTTCTAAAAAAGTACTCACTGACATTTCCCTCTCTATTGACGAAGGAACATGTTTAGGACTACTTGGCACAAGTGGAGCCGGAAAAAGCACCTTAGGAAAAGTGGTTCTTGGCTTAGAACGTCCACAGCAAGGACAGGTTCTGTTTCAAGGGCATGATATCTATACTGCCGATAAGCTTACTCGGCAAAAGATACGCCGTAATCTACAAGTCGTCTTTCAGGATTCGTATTCATCTGTCAATCCACGAATGACAGCCGAGCGTATTATAGGCGAGCCATTAGAAAACTATGAAAAACTAACCGTAGCCGAACAAAAAAGAACCGTTATTGAATTATTGGAAAGAGTCGGCCTAAGTAAAAAGGATTTAAAAAAATACCCGCACCAATTTAGCGGCGGACAATTGCAAAGAATTAATATTGCTAGAGCAATCTCTCTTAAACCAAAGCTAATCGTCTTAGACGAATCCGTCAGTAGTCTAGATATGGTTAATCAAACACTAATTTTAGAATTATTAAGCGAGTTAAAAGAAGACTTCGGCTTATCTTATCTTTTTATTACACATGATATTAAAGCCGCCTATTCAATCTCTGATACTTTGGGTGTACTAGAAAACGGAGAATTAATTGAGCATTACAATTCAAAAAATCAGTTTTTTTCGTCAGAAAATCCTGTCGTTAAACAGATGAGAGGCTCTATCCTTGCCGAGCATCCAGGTTTTCGTTCTCTTCCAACTAGGATTAGTAAGACCTAGATTAGAATTATATATTAATTGATAAGAAGGCCTCGATTTCAGATTAAAAATCGAGGCTCTTGTTTATATTTTTTCTGAAGAACATATTGGAGGAAAATCCGATGAACCATAGAGCATACCTTGCCTTAGCCATCCCCTTAACGATTTCAACGATGACAACCCCTTTATTAGGGGCTGTTGATACAGCAGTTGTTGGTCAGCTTCCAGATCCGGCGTATATTGGAGGAGTTGCAGTAGGTAGCATTATTTTTAATACTTTGTTTTGGTTATTCGGTTTTTTACGAGTTAGCACGTCTGCGTTTGCCGCTCAAGCTAATGGGGCAAACGATCATGCTCAAGGAACACTCGCTTTGTTTCGCCCTTTTTTATTAGCTGTCATTGTAGGTCTTTGTTTTATCCTCTTACAATGGCCGATTGAATATGCCGCTTTGACACTAATTGACCCTGATTCCGATGTTAGCAAATTTGCAGCGGAATATTTTCGAATTCGAATTTGGGGAGCTCCCTTCACTTTGATGAATTATGTCATTCTTGGTTGGTTGATGGGCATGTCAAAGATTAAAGTATCTTTATTTTTACAAGTGTTCATGAATGTCCTAAATATGGTTCTTGCCATTTTGTTTGTTCATGTCTTTTCTTGGGCCGTAAAAGGGGTCGCTATGGCCACTTTAATCGCAGAAATCATAGCCTTCTTAATTGGCTTACTCATTTTAATGAAGTCATCACCGATTCAATGGAAAATGCCAGCTGTGGGAACTCTTATAGATTCACATTCTATGAAAAAGACGTTTATCGTTAACCGGGATTTGTTTATTCGAACGATTTGTTTATTAGCCGTTTTTAACTTGTTTACAGCAAAAGGTGCTTCTTTTGGTACAGAACTATTGGCTGCCAATGCTGTATTGATTCAAATTCATTATATTATGGCTTATTTCTTTGATGGGTTTGCGAATGCATCTAGCATTTTCGTAGGTAAAGCGATTGGATCAAATAACGAAAAATTATATAAAAAAACGCTCACATTGTCGTGGCAATGGTCAATTCTATCCGCTTTCTTTATTGCTTGCGTCTATGGACTATTTCAAGAACAGATTATTGGAATCTTCACGAAATTACCGAGAGTAATTGAGCTATCGAATACATATGGAGATTGGCTAATTATTTTCCCATTTGCAGCTTGTTTCGGACTCGTCATTTACGGTGTCTTTACGGGAGCGACTGAAATTGTACCGGTTCGAAACTCTATGATTTACGCGTTGATGGCGTATATTATTGTGCAAGTCACTGCAACCCCCATCTGGGACAATCATGGCTTATGGCTCGCCTTCATCATCTTTAGTATGGTTAGATCTGGTTTTCTAATTATGTATATCCCTAGACTGAATAAGAAAATTTTTCATGTTAAACAAGAACCGTGAATGCCCTCTCCTTAATATCCTTACGGGTTGTTCAAATCAGCTCCATATTTTAAAGAAGCCCATAAAATACAGCCTATAATCTTCCCACTATTCAGGAGATTATCAATTAAGGGTAAATATGACATACACATGGAGTTTATATGCCTAAAAGGAGGTATATGATTACGCATTATGACTCCTCCCCTAAAGAAACTGTCAAATCCCATCTAGTAGATATAATGTCTGGTGAATGGGTTGCTATCAACATCTTCAAACCAGTGAGCTTTGCAATTTCAAGGACATCCTCTAAGTATCTTTGTTGCCATGTGATATGTAAAGAGAGTTCTGGTTCATCTACAAGTACAAAAGCACCGGTAGTAGTCCTAAATAAAGTATCATACATTAATACAATTTCATGTTGCTTTCCTGAAGACAATTTATCTAAGGAAATTTCGTCTCCATTTGGCAAAGAAACAAAGTACCCTTTTGCCGATTATTTAGATTTGAATTTGAGTACTATTTCTAAAGCCTTTAATGTTTGGTTTTTCACCTAGAGTAGATGTAAACCGATTGAGAGAGAACTACGTTTAAATGAACAAAGTGTATGAATAACCAGCTAACGAGCAAAACCGTCTGGAAGATGCTTTAACTAGACATATTTTCATTGATAAAAATACAGATTGTGAAAGACAATGTTACTAGTTAAAGCATCTCCCCATGAATTATCAACTTTCTTCGTCACTAAATGGAGGTAGGTTTTTCATAGGAGATAACTATACAATCCTCTCTAACAAATCCCCTACTTTTTCTGCCATGACACGAGGTGGATAAGGCATTCCATTCTTTAACCACCATTCCACTACCCCTACGTAAGCATTTGCAACAAATTGAACAATTACATCCTCATTTTGACCATAATTTTTTCCTTTTGTTATGTCCACATCGTTCTTGAACTCTACGATATTAAACTGAAGGAATCGACTACGAAAATATAGGGCTCCTTCACTTGCTAACATCGTCGAAAAGAATAAATAGTTACTCTCAAAGTATTCCATACAGTGTACAGTGGATTCTATAAAATCCATTTCAGTTGCTGTCTCGCAAAAATTACTCATGTTATTTATATGTTCTTCCATGATCTTATCTAATAAATCAAATTTATCTAAGTAATGAAGATAGATGGTTCCTCGGTTAACATTTGCCCTGTCAGAAATATCCTGAATGGTAATGTTATCAAAACTTTTTTCAGACATCAGTTCGATAAGAGCCTTTTTAATGGCTTCTTGGCTTTTGGTTATTCTTCTATCTATTTTCGGCATTGTTTGGTCACCAGACTTTCCTAAAGATAATCAACAATTTTTATTGATTTGTTGAGTAATCAACGAATTACGTTCATTTAACCATTGAGAGCATCGTATTTCTATTTAATAATTATAAACAGATGTTGATTAATCAATCAATGATGCTTTTCTTTTTTGAACGAAGTCAATGTACACCATGATAGTCACAAAAGAATTATTTTCAAAACAAAAATAAGAAAGGGTGTTATTTTAAAAATGAAAAAAAAATCTATTATCACGCGTGTACTCACAGTGATAGCACTGTGCTTGCTTTTATCCGCGACCATCGTTGCATCCACGACCGGCGTTGGCGCTGCATACACGCCGGACATGTCCAATGGAGCAGACAACTTTTACAAGAGCAACAAGGTAACCATGAAGAAGGTTGAGTTCAAAAACCAATACAACATGAATGTTGTAGGGAATCTTTTTATTCCTAAAGGTTTGAAGAAGAACACCAAAAATCCCGCGATCATTGTCGGGCATCCTATGGGCGCAGTAAAAGAACAAAGTGCGAATCTGTATGCCACTAAAATGGCTGAAAAGGGATTCGTTACTTTGTCCTTGGATTTGTCTTTCTGGGGAGAGAGTGAGGGTCAGCCTCGCAACGCTGTTTCGCCGGATATCTATGCCGAGGATTTCAGTGCTGCGGTGGATTTCCTAGGCACCCGGCCGTTTGTTGACAGGGATCGGATTGGTGTTCTCGGGATTTGTGGCAGCGGAAGCTTTGCCATCAGCGCAGCCAAGATCGACCCGCGCATGAAAGCCGTTGCGACAGTCAGTATGTACGACATGGGTGCCGCTAACCGTAACGGGCTTAAACACTCGCAGACTCTCGAGCAGAGAAAGAAGATTCTCGAAGAGGCAGCCGAGCAACGCTATGTAGAGTTCACGGGCGGTGAAACCAAATACACCAGCGGGACAGTGCATGAACTAAATGAAAACTCAACCGCCATTGAGCGTGAGTTTTATGACTTCTACCGCACTCCAAGAGGTGAATACACGCCTAAAGGTTCGTCGACAGAACTTACAACGCACCCGACGCTTACCAGCAACGTCAAATTCATGAATTTTTACCCGTTCGAAGACATAGAGACGATTTCTCCTCGTCCAATGCTTTTCATCGCGGGTGAAAACGCTCATTCCAGAGAGTTCAGCGAAGACGCATACAAGCTAGCAGGCGAACAGAAGGAACTCTACATTGTTCCAGGAGCAGGTCATGTGGATCTGTACGACCGGGTGAATTTAATCCCCTTTGACAAGCTCGAGTCCTTCTTCAAAGAAAACCTGAAGAAAAAATAAGGCTTGTGTTGAAGATCGTAGAATGCTTTGCGTGCCAATGGTACTTAGAGTGAAACCACTGTGTGAATCCTGCATATCTTGTCGGGATTCACATTTTTTTGTCTAATAGAATTCCATACGCTATGTAGATTTGAAGGGTGTTGTTAATCATTACCATATGCTGGAGTTTTTTATGCTTGGCGGATATAACGAATAGAGAAGAAGTCAGTATGAAAGTAATTCCCTTACCATCTAAAGACAACGATATTCAACTTAGATTATTAGTCAGATAGAAGCCAAGTCACGATGAATTTACGAGACAATAAAACGAAACTTGGAGGAGAAAACGGTATGAAAAATCGATTAATTTATTCATTTGCATTCCTGCTAGCCGTCACCCTTACAGCTTGCAACAACAACGATACTGGTACAAAGGACATTTCTCAACAAGAAGAGAATTCCTCTGGGGCTAAGTCTGGGGAATATGCTGAGATTGGATCTGGGGCTAACCTTGTTAAATTCCCTGAAGACCTTGAAAAGGGGATCGTGTTTGCCACTTACGATCGAGGAGATATTCATGAAGACATCTATGTAAATAGTAAAGAAGGGATTGAAGCAGTGCAGAGCGGGGAGGAGCTTCCGAGCGGCACCGTTATTACTCTTGTGGGATATAAGGATGGAGAGCTTGACCAATATTTAGTGATGGAAAAGCGTACCGACTGGGGTTCTCAATATTCGCCGGAAGAACGTAATGGGGAATGGGAATACCAAGCATTTACTCCTGACAAAGAAGTGAGGCCAGATAGTATTGGCCGTTGCTTTTCCTGTCACGCCAATCAGTTAAGAGATGACTATATGAATTCGTTAGGTCAAATGAAAGAGTTTGATTTAGGAGAGGTTTCACAATCAAAGAACAGCAGTACAGAAACCCAAACAGTAGCTATCCCTACAGAGGGTTGGAAGGTAAATGAGATATCTGCTCATATGAGTGATTCTAAGGATGTAAATAAAGAAGAAAGTAATTTAATAGATGATGAGGAAAAAGCGAAAAAAATTCAGGAAGTTCTTTTGAGGATGTATTTACAGCAATATAAAAGCTAATGGATGTGTTGCCATTAAGAGATATTTGCATATCCACATGGAAACACAATCCAGTGATAAATGTTCAATAGAAAGAGGTGCTTGCTTTGAATCGAAAGGTGGTATTCAGGCTAGTAAATGACCTTGTTATGACAGTTCTCATGTTGATAGCAATGGCTTACTATATTACCGGAAATATGATCCATGAAGTCGTTGGAGTTGTGGTGCTTGTATTATTTATCGTCCATAACTTTTTAAATCGACGTTGGTATAAAGCGATTTTAAAGGGAAAACAAAATGTACGACGCATTCTACAAATAGGAATCAACCTACTATTTCTTGTAACTATGGTTTTGATGATGACAAGTGCTGTGTTGATTTCCAGTAATTTATTTCCCTTTATTCCTATAAATAACGACATGACGCTACGGCAAATACATGTTCAGACTGCTTATTGGGGATTTATCATCATGGCAGTACATATAGGATTATCATGGGGAATGATTATCAATTCAGTACGGAGGATGACGGGAATCACCGGTACTAGCCGTATTCGCACCATTACGTTGCGTATTTTGGCGTTATTAATTGTTGCCTATGGGGTGCATTCTTCCTTCGAGAGAGAGATAGGTTCTAAACTAATCATTTATAACCCATTTGGTAATTGGTTCAATGATGATTCCATTATAAGATTTTTAATTGACCATCTATCTATCACGGGAATCTATATTTGTGGGACACATTATGCTTTGAAATTTATTCAGGGGCAGGAACGAAGAGCAGTTCAAAAAATCTGATATTGGTAAATCAAATGGACTTATTAAATTAGGTACCATTGAATCTGGAATAGAGAAGCTTGCAAGTATTGAGGACGATTTTACAGTTACAATTGAAAAAATTGATTAAATTCAGTGCTATTCTCATCTATGACGATGCAAATACAGCTGTGGGATAAATGAAACATAAGATTTAAGATTTACCATTAATGATGGTTGGAGATGGATTTTTATGGCTAAACGAAATAATTTGATTATTCTTATATTGACCATAGGAGTTTTCGGCATCATAAATACTGAAATGGGAGTTATTGGGATATTACCTTTAATTGCTGATCACTTTCAGGTCAGTGTATCTAAAGCAGGGTGGTTTGTGAGTCTCTTTGCACTTGCTGTTGCAATATCTGGTCCAACTATGCCGTTATTGTTTTCGGGTATAAATCGCAAGACGGCAATGTTACTTGTACTCGGTGTTTTCGTTCTGGGTAACATTGTCTCCATATTTGCATCTAACTTTACCATTGCATTAATTGCTCGTGTAATTCCAGCTTTTTTTCATCCAATTTATTGTTCAATGGCTTTTACATTAGCTGCTACCTCAGTTAGCAAGGAAGAAGCTCCAAAAGCTGTTTCTAAAGTAATCATGGGTGTATCTGCAGGTATGGTACTTGGTGTACCAGTCACTACTTTTATTGCTAATTCAACTTCATTAGAAATGGCGATGTCATTCTTTGCTATCGTTAATGCTATAGTATTCATTGCTACATTACTATTTGTACCATCTATGCCTGTAACGGAAAGACTTTCTTACGGAGCCCAATTAATCGTATTAAAAAAATCGATTACTTGGCTTTCCATTGCCGCTGTCATTTTTATAAATTCAGCCATATTTGGGGTTTATAGTTACCTTGCTGAGTATCTTGAAATCATTACTAATATGTCTTGGAAAACAATTAGTTTAATGTTAGTAATATACGGTGCGGCAAATATTATTGGAAACATTGTGGCAGGGAAGTTACTTACTAAAAATGCCGTCAAATCTGCAGCGTCTTTTCCTTTCGCATTAGGAGCAGTTTACATCGTACTATTCTCATTGGGACAGTTCACTGTCCCTATGGCTTTCATTATTTTGGTTTGGGGAATATTAGCTGGTATAGGAACTAATATTGCTCAATATTGGATTACGTCTGCAGCTCCCGAAGCTCCTGATTTCGCTAATGGATTATTTTTAACATCCACTAACTTAGGAACAACAATTGGTACAGCTGTAGGTGGATTATTTATATCAGGAATAGGTACACAATACGTCGTATTAGGGGGATTACTATCGTTGATATTGAGTTCGGTATGTATTTTGCTAAGAAACTACATATATAGTCCCGCAAAACAACTTTCTAGATAAGGAATTAATAAAACGGTAAAAGTGATAAGTATTTCCAATTGGAGCTGTCTCAGATGTCTAGTGAACAGACAAAATGGGTAAAGCTCTTTTTATTCGTTTACCAGGAAATTATAAAATTTTCAAACTGTGGATAACATTTCTGCATCCAGCTCCAGCGCCTAGCCCCTCGAGGTCATAAGTCAATTCTAAATTGAAGGCAAAGAACGCCTTCTATTTAGAATCGTCTTATGCTTGTCGGGGCTGAACAAGGCACTTGCGCTTGTGTTCTTTTCGTTCATGATGAAAATTCTCAATATTTTTTTCTCTTTAAAATTAAGTTTCTCAAAAATTAATATTTTAGTAAACCGTTATTTGAGATTTGGAAGGAGTGTATTGACGATAGAATTTCCGGTTACTCCCTAATAATTTCCTCATTCAACACATATAGAAAGCTAGTTGAAAAAGGTAGAATTTTCTAATATAGATATAATTTCCTGAATTTTCTCAATATGTTGACAATTGTAAATGAGCGTAATATAATCATAATCAATCAAAGATAGTCATTATCAAGCAAGATAAATGTAAAAGTCAGTCAGAAAAAGCCAAAAACACTATCCATACAACTAATATTAAAAGCGTTAGCAAAGAAAACGATCCAATCTAGAAACCACATTATATTTGAAAGATTTTTAAGGGGGTGTTGTAGTTATAAAATGTAAGCGTTACCAATGGAGATCATCAAAAGATGTAGTTCTTTAAAAAATTTTACTTTAAATGATTAAATTCTAGGGGGCCCACCAATGAAAAAGAATGTAAAAACATTAGTAGTACTAGCTTTAATTGCTGTAATGGCTTTAATGTCCGCATGTAGTAGTGCAAGTGAATCTTCAAATGATAGTACTGGGAAGGATAACAGCGACGACAAGTTAACAATCGGATTATCTTTAGGTACTTTAGCAAATCCATTCTTCGTTTCAATGGGAAAAGGTGCTGAAGAAGCAGGGAAAGAATTAGGTGCAGAGGTTCTCGTAGAAAGTGCTGAATACGATCTTGCAAAACAAACTGCCCAAATTGAAAACTTTATTACTAAAAAGGTAGATGTAATCTTATTAAATGCGGTTGATACGAAGGGCATTGCCGCAGCTGTTCAACAGGCAAAGGAGGCAGGTATTCCAGTAATTGCTGTCGATACGAATGCTGAGGGTGGTGTTGATTCAACGGTAACGTCAGATAACTATCAAGCAGGTCAACTTGCTGGTGAATACGTGGTTGAACAATTAAATGGAAAAGGAAACATTGTCATTATCGATGGACCTCCAGTTTCAGCCGTTACAGATCGTATTCAAGGATTTGAGGATGTAATTAAAGATTCTGGTATTAAAGTAGTTGCGAAGCAAAATGGTGAAGGAAACCGTGAAAAGGCATTATCAGTTATGGAAAGTATATTACAAGCAAATCCAGCTGGATCGATTGATGCAGTATTTGCAATCAATGACCCTGAAGCAATTGGAGTTGAAATTGCTCAAGAACAAGCGAATCGTAAAGATGAGTTTTTCATTGTGGGTGTAGATGGTGCTCCTGAAGCTACAGAAGCAATGGCGAAAGAAGGAAGCTCAATTATGGCAACTTCGGCTCAATCTCCTAGCGAAATGGTGAAAAAGGCAGTTGAAATTGGAATGAAGGTCAAAAACGCTGAAGAAGTTGAAGAGCTTATCAAAGTACCTGTAGAGCTTGTAACTCAAGATACATTAGATTCTTACAAAGGTTGGTAAGCCTTCCTTGAATAAAGAGGCTGAATAGGGTTGATCCCTTACTCAGCCTCTTTTAAATAAAGTGAGACATCATAAATACGGGGTGGGATTAAAAGGATGGCTGTTAGAGAATTGGTAATAAAAAAACCACACGAAAACAAACTGCCAGTACTGAATATGGAAGGGATCAGTAAAACGTTCTCAGGTGTAAAGGTATTAAACAATGTGAGGATCGAACTTTATCCAGGTGAAGTACACGCATTAATGGGAGAGAACGGTGCCGGGAAATCAACTTTTATGAAAATTCTTGCAGGGATTCATTCTCCTGATTCTGATGGAGGGACCATCTACTTAAAAGGTCAACCTATATCATGGAAGGATCCTGTTGATGCAAGGAACAAAGGAATTAGTGTTATACATCAGGAGTTAAATCTTTCTGCTAATTTGACCATTAGTGAAAATATTTTAATGGGTTCAATTTTTCCGAGAAATCGACTGAAAATGATCAAATGGGACGAAGTACACGAACGTGCACAAAAGGTGTTAGATTCAATGGGATCCAGTCTAAATCCCCGTCAATTAGTTTCAACCTTGAGTGTCGCACAACAACAAATGATAGAGATTGCACGAGCATTATCATTTAAGGCGCAGGTTCTTATCATGGATGAACCTACTGCCTCGTTAACAGATAAAGAGATTACTAAGTTGTTTCAAATTATTGACGATTTAAAAAAACAAGGAGTTGCGATCGTTTATATTTCCCATAGGATGGACGAAATTTTTAAGATTTCTAATCGATTCACTGTACTACGTGATGGTGAGTGGATTACAAGTGGCCCAATTGAAGAGACAAATCCCAAGCACCTCGTAAAGCTAATGGTAGGTCGTGATTTAAAAGATTTATTTAATCGAACGAAAGCATCTGAGACAACAATTTCATCTAGAACGACACCTGTTCTAGAGCTGAAAAATGTTTCGGATAATACCCTTGTAAAAGATGTTTCGTTCAAAATTTACCCTGGTGAAATTGTTGGCTTAGCAGGACTTGTAGGTGCCGGTAGAACTGAGCTAGTCAGGGCTCTATTTGGTGTATCGGAGTTGAAAAGTGGAGAAATATACGTAAATGGTAAGTCTGTAAACATAAAATCGCCAATAGATGCAATTGCAAATGGAATTGCCCATGTTCCTGAAAGCCGAAAAGAACAAGGTTTATTTTTATCTATGTCAGTAAAAGAGAATATTTTAATGGCAGAATTGAAAAAGCATTGTAAGTCAGGAATTGTTAGTTGGAAGCAGGTTAATGGTAGTGCCGATCAATTTATAAAAGACTTAAATATTAAAATTGCTTCACCTGAGCAGCAGGTCTCGAACCTAAGCGGTGGTAATCAACAAAAAGTAGTCATCGCTAAATGGTTGTCCATTTCACCGAAGGTTTTACTTCTAGATGAACCAACTCGGGGCGTTGATATTGGGGCAAAAACTGAAATACACAAAATAGTCTCAAAGCTTGCGGATGAAGGTTTAGCCGTACTTATGATTTCATCTGAGTTGCCAGAAGTATTAGGTGTAAGTGATCGAATCCTTGTCATGAGCGAAGGAAGATTAACTGGGGAACTTTCAAGAGAAGAAGCTACACAGGAAAAAATAATGCACTTAGCTACTAAAGGGGAGTAGAGAAAAATGAAGGCAAATGCTCAATCAGCTTCACCATCGCAAAGCCTGCAGGTCGGAAATATCCTTCATGATTTATGGAATCGTTTAGGGATGATTATGATTCTATTATTATTATGTGTTGTCCTTTCGTTCGCAGCACCTAACTTCTTGGATGCAGCCAATATGTTTAATGTATTAAAGCAGGTTTCAATTATTGCGATACTAGCTGCAGGAATGACAATGGTTATTTTAACAGGGGGTATCGATTTATCAGTAGGATCCACAGTTGCTCTATCTGGTGTTATATCAGTGATGGTTTCTGCTGCAGGAGTTAACCCAATTCTAGCGATGTTATCAGGTGTAGCTGTAGGTTATGCTGTAGGACTTATAAATGGCTTTTTAACAGCAAAAGCGAAATTACCAGCATTTATCGTCACGTTAGGAAGCTTTACATATGTCCGTGGTCTTGCTTATGTCATCAGTGGGGGGTATCCAATTGTTTTACAAAATGAAACCTTTAAATTCATTGGTGGCGGGGCTATTTTAGGAATACCCACTCCGATCTATATCATGCTTTTGGTGTATGTAGTGATGTTTTTTATTTTGAAGTATACGATGTTTGGTCGCCATATCTATGCAATTGGCGGAAATGAAGAAGCAGCACGCTTAACAGGGATCAAGGTTGAAAAGTCATTAATAAACGTTTATTCCATTAGTGGCTTATTAGCTGGTTTAGGTGGTGTCGTCTTAGCAGGAAGATTGTATTCTGGCCAGCCAACTGCAGGACAAATGTATGAATTAGATGCCATTGCTGCGGTTATTTTAGGTGGAACCAGTTTAACCGGAGGAAAGGGTAGAGTACAAGGAACGATCATCGGGGTGTTAATCATGGGTGTAATTAGTAACGGATTAACACTTATGGATGTTAATTATTATTGGCAGTTAGTTGTAAAGGGTGGGGTAATTGTAGCAGCCGTTTTATTAGATCGTTTAAGAGGAAGTAGTGCAGCTTAATTTTCATCAAGTAAAATTAAAAAATGGCTTTAAACTATTAAAAGGGATGTGAAAAAGTGAAAAAAAAGATTAGTATGCTCCTAATTTGTTTTACTGTCTTTTGTTTACCTTTATCTAGTGTATTTGCAGAAGACCCTGGGTATTATGATGAACCCTATCGTAATCAATTTCATTTTTCCCCTGAAGCAAACTGGATGAATGATCCAAATGGGATGGTTTATTACGAGGGTGAATATCATTTGTTTTATCAGTATCATCCATATGGGACAACGTGGGGGCCGATGCATTGGGGTCATGCTATAAGTAAGGATCTTGTTCATTGGGAGCATTTACCGATTGCGTTATCACCTGATGAAAATGGTCAGATTTTCTCAGGAAGTGCTGTGATTGATTGGAACAATACAGCAGGATTTGGAAAGGAAGCAATGGTTGCCATCTTCACTCATGCAGGGGAAAAAGGGCAAGTACAAAGTCTCGCATACAGCCTTGATAAAGGAAGAACGTGGGAAAAGTATGAAGGTAATCCGGTTATGCCTAATCCTCCAATACCAGATTGGCGTGATCCAAAAGTATTTTGGCATGAAGACTCAAACCAATGGGTTATGTCGTTAGCTGCAAAGGATAAAATTATGTTTTATAATTCACCCAATTTAAAAGATTGGGAGTTTGCTAGTGAATTCGGTCAAGATGGTGGGATCCAAGCAAATAGTCTTGATAGCACCTCTTACGCTATGTCTACGCAAACAGGTGGATCGTTTAGTTATGAAGGCGACATCACCCTTAACGAAAAGAATGGGCGAGAAGGCGCAGGCGGTCTTGTTTTTCGCGCTGACAAGCGTGCGAAGAACGGATATATTGCCAACCTAGATGCAAAAAACGATATTGTAACTTTAAGTAAAAATATCGATGGTGAAAAGATAGAAATTGCTCAAAAACCGTTAACTCTAAAAACCTCAACGACCTACCATGTAAAGGTAGATGTAGTTGGAGATCAAATGCAAGTTTCCGTTAACGATAAATCTGTTATTGAAGCAACTGATCCATCTTTTGAAAGCGGTTACTATGGATTGTCAGCATGGAATTCTACAGCAACTTTTAGAAATGTTGAATTTGATAATAAATCAAATTTTTCGACAAATTTGTCTAAATGGACGGTTGTAAATGGCTCTTGGGAAGATACGTTAAATGGGAAAAGTGGGAGCGCAACGGATGACGCTTTTATTATGAGTGGTCAAATGGCAGATGATTTCCTTTATGAAGCGAACATCAATATTTCTGGAGATCAAGGAGGAAATGGGGCAGGTTCACTCGTTTTCCGAGCAGATGCTGATGTATTGAATGGCTATATAGCAAATATTGATGTGTTGAATGATGCTGTGAAATTAATGAAAATTGATAACGGAAAGATAGAAGTTTTAGCTGAAAAAGCGATGAGTCTTGATCCAGATAAAACCTACCATTTAAAGGTTAGTACCTACGGTGAAAACATAAAAGTAGATGTAGATGGTCAGCTTATTCATGACATAAATGACACAACGTATGAATCAGGTTATTTAGGATTGAACATTTGGAATTCCTCAACGACTTTTCAAGACGTTCAATTAAATAAGAACATCAAAACGAACGAAAAAGAAATCATAAACCATGATTTCGAAACAGGAGATTTAACAGGTTGGAAAGTAGTTGAAGGTAATGCTTTTACAAATGATCATGTGACAGAAGCTACATCATATTGGGGTGGTCCATTTGGCCATGAAGGAAACAAACATTTATGGGGATTTTCTGACCTTCACAATGGAGATGATGCAACAGGTGAACTGCATTCCTCCTACTTTAAGCTAGATGGTACAGGTGAAATAAACTTCTTATTAGGCGGTGGTAATGATAGTAGCAATCGCTATGTATCACTAGTGAGAGCCTCTGATAACAAAGAATTAATCCGCCAGGCGAATACAAAATTTAATGATGAAAAGTATAACAGATACGTATGGGATGCTTCTCAGTATATCGGTGAAGTACTATATATTAAAGTGGTTGATCTAGCTAAGGGTGGCTGGGGGCATATAAATATTGATGATTTCCATGCTTATAATGAAGGTCCTATGCCAACAGAAGTTGACAATGTTGCAAAAGAACCTGTGGAAGATGAAGCAGTCAAGCACAGTGGAACCCTTACAGAATGGTCTGCAGTTTCAGGAGAATGGATCCCATCAACTCACGGCAATAACGGTGGTATTTGGGAATGTCCTGCTTTAGTTGAATTACCAGTTGATGGTGATCCTACAAAAACAAAGTGGGTGTTACAAGTAAGTATAAATGATGGAGCACCTGCTGGTGGGTCTGGTATGCAATATTTTGTTGGCGATTTTGACGGAAAAACGTTTGAAAATGAGAATTCTTCTGATCAGGTGTTATGGACTGATTATGGAGCAGATTTCTACGCAGCGGTAGAATGGAGTGGAATTGAGGGTGAGAGTGGTGAAAAATATTGGCTAGGATGGATGAGTAACTGGCAATACGCTAACAATACACCAACATCATCATGGAGAAGTTCAACGACTTTACCACGTAAGATGGAACTGACTCAAACAGAAGATGGGTTGCGTCTAAAACAAACGCCGGTTTCGATCAATTCCATTCGTGACAATAGCAATAAAGTGTCTTATGAAAATAAAGTTGTTTCAACTAACAATAATCTTCTCGATGATTTTTCGGGAGATACTTTTGAAATGATTGCGGAATTTGATGTTTCTAAAACATCGGCAACTGAATTTGGCTTTGAAGTTCGCAAAGGATCTAATGATGAGTATACAAAAATAGGATACCAAGTTGCGAACAAGCAATTATTTGTTGACCGAACGAATTCTGATCTCTTTGATTACGGCAATAATGTCGTTGAGATGCATGAAGCTCCACTATCTGTGTCAGATGGAACTGTAAAGATGCATATTTTTGTAGATCGGTCTGCGGTAGAAGTGTTTGGAAACAATGGAGAGACGGTAATTACCGATCAAATTTTTCCTAGCCCAACAAGTAAAGACGTAAAGATTTACAGTAAGGATGGAAATAGTACATTGAAATCCTTAACTATCTATCCTGTAAAAAGTATCTGGAAAAAAAGCGATTTCAAATCAAAACTAAATGGTTGGACATCTGTAAATGGTAATTGGGCTGATACAATTGATGGAAAACAGGGACAAAGTAGTGGAGATGCCTTCAATTTATCGGATGAAGCAGGAAGCGATTTTAAGTATGAAGCAGACATTAAAGTTCTTGATACTGACTCACATCCGAATGATCCTAATAAGGATACAGTTCATAACTTAGTCGGTGCAGGAGGATTAGTTTTTCGCTCAGATTCTAAAGGGAAAAACTCGTATGTTGTCAATGTTGATGTGAAAAATAATGCTGTTAAACTAATCAAGTTTGTGAACGGTGTGGGCCACGACCTTGTGTCTTATAACAATGATGGAAAACTAAATCTGCATGCAAATAAAAACTATCATCTCGAAGTAGTGACTGCAGACGAAAACATTAAGGCTTATTTAGATGATGAGCTTGTTATTGACACAAGCGACCAAACCTATATAAAAGGACAATTTGGGTTAAATGTCTGGGATTCAACTGTTGTGTTTAACCAAGTAAAAAACAAGGTTAATAAAGTCAAGAAATAAATGATGGCAGTCAATCATTAAAACTTTGCGGATGATTTTTGGTCGGAATATTTACATGGTTAATAGATGATTGTGTTCGTTTAGTTTTGGAAAGACATAGGTATACACTTAAGATGCTGTGCCTGCACCCCTCGTTTATTTGTCGAAAACTAATCGACATATCACGAGGGGTGATAGGCATTTTCTAATTTAGAGAGTTCTTAAAAATCCAAATCTAACCGCATGTTCTATTTCGGCAGTAAACGCTCTTAAGAATACGTCCCGTATCGTTTGATTTTGTGTCAATAAATAGATATTTCTGTATCCCTCATAAGTGCCTGCTAACGATGTGAGATGAAACCAGATCATTACATATTGATTAAAATAAAGTAAACGTTAATAACATTATGAAAAAATTGCAAAGTTTAATAGGAGAAATTCACCAAGAAAATTTACAAAAGTTCTTGTTTCTCTCATACAAATAGCATGTTTTTTACGATTAAATCCTTGATTATACAGACTTTCTATTCTTTACCTACCATTGGTTACTTTTTTATCCTTTCTTTAACAAATAGTTAACATAGGAACGTTATGCTTTATTTGTAATACATACGAGGAGGGAAATTTAAGATGAGAAAAGTGTTAAATCCTGTTTTACTGTTGACAATGGTAGTTGTTTTGGTAAGTAGCATGTTTTCAGGTACGTCAAATGTGTTCGCTTTAGAAAAATCAGGACAAGCATCTGAGGTAGATTTAAAGGTAATGACTTATAATTTAAGGTATTTAAATAACAGTGATCCTTCGCCACATACATGGGCAGAAAGAGTTCCGGAAATTAAAAAACTCATTCGAATGGAACGACCAGATATTATTGGAACTCAGGAAGTTTTATATCAACAACTTAAGGATCTGGGTGCTAGTTTGCCAGATTACGAATGGATCGGTTTAGGGCGTGAGGGAGGAAATAAAGGGGAATACTCAGCTATTTTCTATAATGAAAACCGCTATTCTCCTTTAGAGTATGACCATTTTTGGCTATCAGATACACCAAATGTGATTGGATCCAAGTCCTGGGGGAACTCAATTCCACGTATGGTAACATGGGCGAAATTTCTTGATAAACAGAGCAATCAACAATTTTATGTGGTGAACACTCATTTTGACCATCAATCTGCAGAAGCAAGAGAGAAGAGTGCAGATTTAATTTTAGAAAAAATAAAAGCATTTGATGCGGAGCTACCTATTGTATTAACAGGGGATTTTAATACTAGTCCTGATAGTCTTCCACACCAAACGCTCACTAGTGACGGAGCATTTGATGATTTATGGGAAACTGCCCAAAATAGAAGTAATGAAAATCTTGGAACATTTAATGGTTTTAAGGATCCGACTGGTGGAGGACCAGATAGACGTATTGATTGGATTCTTGGAAAAGGAGACCTCTTAACGAAAACAATTGAAATTTTAGACTATAATAAAAATGGCCAATTCCC
Source organism: Metabacillus herbersteinensis (assembly GCF_042433335.1). Lineage (NCBI taxonomy): Bacteria > Bacillati > Bacillota > Bacilli > Caryophanales > Bacillaceae > Metabacillus > Metabacillus herbersteinensis. Next base: position 24,776 of record NZ_JBHLVO010000036.1, read on the forward strand.
AAGCGATCATTATCCTGTTATGGCTGATTTGACAATGTCCTACTAAAATCAAAGAGATCAGAAGGTCTTAATCCTTGTTCGAAAAGGGTTAAGACTTTTCTTGTGTGAAAGAGATCCCACCTTGAGAGCTAACTGATCGTTTCATAGAAAGACTAAAGAAACTAAATATCTAAAAAAAACTCCAGCAAGATTTTACAGAATTTAAAGAAGAATACAGAAGAGACATGCAAAGGATAGATGTACGATTAAATGCAACAAATGAAAAACTTGATACTTTCAAGTTCGATACTGATTTATTAATAGAGAAAAATGCAAAACTAGAATTTTGAGTGAACAGAATAGAAAAGAATTTTGAAGTCTAAAAAGGGGCTCTTTTTTTGTATTTTTTTTTTGACTTCGCCTTCCTTAATGAGAGTAAAGAAAAGTTAAAATCGATTCTTTTCAAAAACAATATTATATGAAATAATTGGTAGTTTTATTTGATATAATTATGGTAGCTACAATGCAGGGTAGGGTAGCGGTGGTTACTCCCGAGGAAGAATGGGGGTGATGCCGTGTACGTTACAAGAGACGAATTAGATACAATGATCGCATTCGCAGCTTTGGTTGTTTCAATTATCGTTGTAGCAAGAAACAACGACAAAAAAAATGACTAGCCCACCCTGTCATTGGAAGAAGGTAGTGAACTAGTCTTTGCTTTACTGCCTCAGCCACCGCGCTTTACACTGCGGAGTAGCTGCAACAAGGAAGGCGGTTGGTGTATCAGCACCAATCGTCTTTTTAGTATATGTTAATACTGTTATAATAAACCAATTTAGGTTCATAATCAAGTCAGTCCGTTTCAAGGATTCCAGGCTCGTGTATTTATCAGTCGAAATAGCAAGTAGAAAAAGATTCAAGCAAAAGCACGAGCTTAACTGAATAACACTAGGAGCCCAAAACACAAACACCCGAATTATCAACTCCTAATTTGGCTACACTTTATTTCCCCCTACAATGCTTACAAACCTGCATCAACTTATTATTCTCATCCCGATATGGATAAAGCAACTTAACTCCCGTTCTCGGACACAAAGGACAAGTTCCTCTATATATTCTTCCTGCTTTTGCAGATATTCTCTTCAATGTTTTTCCTCGATTGCTTTTTGCCATTTCCATCCATCCCTACATCAAATTCAATCTATAATCCTTTTCTTTATTTAATGTTGGACTAGGGGAAAGATTGATAGGCGTTAACCTAAATTTTATTAAAAAATGTAGCAGGGCAGGATCACGATGAATAACCATTTTAATTTATAGATCGAAAAGAGTAAGTTTAGTGCTTTAAAAATTAGGATATCTAGTGATTTTGGAGGTTTAACACCTCAAATCGTTTAATCTCTTCAAATTTTAGTTAAAATAGACTATAGAATAATTGGGCAGTAACCAGTCCTCGTGGGGGAGAAAAAATGGTTGATTCTTTACTTATATATATAGTAGTTGCTTATGTGATTTCATTTGTACCATTTATTGGTCGTTATGTAACGGTAATCAATACATTGGTTCATGAAAATGGTCATGCAATTGCGGCCTTACTTTTGAAGGGGAAGGTGTATTCGATTAAGCTGTTTATGAACACTGAAGGCGAAGCGGTGACAGGCCAACGTGGATGGTTTTCAAGTGTGGTTACCGCATATGCGGGTTATACTTGTTCTTCATTGGTTGCTTATCTTTGTGTTTATTTCCTACATAGAGGTCAGATAGTGTGGATTCTTTATGGATTCCTCGCAATCGCTCTGGTGAACCTGATCCTCTGGATACGAAACCTCTATGGGATTGTTTGGCTTCTTTCGTTTGTCGTCTTGTGTTGGTGGACTGTGTATAATGGTCCTCTTTTTTTACAGACTTTCGTTGCCTATTTCTTAACCGCCGTCCTGTTAACTCAGTCAGTTTTATCTGCATTTCAAATTTTCATCTTGAGTGTTTTGAAAAGGAAAGAAGCAGGGGATGCAACTAGCTTGGCGCATTATACAAGCATACCTGCCATGTTCTGGGGTGCCTTGTTTTTGGTGCAATCCTTGTATGTGGCCTATCAAGCTGTAGAGCCCTTAGTAAATTTTTAACATTAATAAATAGATTAATATGTCGATAGGAAAAAGAAGAGATGATATAGAATTTAAAGCTGTAAAGGCTATCCAGACAGGAAGGGAATGATTACGATGTCAGAAACACAGCCAATTATAAAAAAACTGCAATTTAAAGATAAAGGGCAACCAGTCTTAATTGTTCAAGCACCTACTGCTTATAATGAAGTCATCGCTGCGTTTGAGGGGGAGGTCCATCAACAGGCTACGATTGAGAGCTATGATTTTGTACAAGTTTTTGGGACCACGAATGAGGAGCTTCAAACGGCAGCGAAAGGTGTTGAACGCTATGTAACTGAAGACGGTTTGTTCTGGCTTTGCTACCCGAAAAAGTCTTCAAAAACTTACAAAGGTTCAGACTGCAGCCGTGAAAGTGTTGCAACTCTGCTAGCATCTGAAGGCTACGAACCCGTACGTCAGGTTGCGATCGACGAAGATTGGTCAGCGTTACGATTCCGTAAAGTCGAAAACATTAAAACAATGATTCGAAAGTTTGCGGTTACAGAAATGGGTAAGCAGCGTACGGAGGAGTAATTTATCATACTATTTTAGATTTTAAGATTATAACCAACTTTATTTTATACTTTTATACTTTTATACTTATCGTAACCCTAGTGCTCATTATCAATAAGAATTTTTTGTTCTTCATAAATACTACTTCAGTTAGTCCAGTTATTTATCATGGTGCTCCGGTGGTGAGTATGAAAAGCTGAAAGGTGGATTCATCGTTGGCCATTCTTTACTTACAGCACGTGGAATTTCTTTTGTGAGTGAAAGATATGAAGGAAAATGCTTTATCAATCCTACTATCTATTGTTTTACTCTTCTCGACAGTTGGTTGTAGTAGTCATAAAATGATTCAAGTTCTTCGTGGTGGAGAAGAGGGTACTAATACACATAAGTTCTCTGAAGACATGGAAAGCTTGGCTGAAATGGAGCCAAGCTTTTCATTGTTGTTTAGGAAATTATAAAATTCTTGTACTGTGGATAACGTTTCTGAATCCAGCTCCAGCGCCTAGCCCCTCGAGGTCATAAGTCAATTATAAATTTAAGGCAAAGAACACCTTCTATTTATAATCGCCTTATGCTATGCCTAAGGCTGTTCAAGGCGCTTGCGCTTTTGTTCTTTTAATATATGATATAAAAATTGTAAAATATAGACTCATAGAGGAACTGAGGTAAGGTGTTTTCCTTATCTCAGTTCCATATTGTTAGTGTTTACATTTCTTGATAGATAGAAAATACTACAATAAAAAAACTAAGATTGGGTCTTCTTTAAAACTACTTTTTAGAACCTGCAATAATAGAACGGAAATCATAATTTCCTGCCTCAAGTTCATAGACTGCTTTGCCATCTTTAAACTCTACAAACGTAACTCCTTCAGCCTCAGCAATTGGCTGGCCACCTTCTTTGATAGTTTTAACATTGTTGGATGGGATATAAACAGTAGCAGTTGTATTTGCCGGCACAGTCGCGCTATAAGTGAAAGTACCATTTTTAACTTTCCATGCACTGTTTATTCTGCCATACATAGAATCATAGTGACCTTCAGCCCAAGTCATTACACCATCTGGATCTGGAGTAGGCTGGAGGATAAAGTGCTTAAAGCCAGGATTATTCGGATCTCGCTGAATACCGAGTGACTGATTATACATCCAAGCACCTACGGCTCCGAAGGAATAGTGATTAAAGGAATTCATACTGTTGTTACCACCGAAACCATCTTCGACAGTGTAAGAATTTAGTCGTTCCCAAATCGTAGTTGCGCCATTTTTCACAGAATACAACCATGATGGATAAGATGTTTGCTGTAATAAGCGATAAGCGACATCATTGTATCCATTTTCAGACAGTGCCTGACTTATCGAGGCTGTACCTATAAATCCTGTCATTAGTGAATACGGAGGACGTGTTACTCCTGTGTCATCAGTGTTTTCACGCATAACTGCAGCAGCTAGGTGGTCTGCGGCATAAGGAATATTCTCATCGCTGAAGACATCAAGTGCCAATGGTACAGCATAGGAAGCCTGGGTGTCGGAGATGATCCCAGCAGGCTTGATTGTTTTTTTAGTTTTTACATCTACAAATTTTGTATTAAAGAAAGCCTTACGATCTTTATAGTCTTTCCAATAGCCTGCAGCATCCGCAGTTTCTCCAAGTGCTTCAGCGGTTTTAGCCATAATCCACAAATCATATACATGATAGGCAGTAACAATTATATCATTCCCAGTTTTATTGTTTTCTGGGCTAAGCCAGTCCCCTAACCTGCTATCGGATACTAGGCCTGTAGTTGGGTTGACCGTTGAATCCAAGTAGGAGATATATTTTTTCATAGCGTCATAATGCTCTTTCAATAAACTTACGTCGCCATACTGTTGGTATGCCTCCCAAGGAACTGTCATTCCTGCGCTACCCCAGAGAAGACCACCGAATCCTGGACCGACCGGTGCAACATCGGGAAACCTACCTGCAGCACTCTGATTATCACGATTAGCGATCATATGTCGATTGAAGAATTGATTCACATTGTCAAGATAAGTTGCGGTACGGGAGAACACTGAAATGTCACCACCCCAACCCATACGCTCATTACGCGCAGGAGTGTCAGTAGGAATGGAGAGGAAGTTACCCCGCATCGACCATGTAATATTTTCCCAAAGCTTATTAACTGTAGGGTTTGATGTTTTATAGCTTGAGTCTAAATCTTTGATCGAACTAATAACTACACCTTGCACTGCCTCCAAGGGAAGAGCCTCATCAATTCCAGTAATCTCGATATAACGGTAGCCATGGAAGGTGAAACGAGGTTTGATAACCTGACTGCCTTCCTTAGAGATGTAAGTATCTTGGTTCAATGCTGCACGTAGGTTTTCCTGCATGATCATACCAACGTTTTCTCTAGATTCTGGTAGATCTGGATATAACACTTCTGCGACTCTCATTGTGATCTTATTACCTGCAGTACCGTCTTTGATCGTAATTTTTGGAACTCCGACCATGTTTTGACCCATGTCATAAACATAGACACCAGGGCGAATTTCAGTCACATTTTTAGCCGTTAGCGTTTTTACAGCGCTGGCGTTTTCACCAATCTGACCAATGAGCTGCATTTTGTCATAATTATAGCCATTCCAAGTTGTAGACTTATCAAGAGGAACTTCAACAGCACTTTTCCACTCGCTGTCATTATAAGCTGTATTGTTCCAACCATTAATCGCAGATTCCTTAGTAGCGTCATAAGTCTCTCCCATGAAGAAACTTCCGTAACGCACTGGACCATCGTTATTGTATTTCCAGTCAGTTGGATTAGTGGTGACCACTTTATTTGTACCGTCTTTATACGTAATAACCAACTTTGCTAACAGAGACTGGCGGTCACCAAAGTAATTCCAGTTTGAACCATAGTTAAGGAGTCCACTCCACCATCCCTCTCCTAACATCGCTCCAATAGCGTTGTCTCCTTTCTTGATCATATCTGTAACATCATAAGTTTGGTACATGTGAGTGAGGTTGTATTGTGTATAGCCAGGGTTAAAATAGTCTTCCCCAACCCGTTCACCGTTGATGTACATTTCATAGACACCGCGAGCAGTGGCATACACGCGAGCGCTTTCAATCTTCTTATCATCATTTGTAAATTCTGTACGAAGCATCGGCATCGAGTTGCGGCTTGGATCCGCCACTATTAAGGCCCCATTGGTACCGCCATCTACTACATAAGCACCGTTGTTTATCTTGAGCCCTGAATCCACGTTATTTACGGCGTCTGAATAGATACCACTGTAAACGTCTGTTGTCAACTCTTCTTTAAACAGCGTATTGGAAGGACTTCGTCTGTGGTTCACTTCGACGTTTTTAAAAGACGCGGTTTGTCCAGCATCCACCGAAAATCCAATATCGGCTAACATTCCCACATGAGTAAGATAATCATGATTATTGCCCACTGGGTTGAGGACTCCATTGAACACCCTGTTAGTTGCAGTGTTCGTACCGTCTATAAATACTTGGTATGCCCCAAAGGTGCCCCAAATATGGAAATCGTGTGGTTTGTTCTTATTGTCGTTGTTGATCAATGTTTGTGGAATCTCGACAGTACTAAACGGTTTACTAGACGAGTCACTTTCTACAAAGCCTACACGATAGACCTTTAATTTTGCAAGACCTGTGGAAGTACCATCAACATCCGAAACATCTAGTTCAAACTTAACATAACTCTCATTTTTACCATTTTCAATCTGGTAAATGTTCTTATTTTTATCCATCATGCGACTATCATTTGCATTCAATACAAAGCCTGCTTTGGTGGAGCTTTTGTCCAGTCCTAGCGTATACTTTACATTGAAAACCGACAGGTAATGAGAATAAAATACTAGGTCGTCATTTCCGCCCCCAATCCAGGTTGCGCCGTCCCATGCAGACAAATTTGGATCGGGGTTCATAAGACCAGTTTCAAACCATGAATTTGACGATGAGGTTTTGCCGCTTTGATCCCAAACTGTCACAGTCCAGTTATACCTTGTGGTTGCTTTTAATTCGTTGCCTGCATATTGAATGCCAAGCGAGACATCACTATTAACCTTTTTTGTATCCCAAACTATCTTGTTTTTTGAGTCTTTGATCACGATTTGATAGGCAGTCTGTAAATCCCCACGACTTCCAGACTCAGTACTCATTTGCCAACTAAAACTCGGCTTTTCTACATCTGTCCCTATAGGTGTTTTGGTGTAGTCAACCATGAGGTTAGTTACTTCGAATGACTTATTATTTTTAGCAGAAGCTGAGGGACTTAGGCTACTTATTACCATACTTACCATAAGAAGTATTATTAGGGTTATACTTAATATATTTTTAGAAAATATTACGTGCGAATTATTCATCATGTCCTCCTTCAATATAGTACATATTTAAACATTTTTTAAAGTAATAATTCATTTCCTCCTCTCTGAATGTATTGGATGTCCATTTCATCTACTCCTCTTTACCAGATTAGTAGATGAAAACTATCTCTCCCCTTTCTTCATGAGTAAAATTTATACAAAACAGTAGATGATACTGGTTGTATCTATAGTTGATTCAAATTACCCTAATCTAACTTTTCCTTTTTAGGAGAAATAGTTGATAACGCTTTCAAATTTGCAGTAATAAATGATAGCCTGCACATTTAAGAAGTTGAGAAGTCCATATTCATAAGGATTAGTCATTTTATATAATTGTAAATTTTTATATTTTCTATAATGATTTTATAATAGTTGCAATTTTCAGGAAAGTAGATAAACTTCGGATAAGGGGGAGGATTTTCGGGATAAGTTCTATATTAAAGGAAAATCATGTTAAAACCTTTATAGAATTTAATGTATAATTTGGTAAATGAAAACACATTTTAAATAGGGCTTATTTGAGTAGCTATTGTGGAGACAAGAACATGATTATCGTTACTATAGTCACAGGATCTGCTCCATTATTACAGCTCTTTTGGGATTTTTAAAGCGAATATAGCCTTCCAAAGAATTTTTCATTATGTACTTTATAAAATAAAAACACAATGGTAAATGATAAATCTTTAATACTTTGCATAGTGCTGTGTTTTCATCGGCAGAGTCTATGATATAGTTCTCTCCTTATAATAGGAATCTTTAATTATCGGTATTTTATAGGTGAGTTAGTGTGAATTATATATCTAATAGCAAATAAAGATAATAAAAGGGAAATAAACATATGTTATGCTTTAAGTAATATATTTATGGGAAAATACAACTAGAGTAGTCAAATAGTACTTTTAAAAGGGGGCAGAAGATGTTAAAGAAGATACTCTGGTATCAAATATTTTTATTGATTGTAAGCGGTTGCAGCCCTTCGTTACCAAACAATAACGAATACAAAGTTGTCTACTCTAATGAACCATTACAACCAGAGAATGAAAGTCAAGAGGTAAAAGAATACACAATAGCAATCATACCTAAAGTAATCAATATCCCTTATTTCAATGCAATAGAAGAAGGTGCTATTGAAGCTGGAAAAGATTTAGGGGTTAATGTTATTTACAAAGGACCTAGTATTGCTGACTCAACTCAGCAAATAAAGATAATAAATGATCTTATTGAAAATGAAGAAGTAGATGTCATTGCCATATCAGCAAATGATCCTGAAAAATTGATCCCTATTTTAAAAAAGGCACAACGAAATCAAATTAGGGTAATTACTTGGGATGCAGATACACTTCCAGAAGGTAGGGAGTTTTTTATTAATATGGTGAATCCGGAAACATTGGGCAGACATTTAATGGATACCCTTGCTTGGAATGTAGGTGAAGAAGGCGAATTTGCGATTATGACTGGTGCACATTCTGCATCTAATTTAAATGAATGGCTGAAGTGGATACAAACACAACAGGAGGAATACTATCCGAATATGAAACTAGTAGATATTTCAGCAACAGATGATGACCCGCATAAAGCATATGTCATTGCCCAACAACTACTAAATGATTATCCAGATTTGAAGGGTATTATTGGAAATTCGTCAGTTGGCCCTCCCGCAGCTGCACAAGCTGTTATGGAAGCAGGTAAATCAGGAGAAATAGCAGTAGTCGGTTTATCTTCACCTAATCCAATGAATGAGTACTTAAAGGATGGATCAGCACAAGTCATCACATTATGGAGTCCGAAAAAGCTAGGTTATTTAACAGTATCACTTAGTAAAAATATACTAACGGGTTCATTGCCTTATGATAATCAAGAAATTCCAGGAGTAGGCAAAATCCGAATGATTGATGATATGGTCATAATGGGCGAACCAATTGACTTTACAAGGGAAAATGTTGATCAATATGATTTTTAAAAGGTTTAAGTTAAGAAATTATAAACTAATGACAAAGCTCATGATCACCTATTTACTACTAACTGTCATTCCCATCTCATTATTAGGTTACATTGCTTACAGTCAATATACAAAATCAATAGAAGAGCAAGTCGGGGAATACATTCCGAAATTATTAGAGCAAGCAAATGAAAACATAAATAACCAAATTAACGAGTTAAAACAGCTTCCAGATTCATTATACAATTCATCACAAGTAATTGAAGTGCTAAGACAGGACTCGTATCAAAGTAAATCGAACTTGTTAAAGGATGAATTTTTAGTTAACGGCTATTTATCAAGAACGTATATTAATGGTGGTAATACAGATATATTGGGTGTTTTCATCCTCTCTAAAAATAGGTTATTTACTAGTACGAAAACTCCGTTTACTGGTTTTGATATGCAAACTTTCCCCTTACCATATGGGCAGGATCTCGATTTGAAAGGTAAAGAAGAGATCATCCTTCCATATCAAACAAATCTAACATTTAGAGGGGATCCTCCTTTTATTCTATTGATGAGGCAATTAAGAGATTATGAGAACCAAGAGAACCTTGGAACGATCTTTATTGCTGTTGAGTTAACTTTCTTTGAAAAGGCTTTAAAAAGTCTGGATCAAGACCAAAAGTCAAAAATTTGGTTAACGGATCAAAGTGGTCGGATTATTTTTCATACAGAACCTCATTCAATAGGAGATCTTGATAATGAATTTGTAGATTATCCACAAATAAATGGAAGTTTTCGGACAACTGAACATGAGGACAACCAACTAATTAGCATGGATAAGCTTCAAGAATCTGAGTGGTATTTATTTCATAGGATTCCATTAAGTGACCTAACAAAAGAAACGGATGTTGTTCGGAATGGAACCATCATCGTGTTTATTGGATTTGCTTTACTCAGTACAATCATATCTATTATTCTAGCTTGGAATGTTTCAAACCCACTTAATAAACTTACGAAATTAATGAAACAAGTTGAAAAAGGAAACTTCAATGTAGATCTCCCAATTGATACAAAGGATGAAGTCGGAATACTGGCCAATAGCTTTAATTCGATGATTCAAGAAATTAACCAATTAATAAAAAAGAATTATCAAATCGAATTACGACAAAAGGATGCAGAACTCTATGCTCTTCAATCACAAATCAATCCACACTTTATGTACAATACGTTAGAAACCATTGGGTATGCAGTTGAAGAAGGGGAAAAAGATGCGGTTGTTAAAATGGTTACATTGCTAGGCAGAATGTTAAGGTATTCGCTTAACAATAAAGAAAAGTTAGTTCCTATTTCTTTAGAAGTGATGCATATGAATGATTATTTAACCATCCAAAAATTCAGGTTTGAAGATCGAATCGATTTTACGATTTTTGAAGATATAGATACAAACCTATACTATACACCAAAATTCATTTTGCAGCCTATTATAGAAAACGCAATAAAATATGGCCTTGAGCAACATCACAAATGTGTAATTGATATTTCAATTAGTAAAAATGAAAGAGACGAATTAATAGTACGTGTAAAGGATAATGGACCAGGAATCGAAGAAAACATTCTAACAAATTTAAATGAGACTTTGAAAACAAACCCAATGGCAAGAAGAGATTCAAAGTTTGGTCTAATAAATGTACATGCAAGGATTGCAATGATCTTTGGAGAAACTTATGGACTACAAGTGAATAGTGAATATAACAAAGGCACTGAGGTGATCGTCAAAATACCCGCTTTAACGAGATCTGAAGTAAACAATGTAAATGGAGGTGGGGAGCATGCTTAAAAAAATAAGAACTGTTATTGTAGATGATGAAGCAAGACTTAGACGTGGGATTGAACGATTAGTTTTATCATGTGATGACGACTGGGAAATCGTCGGAAGTTTTAGCAGTGGGAATGAATGTTTATTAGCTTTTCAACAAACAGAGCTTTCGTTTGACCTATTAATCACCGATGTAAAAATGCCAGGGATGGACGGATTAACACTAATAAAAGAAATGAAGAAAACAAAATCTTTTCATGCAATGGTTATTAGTGGTTTTGATGATTTTCAATTTCTTCAAACAGCCATGCGTGAAGGTGCTAGTGATTATATGATTAAGCCGATTGATCGTGATGAATTTAAAGTACAATTAAAGAAGATCAGGGAAAAAATCATGACTCAATGGGACGAGTTTCAACATATAGAAGAAATTGAATTAAAAGCTTCTCAGCTCTCATATATAAAGCATACTCAAAAACTAAGCCAAATAACATGGCAAAAAGATATTGACCTTTCACTTCTAGAATGGACGAAGGACTTTCCGACTGGGGATTACCTCCTATTGTACGTAAGTATGGATAATCTTGTGAGTAAGGCGAAGTCATTTCATAAAGAAGATTGGAATGCTTGGACATTTGCTATTGAGAACATATCTGATGAAATGATGAATAAACTAAAACACTCTTCAATTCAAGCTTGGAAATGGAAAGGAGACGATTTATCCTTTTGGTTACTACTCCATGTTCGGGATGACAAAGTTGAATTATTTCAGGAAATTAGTGTTCAATTTGCAGAAGAATTAAAGTCAAATATTAAACAGTTTACACCATTAACGTGTTCAATTGCAGTTAGTCAGAAAATCGGAGATCTCACTCTATTATCAAGTGTAAAGGACGAGCTCCTAACCTTTATTCAATTCCGCTTACTTTATGGAGGAAATCAAATCTTTTCGAATTCTATTATCGAGAAGTGGAAAGAAAAAAAAGGTGGACGGGATAATAAAGAAGTAGAAAATAAAATTAATAAAATAATTTTTTCTTTAGATAGTATGAATCAAGAAAGAACAAAGCGAGAAATATCTAATTTTTTGAATATGATCGAAACGTTAGAATCACCTAAAGAAATCGAGCAATCGCTACACTTATTAGGTATTCAAATCATCAATTACATGATAAAAAATACCCAAGGAAAAGATGAATTTCCACTTATCCAAGAAGTGTTTGGCTTAACCAAGAAAATGGCTAATCTAATAGAATTAAAAAATGGAGTATTTGAATGGACCAAAAAGGTACTAGACATTTTAGAAAGAAAAACTGAAACTCAAAACATCGATCATATTGATATTGCTAAAAAGTGGATCGTAAATCATCTTGACCAAAACGTAACAATTCATAAGATAGCAAGTCAAGTATATATGAATCCAACTTATTTTTGTGAATACTATAAAAGCCAAACTGGGGAAACTGTTCTTGATTATGTAACCCGAATTCGAATTGAAAAAGCAAGAGAACTCTTGCTAACTACTGACTTAAAAATTTATGATATATCGGTTAAAGTCGGTTACACAGATACGAAATATTTCAGTAAGTTATTTAAGAAACATTATGGAGAAGTCCCTTCAAAATATAAAGAGAGAATGAAATTAGAACAAATTTAACTTCCTTTACTAGGGAGTTTTTTTGTTTTATTTTGAAATATCAGAAAATTTTCACCCTAAACCGAAAATCGTCTCCTACAATAAATACCCATCATTCATTAAGATGTATGTAAGCGCATTCTTAATATCGTTCATTTTTTATTAAGATTCATATATAGCCACAAAGTAAGTATCCAAAACAAAGTGTTAGGAGTGAAAACATGTCAGAGTATGTTCTTGAACTAAGAGGGATAACAAAGGAATTTCCAGGTGTAAAGGCTCTCGATAATGTTCATTTTAAATTAAAAGCAGGAGAAATACATGCGTTGATGGGCGAAAATGGTGCAGGGAAATCCACATTTATCAAGGTTATAACTGGTGTCCATTCACCCAATTCAGGTGATATGTATTTAAATAGTGAAAAGGTGCAATTCGATAATCCAAAAGATGCTCAAAAAATGGGAATAGCAGCGATTTATCAGCATGTTACGAACTATCCTGATTTAAGTGTCACTGAAAATATCTTTATGGGACATGAAAAGGTCCAAAAAGGGACGAAGAGATTACGATGGAAAGACATGCACACTGAAGCAAAAAGTATTTTACGAGATTTAGGATCTTCAATTGATCCAAAAACAGAAATGGGAGCCCTAAGTGTGGCACAACAGCAAATCGTCGAAATTGCAAAAGCAATTTCAACAAATGCAAAAATCATCATTATGGATGAACCAACAGCAGCGTTAACGGCGAGAGAGAGTGAAGAACTCTATAAAATTACAGAACGGTTACGTGATCAAGGCGCATCGATTATTTTTATTTCTCATCGATTCGAAGATATGTATAGACTAGCAAGTCAAGTGACTGTGCTCAGAGATTCTAAGTATATTGGCTCTTGGGGAGTAAATGAAATAACAAACGATAAGCTTATCGTTGCGATGGTAGGTCGAGAAATAACTCAGGTGTTTCCGAACAAAAAAGCTAAAATTGGCGAAAAATTACTAGAGGTTAATGGCCTTGGGAAAGTGGGTTACTATGCAGACATTTCCTTTACACTTCATAAAGGTGAAATCCTAGGATTAACAGGTCTAGTTGGAGCTGGTAGAACGGAAGTCTGTCAGTCTCTTTTTGGGATTACTTCCTATGAAAGAGGAGAAGTTTATTTAAAGGGACAAAAGATAAACTTGAAAGATCCAAAAGCTGCAATGAACTTAGGAATTGGCTATTTACCAGAAGATCGTCAATTACAAGGGTTGGTTTTAGATTGGGGAATTGGAAGAAATATTACTTTACCAGCGTTGAAGGAACTGTCTAGTAAAGGTTGGTTAAATAATAAAAAAGAGTCCTCGATCGCAAAGAAGTTAGCAGAAAAAGTAAACGTCAAAGCAAACAGTATTTTTGACTTAGTAAGCTCACTGTCTGGTGGAAATCAACAAAAAGTAGCTGTTGCAAAACTACTTACAGCAGACCTGGATATCATTATTCTTGATGAACCAACAAAAGGTGTTGATGTCGGTGCAAAGTCAGCAATTTATGAAATCATAAATGATTTAGCAGCTGGAGGCTATGGAATTATTATGATCTCATCAGAAATGCCTGAAATATTAGGAATGAGCGATAGAATTGTTGTGATGCGAGAAGGCAGAATCACAAGGGTACTAAACAAAGAGGATGCCACACAGGAAGTTATTTTAGAAGCTGCAATGAGTGATATAAAGGGGAAAGAAGTAGGTTAATAGTAGACTTTAAACAAACGAGGTGAAGAGCATGCCTGAAAATGTCATAGAGAACCCAACACAACTACAGTCTCAAGTGGAAAAAACATCAAAGCTATCAAATATTTATAAATTTAGGGAATTAGGATTATTAGGTTTTATCATCATCCTATCGTTAGCAGTACAGTTACGTAACCCAAGCTTTTTAAGTGGGGAAAACATTAATGACATGATGACAAATACAGCCATCTTAAGTATTTTGGCACTTGGGATGATGCTTGTATTAATTACAAGAGGAATAGATTTATCAATTGGGTCCACAATAGCCATCTCAGGGATGGTTGCTGCACAAGTCGTTAGTACGTATCAAGACCTGAATCCTGTTCTTATTATTTTATTAGGCACATTAATTGGTATGTTCTGTGGAGCAATTAATGGAGTATTAATTGCTAAGATTGGCCTTTTGCCTATCATTGCAACACTAGCGATGATGAATATCTTTAGAGGAATTACGTTCAAGATTAGTGGTGGTGAATGGATAAGTTCTTATCAAATGCCTAAGAGTTTTGTCTCCATTGCAACTGGTACTACTCTTGGTATTAATAATTTAATCGTAATTGCCGTTATTATTTATCTATTGTTTTTCTACCTTATTAACCATACAAGAACAGGGAGACAAATCTATGCAGTCGGTAGTAATCCTGATTCAGCTAAAATAAGTGGAATCAAGGAAGATCGAATCTTAATGCTTGTTTACACCATCATGGGGGGATTTGCTGGACTTTCAGGTGTGTTATGGGTGTCAAAGTTTGCTTCAGCTCAAGGAGATACAGCTTCAGGCTATGAGCTAACAGTTATCGCGGCATGTATTCTCGGTGGAGTAAGTATTGCCGGTGGTTCTGGGAAAATATCAGGAATTATTCTTGGTTCAATTTTATTAGGAATTTTAAATAATGCATTGCCATTATTAAATGTATCACCATTTTGGCAAACAGGTATTCAAGGTCTCATTATCCTCGTTGCTGTTATTATAAACACTCTTGTTAAAAGAGGTGTCGATCGAAATAATCTGATGAGGAGGAAAATATAAGCCATGGAACAGAGAACAATGCTGGATAAACAAGGGTATATACAACGAAATATCCTTGATAAAAATGAATTTAGCCTAAAAGGATTTTTCCTGCAATGGGAATGGATGCTTGTTATCATCTTAGTTGTTGTCACGATCATTAACGCAAATCTATCACCTTATTATTTGAACTATGCTAGTTTACGAGATGGAACGATGATTTTCTTAGATAAAGCGTATATTGTGTTCCCGATGGCCATGATCATGATTCTTCGAGACATCGATATATCAGTAGGTTCAACCGTTGCCTTATCATCTGTTGTGATGGCAACGATGTATAACAGCTTAGGTGTTCCAATGGAATTGGCAATCGTAATATGTTTGGCTGTTGGTGCCCTTTGCGGACTGATAAATGGAATGTTAATTGTTAAGTTTAAAGAGTTATCAGCTGTAATCGTAACATTAGGGACAATGATTCTCTATCGTGGAATCGCCTACGTTATCTTAGAAGATCAGTCCTCAGGAAACTTCCCCGAATGGTTCGGCTTCTTTGGTTGGGGCTATATCTTTGGGATCCCGTTCATCTTAATTTTATTTGTGATCGTCGCAATAGTTTTTGGATTGATTCTTCATAAAACAACTTTTGGTCGACAAATTTTTGCGATGGGTAAAAACCCCACTGCAAGTCGCTTTTCTGGAGTGAAAGTCGATAAGGTGAAAATTATTGTCTTTACGTTAGCTGGACTTATGGCTGGTCTAACAGCACTATTTTTATCTTCAAGAATGGGAAGTACAAGACCAAATGTAGCGAACATGTATGAACTAGATGTTATTGCTATGGCTGCATTAGGTGGCATTAGTACAGCAGGTGGAAAAGGAAAAATCATTGGTACAGTTATCGCAGTGTTCATTATTGGCTACCTTCAATACGGACTAGGGCTCATTAATATCCCAGCACAGACACTGCTGATTATTGTTGGTGTATTGCTGATCTTAGCTGTTGCAGTTCCAAAGATAAAACTACCGAATTTTACTAAGAAAAAATAATCAAATTGTTATACTCCAGTTTTTAAAACTGTTATGTATATAAAAATTTAAAACAATAAGGGGAGAAAGAGAATGAAGAAGTTTTTATCGATGTTCCTATCCATTGTATTCCTATCTTCAATACTAGTAGCTTGTAGCCAAGGGGCACCTCAAAGTGGAACTTCCACAAATGACGAAGGTGGGGAAGACAGCGGCGGAAAACCAAAATACGCATTTATCTTTAAAAACACGGGAAATCCATACGGAGAGAAAATGATGGATGGTTTTAAAACAGCTATAGAAGAACTTGGTGGAGAAGTGATCTTACGTTCTCCAGACCAGCCGACTGCTGAAGGCCAAATCCAAATCATTGAACAACTTATTACACAAAAAGTAGCGGCAATTGCAATTGCCGGAAATGACCAAGACGCATTAGAGCCTGTTTTAAAGAAGGCGATGAGTCAGGGGATAAAAGTACTATCAGTTGATTCAGCTGTAAATGCTAACAGTCGTGATCTCCATGTTAACCAAGCAAATCCTGAAAGAATTGGTCGTATTCAAATCGAAGCAGTTGCTGAAATGATTGGTGGAGAAGGGCAAATTGCTGTATTAAGTGCTACTTCACAAGCAACAAATCAAAACCTCTGGATTGAGTGGATGAAAAAAGAGCTAGAAAAACCAGAATATGAAAAGGTTGAACTTGTTAAAGTCGCTTACGGTGACGATTTAAGAGATAAGAGTGTATCTGAAACAGAAGCATTATTAAAGTCATATCCTGATTTAAAAGCAATTATTGCTCCAACAACAGTTGGGATTGCGGCAGCAGGTAAAGTATTGACCGACAAAGGACTAGAAGGAAAAGTAAAATTAACAGGTTTAGGCCTTCCAAGTGAAATGGCTAGTTATATTGAGAGTGGTGTTTCTCCATGGATGTACTTATGGAACCCAATCGATGTAGGGGCAGCAGCGGGATATACTGCACATGCATTAGTTGAAGGAACGATAAACGGAGAACTTGGTGAGGCGTTTGAAGCAGGTGAATTAGGTAGCCAAGAAATAGTTGAAGATGATGAAGGCACACAGATTATGCTTGGAGACCCATTCAAATTTGATGCTGATAATATTGCTGAATGGAAAGATGTTTATTAATAGTTAAATAGTAAAAAAAGCCGAGTCTAACAATCTTCTCATATGACAAGAGAGTAGGCTCGGTTCTTTTTAAATGTATTAAAGAAATTGGAGGGATACTGATGAACACTAGTAATAAATTCGCATGGACTTGGAAAATAAAAGAAGATCAGCTAGAAGAGTATGTACAGCTACACCTTAATCCATGGCCAGAAATCATGGAAGAGCATAGGAAAGCAGGCATAAAAAACTATTCTATTTTTCAAAATGGAAACCAATTCTTTTATTGCTTTGAATGTGATGATGTGGATTCAGCGTTTGACTATATTGCAAAAAGTGATGATTGTAATAAGTGGAATGCGATTACTTCTAAGATGGTGGAAGGGTCTTTTGACTTTAATGAAGCGGAGCCGATTAGACCGATGAAAGAAGTGTTTTATTTAGAATAATTGATTATTTTTACTTGTCTTAAATCAATCCCTTCAAGAAAATCTTAACTATATTATTAGCTTGTAGGCAAAGTCCTAAGGTATGGGGTTTTGCCTACAAGTCTATATTTTAGCTGAAGAAGTTTGTTGTTTTCAAAGATTGAATGCTAGATTTGTTGACCACATCAAACATGGAGTGTAGATAGTTTAAAAAAGATAAAACACTTAGCACTTAAATAAACCTAAGTGTTTATAATCACGAAAAAAGTCCAAGTAACAAGCAGTGCTTACCTTAACAATTTATAGGTAATGTAAGAATGCTTTTTATTTAATTAGATTTAAGCAGGAATTGTTATAAGAAATATTGTACCTTTGCCTTTTTCACTTTCGACTTCAATTATTCCTTTAACTTTATTGATTGTACTGTAAACCATGAGCATGCCAAGACCTGTTCCTTCTTCTTTTG
>NZ_JBHLVO010000037.1:0-42740 GCF_042433335.1 Metabacillus herbersteinensis
TAAAGGAAGAAGAAATTACGGTATTGGCGGATACAGGATATTATAATATGTCTGAAATCATAGATGCATTTGATGAACGTACAGAAATTCTGGTGAAAGGTCAAAAAGGAAAAAAAGGAAAAGCTTGAAAATGGTTTTGATAAAACAAACTTTCAATATGATAGTACTAATGATATTTATACGTGTACATTGGGCTATGTTTTAAACTTTAAATGGAATGGGAAACAAAAATGGGAAAGATTATAAGCGCTATACTTGTGAAGATTACAATGTCTGTGGGAAAAAGGATTTGTGTACATCGTCTAAAGGTGGGAGAGCTGTAACAAGGATTAAAGAAGAAGAAATTATTGAGGTGGTAACTCAAAATACGATTAAGAAAAAGGATATTTATCAAAAAAGAGGTTCTATTGTGGAGCATCCTTTTGGAACTATCAAGCGACATTTCGGTTATACATATTTTTTAACAAGAGGGCTTGAATCAGTAAACACTGAGGTAAGCTTTATTTGTCTTGCTTACAATTTTAAAAGACTAATAAATATAATTGGAGGTAAGGAGTTAATACGGAAGATAAGGGAGGTTTTTCACCTAAATTAAACAATTTTAATGGTTTTATCAAAAATCTTCCTTCTATTTGGAAGTTTCAAAGGATTTAATACTATTTGTTAGACAGACTCACGTGCGGATCTTCGCATACGCTCTTCCCACACTAATCCCCTTTGAAGACATTAGGCATTAAAAACAGATTCAAGACGGACCAAACCGAGATTTGAAAAGAATTCGTTGTCTAGAGCTCCATGTGCCATGGGGCTCTTCGCACTTCTCCATGCGAACATTCGCATTCCTCTAAGGCTATGTTCCCCCAGCCCCTTTTCCTCAGTGCCCGATGCAGATTTCTTACATATCTCCAACTTCTCAGCTGTACCATCCTTAACCTTCTTCGAATCCATCCATCTAGAGATTTGAATAAAGTTTTCACATTCCCTTTACCAAAATAGTTGCCCCAACCCCTGATAAGAGGATTAAGTTCTTCTTGGATGAGAACCTGAATATTCACCGTCTTGTTTTTCCGTGTTTTCCACTTTACTTTATCCTTGAACTTCCGGAGTTTCTTTGGATCTACTCTTCGGATATTCCGATAGAATTCGTAACCTAAGAAGGTGAACGGTTCTTGCTGCAGAATTGCGCCCGATTGCGGAATATTGAAAAATGGCTCCTCAGTTACCGCGTAAGTTTATAAATCACCATTCTGTTTAAGTTATTATTCATTAAAAATCCACTTCCCAACGAAGAAGTTTACAACTTCTCCATCTACTTGAGACCAGATTTCTGTAATTTTCTTTTCTTTTATATCGTAGAAGTTTATAGTTACTGTATTATCGTTCTTATCATTTATTTCTATTTGTTTATTTTTGTTAGCTAAAAAATAAAATCCACTTTTATCTTTGCTATACTCAGGTTCCCGCATACTTATTTTTGGATCTTGTAATAGTAAGGTTTTGTTCTGGCTCTCAATATCAATTGTAGCTATATTGTAAATTTGTTCTTCTAGATTATTAAAGTAACTAATTAAAACATCTTTCCCATCTGAAGATAACGATGCACCTGTTAAGAAAGTTTCCAAAGTTGTTATATCTTTTACTTTTTTTCCATCTTTGTTATAGATAGATAGAATATAAACTGGTGGTTCAGGAGGTATCCCTTTCTTATTCGCTTGATCAATTTTTTCGTACTCTTTTTTTACTGAATTTGTTACTACTAATAACTGTTCCTTATCAGGATTGTAATCAATCATCTTTACTGATGTGTCTTTATCTTGATTATCCCATTTATGAATTTCTTTGTTCTTTAAATCATAAATAGCTAATTGAAAGTTACGATCACTTCCACTCATCAAAACCCTCATAAAAAGAAGTTGATTTTCCTCATCTAATTCTAAGAAATCAACATGGTTAAATTCATTGGTAAGTTGTGCAGTTTGACTATTATTAAGATTCGTTTTAAAGAGTTGAGATGTTTTATTTTTTGTTTTATATGTAAAATATACTTCATTATTTGATTTAGAATATGTTGCAGTAGGATACTCTGTTATCTCTTTTTTTAAGAGTATTTTATTCGTTTTTGTGTTTAAATCATATTGAAAAAAATTTTGATTCAATTTCCTATCTACAAAATTCACATATAGATAATTCCCTTTAATACCTACACTTTTTGTTTGTTCAGCATAAACTAATATGTTTGTATAATAGAAAACAGAGATCAACAAAAAGATAATTACTGGAACTTTCTTCTATTAAATCATACTCCTTTGATATTGCATCAAAGGTTATGCTTCCTAAAAATTCTCGAAATAAATTTCATGTGTAAGATCTTTAAAGAAAAAATCTAAAAAGCGTTCCTCGTTATGGAAGAAACGCGCCCGTTTGTTGAAAAGCGATTTTTAAGGAAGGTAACCGTTAATAAAACAAGTTTTTAATCTCATTTATACTTTTTAGTTGAAGGAAATTAGATGGAAATCCCTTCTCTCTCTTTATTCAAAGTCCAATAATATGATTTTGGCTATCTTTTAATGAAAAAGACATGCTAAAGATACAAATTAACATAATACATATAAAATGAGAGAATTTTCAAGGCTTAGGAGTAGCTTGGAAGCTATTGGTCTAATAATGAAGTAAAAGGTAGAGGTTAACCAACTTATCATTATATCAGTAGTAGTCTCAAACAATTAGAAACGAATTGGGAAAGATTCTCTTGACGGTTAAAAAACATTCCTGTTATTCTAAGATCCATTGTTAACTGGATACCATCGTTAGATGAGGCTCCTGTGCTGGAGATAAACTGCTGCCCTGAACAATACACTTTTTGAAAAAAAAATTTCAGATGTTCCCTATAATTTTTTATAAACTGGATTCCATCCCGAAAGTTGGAGGTTTTTATATGAATGGTAGAGTAAAGAAATTTAAAAAAATGGCTTACAAACAAATTATTTTGTACACCCTATTAGGACTTTGTTTTGCCGCCTCTCTTTTTTTCGTTAATCACAATTATTCATTCTATGAACGCCCAATAGCCAAAGTCATCAATGCCACTTTGGAAGATACAAATGAATTGATCGATTTACATAATAATAAAGACCAGCTATTCACTCAGCGTTTAATAGCCGAATTAAAAAATGGAGAAGACAAAGGACAACTTATCCATTTAACTAATGAGTATTCAGCGTCCGGTGCTTATGATCAAGAATATCATGTTGGTAATGAATTGTTTGTTTCGATTGACACGAACACAGAAGAAGATACGTTAACTGGAACCATAAAAGACGTAAAACGTGATAAAAACGTTTTGATTATAGCATGGGTCTTTATCTTCACTTTACTTATCGTTGGGAAAAAGCAAGGGTTGTTTTCTATTATAAGTTTGGCAGTCAATGCCGTGTTGTTATCATATGCATTAGATATTTATATGAATACATCAAACATGAGTTTGTTATTGATATGCGGTATAAGTGTTATTTTATTTACGATCATTTCTTTGTTACTTGTGAACGGTTTTAATGAAAAAACATTTGCAGCGATTGTTGCGACCCTGTTAGGAACTTTTATTTCGCTGTTAATCACCTTTCTTGTTATGTGGTTAACTGACGAAAATGGCCTTCGATATGAAGAAATGCAATTTTTAACTCGTCCTCCTCAATTAGTGTTTATGGCTGGGGTATTAATTGGATCTTTAGGAGGCGTAATGGATGTAGCCATTACAATGTCCTCTTCTATCTTTGGGTTGTATGAAAAGAATCATAATATATCAATAAAGGCATTGAAAACGTCAGGAATGGATATAGGAAAAGATATTATGGGAACTATGACAAATATTTTGTTTTTTGCATACATAAGCGGGTCCATTCCGATGCTTATTTTGTATTTTAAGAATGCATCTCCATTGGCGTTTACTTTATCCATGAACCTTTCATTGGAATTAGCTCGAGCCTTAGCGGGTGGTATTGGAATCGTTTTAACTATTCCTATCGGTTTATATACGTCTATTTTTTTTGTTAATCGAAAGAGGGCAAGATTATGAATGTATTAATGTGTCTGGCAGCCATTTTATTTATATTGATGATCCTTATTGGTGGAAAAAAAGGAGCACGGTCTTTTATTGCTTTATTCTTAAATTTTGGTGTGCTCTTTCTTACCATACTTTTTATGACAGATCCAAATGTTGATCCGATTATTTTAACACTGATTGCATCCACAGTGATCAGCTGTATTACTCTATTTTATATTAATGAAGTGAACCGTAAAACAACTTCTGCATTCGTTTCTACTATTATCACCATTGTTATCTTACTCTTTTTTATTGTCATCGTGACAGAAAACGCGATGATTCAAGGATTTAGTGAAGAAGAAATAGCGGAGCTAAGCATGTTTTCCATTTATATTGGAGTAGATTTTGTTAAAGTTGGAGCTGCCATGATTATCATGAGTACAATAGGCGCGATTACTGATGTTGCCATTTCCATTGCATCACCTATGCGTGAAATATATTATCATAATCCCTTAATTAGTAGGAAAGATTTATTCACATCTGGATTAAGTATTGGAAAGGATATCTTAGGAACAAATACGAATACGTTATTTTTTGCCTTCTTTGGAGGCTATATGGCATTGCTTATATGGTTTAAAGATTTATCTTATTCTGTTGGAGAAATCGTAAATTCAAAAGTATTTAGTGCTGAAATGATAACTATACTTTGTGCCGGAATTGGTATAGCACTAATTATTCCAATTACTTCGTGGATTACTGCCTATTTTTTGGTGAAAACAAGAGAAAATAACAAGATATTTTAAATAGGCTTTAGACAGGCAAGCTAAACAATTTTGTTTACATTTTTGATTTAGACTAAATAATTATTCGGGGTTTCAGTGTTACTTAAGCAACGCATATGTATTAGAATTCTAGTCCCAGTACTTAACTAATAAATCCATCCAGTGTTAATAACTACACTCAAAATAATCGAGATTGGATGACGAGAGTGCACTTAGTTATTAAAATTAAAATTGTAGAACCACTCTACTTTTTGCATTAAAACTCATGGTCTATGAATGTAGGGAATTCACTCACTTCCTAACCTTAAACACAATAAAATCACTACATCTAAAATCTTCTTCAAACGAAGGATACTTTTTAAGCATTTCTTCTGATGGTTTTGGTTCGACAAGGCCTTCTAATGTGAAGCCTGCTTCAGTAATCGCGTTAAAGTAGCTTGTTAGTGTTCGATGAAATAATAGCAATTTTTCTTTATGTCCTTGAGGGAAAACTTGTTCATATACACCTTCATAGAAATACTTGTCGACCTTCCAGTGAATTTTTTCACCGTCATCATTTTTAACCCAACCACTCTCTGGGGTTACGAAGCAAGGGTGAAGAATGGAGAAAATAAAACATCCTCCATCCACTAAAAGACGATGCATCTCTTGAATGGCCTCTTGATAATTTTCAAGATCCTGAATCACCATATTTGAGATGATAAGATTAAAACTTTGTTCCTCCAAGAAATCGAGATTTTCACAGTTACCATGGTGATAGGTGATTTTTAAGTTATCCGAAGTCTTCTGCTCAGCAATTTCTAGCATTTTTTTAGAGTAATCTACTGCAACTACGGAAGCTCCAGATTGTGCAAGTATTCTACTTAGATACCCTTCACCACACCCAGCATCTAAGATTTTCTTATTATCAATTGTTTCAATCATCTTGAGGATTGTCGGATTGAGAAACACTTCCTTATGTATGTCTCCTTGCTCAGTGTAGCTAGCGGTAAATTGTTCTGCATGCATATCCCATCTTTTTATGGCTTCATCTGTACTCAATTTTTTCTTCACCGTATTTCCCACCTATCCTGAGCGTTTAGAATAACTAAGGTTCGCGTTCATTACATACAATTCCTTCAATTTACACACTTTTTATATGTTAATCCAAATAAAAAATGGCAACATGACTTTAAGTCCTGCTACCATTCGTGAATTTTAATAGATTTATTGTTTCATAATTCAATATTAAACAAATCGTACAATCGATATTGTACGTCTGAGAACCAGACATTAAAGTAAGTCATCTGATCAAAGTAAAGCAAGATCCCAATCACAATCATGATCACTCCGCCAATTTTCATCAAAGCTCTTGAATGCCTTAGTATGAATTTAGTTTTACTAATAAAAAAGGCCATGACTATGAAAGGTACACAAAAGCCTAGAGAATAACCCGTGATGTTAATAAATGCCTGTGAGGGATTTAGTGCACTAGCAGACATGATGACACCAAAAATTGGTCCGATACATGGAGTCCATCCTGCAGCAAAACCCAGTCCAATCAGAAACGAGTTTAGATAGCCTACATTTCTCTTTTTTTGAACTCGAGTATCTTTAAGCATGAATTTCGGCTGAAAAACCTCCAACATAAACAGACCCATGAGCACAATGAAAATGCCACCAAGCATTCGAATGAGATCCTGATAATCCCTGAATATCGAACCTATTCCACTAAATGAGAAACCTAAAATGTAATAAATAACTGAAAAGCCAATTGAAAAAAAGATTGAATGTAGCAAAATTTTTCTTCGATGTAATCGATTCTTCTCGCCGTTTAATTCACTTATAGACAACCCCGTGATATAAGAAATAAATGATGGATACAAAGGCAAACAACAAGGTGATAGAAAAGCCAATAATCCACCTAAAAAAGCAAGTATAAAGGTAACGTTTTCCATATAATCACTCCCTAAGAGAATTATATAGTAAAAGGTTGGTGGGATTTAAAAGAAGTATGAACGTTTTATAACTTCTTATTAACTGAATAACGGTCAATCATGAATGCCAGTAAGATTCCAACCGAATAACGAAGTAAATCAATCCATAGAAATCCTCTTCCAAGAATAAGCCCACCAATCATCGTATTTCTTATAGAGGTAATCCATTCTGACTGATACAGCTGGCTAGCTTCAATTCCAAAGCAAAACACAAAACTCATTCCTACGGTTATATGAAGAGATTTCCGGTAAAAAGATAGTCTAAACAAAAAATAAATCATACTTGCCCAAAGCACATCCCCTAAGTGTACGGCAATACCCGCCTGGAAAGCATTTGTGAATCTTGATGCTAGGCCTAGGAATATGCATGATAAGACAAGTAAAAGATATTTACCCATAGCTTTTAATTCTCTCACGAAAGCAGCCTATTCTCTCGCACCTTCAAATACAGCAAAACAAACAGCCCCATAAAGGTCAAAATGCTATAAAATAAATACACATACAAAATGGAAAATGCCTCCAAAATAATACCGCCAACAAAGGTACAAAACCAATTACCAAGACCATTTCCTACGGCTGAGTATAATGAGATTGCAGTTGCTCCAACAGTTGAAGGGGAAAGATCTCGCACATATTGAAGGGCAGCTGGGATGAATAGTCCGACTGAGAATCCTTGTGCAATTGTGGTAATATACACAACGGCTAGTGGTGGCTCTATGAAATAAAGAATCCAGCGAGCTGCTGAAATGAACGTTGCCATGAGTAGAATATTAATCATACCTAATTTATTAATCCAACCACTTGCTACTCTCATAAACGGAGCCTCACTACCAGCAGCTAAAAGAAAGGCAATTCCAATACCCGTTAGACCGCCACCAAGTTCGGTTATGAAAATACCAAAATAAATATTGTTTGCTAGAATTGGACCTAGGACAAGAAATGCAACAAATAGAAAAACAAAATACTTTGGTACGTTCGTTAATTCTTTTAAGCCTTCACGAATACTTGCTTGCATCGGTTGACTTTCTCTGGGCAGCTGAAAAGCAAAAATTGCAGAAATTAAGAGCATAATCGTGAAGGTATAAAAAATAATGCTCAGACTAAATGATTCGGCTAATTGACCGACAACTAAAACAGAAATGGCAAAGCCAACTGCCCCCCATAAACGGATTGAGCCATATTGTGCCTTTGTTTTCTGGACGTAATTAATTGCAATACTATCAGATAATGGAACAACAGCACTTTGCATAATTGCCAGTAACGTTGCTGCAAAAAGTAACAATTGATAGCTTTCGATAAAGGAGTAGATAAATCCAAAAATCGCTGCAAAAACGATGGCTCCAGTTAATAGAAAAGTAGGTTTTTGTGTGGCATCGCTAAAAATACCCCAGATTGGTTGAATTAAAATCATCACAACCGGACTGATTGACATCAGCATTCCAATTTGAGAACCAGATAGACCGATGACATCTTTTAAATAAACAGATAACAGTGGAAAAAGAGAACCAAAACCAAAAAAGATCAAAAAATAAAACAAATAAAAGTTTCCTTTAACTTGTCGATCTGTTCGTTGATGTGAAAGTGAATAGTCCATAATGAGTTGCCTTCTTTCTATATATGTAGATCTAAAGAACAGGGCTGACAGACATGTTTTCACACATCAGCCAGCCTCCTTTTAGTTTCCTCATCCATCCTACCATATAAATGGAAGTACCTACCAAGGGTTTATTTCGCAAGCTCATAAATCGCTTGTGCATAAATCGCCGTTGCTTTAACTAAATCATCAATCGCAATATACTCATCTTTTTGGTGTGCCACATCTGGTCTACCTGGAAATAGAGGACCAAACGCAACACCCGCTTCTAATGAACGTGCATAAGTACCACCGCCGATTGAAAGAAGCTCTGCCTTTTCACCGGTTTGTTCTTCATATACTTTTTGAAGCGTTTTGATGAGTGGCGTGTTCGCGTCAACATGATGCGGTTTTGAATCATTAAATGAAGTAAGTGAAAAGCCCGGAATACTCTCTAAGCTCGCTTTTACTTTATTCGCCTCTCCTGTAACAGGATATCGTAAATTAACACCAAGCTCTCCGCCTTCTTCACTTGAGTAAGACATAACTCCTAAATTAACGGTTAATTCTCCACTAATCTCATCTTTATATGAGATGCCTAGCTTTTCACCTCTTGTGTCCTCTGTGAAAAACTCATTGATTGTGCGGATAAATTTGCCACCATTAGAATCAAATGTTGTCACAGACTTTAAAAAAGTCGCCAATAAGATACCTGCATTTTTACCATTATTCGGTTCCATCGCATGTGCAGAAACGCCTTTTAATGAAAAAGAAGTGTGCTCTCCTTCACTTATTACTTCTCCAGTTAATGCTAACTTAGCAAGATATTCATTAAATGTCTGAGTGATTCCTTCTAACTCAGTGCCTGCTTTAATTGTCGCAGTTGCAAAGTCAGGAACCATATTAAAACGACGTCCAGATTGGAAGGATATCAAGACAGCAGTTTCCTTTTCTTCTGTCTCGTTTAGCTGTTGAGTGAGTTTCGCATCAATAATTCCTTTTTCAGCAAAGATAATCGGAAAATCTGCATCTGGTGCAAATCCGAGGGCTGGCATTTCTTCGTGTTTAAAATAATGCTCCACACAGCGCCATTCACTCTCTTCATCAGTACCAATGATCATGCGGACTCGTTTACTTAAAGGAAGGCCTAGTTCTTTGACGATTTTCATCGCATAAAATGCCGCCATTGTTGGGCCTTTATCATCCATTGCACCGCGAGCATAAATGCTACCTTCTCGAATTTCTGCAGCATACGGATCACTGCTCCATCCATCTCCTTCAGGGACAACATCGACATGGCAGAGGACACCAACAATTTCCTCGCCATCCCCAATTTCAAGATAACCTGCATATCCGTCCAAATTTTTAATTGTAAAGCCTTCTTCCTCACCTTTACTTAAAAGATGTGTAAACGCTTCGTTAATTCCTTCACCAAATGGTGCAAATTCACTTCTCGATTCTTCATCTAGAACACTTTTGATTTGCAAAAAGGCTTGAGTATCTTTTAGTAGATCATCTTTACGTTTTTCTACTTCTTCTATCCAATTCATATGGGCAATCCCTCAACTTTTCCTGAGATTATGTATGTTCTCATTAAAGATAACAGACGCTAGTAGAAGATAAAAGTTTCGCATAGCTTATCTTCCTTACTTTTTGATAAATAGTACTTGCATTATCATTGAAAAACGAATATTATTATTAAGGTTTTGATATATTGTTCGTTAATCGGAGGTTTTATTATTGTTTAAGTTAAAAGAACATGGAACAAATGTGAAGACAGAATTGATTGCAGGTTTGACGACCTTTTTAACGATGGTTTATATCGTGGTTGTAAACCCAATTATTTTAGCTGATGCAGGTGTACCATTTGATCAAGTATTTACTGCAACCGTCATTGCTGCAATTGTGGGTACATTATGGATGGCGCTTTCTGCAAACTACCCAATTGCGATTGCACCTGGAATGGGAATGAATGCTTACTTTGCCTACTCAGTTGTAGGGGCCAATGAAGACATTACCTTTTCAGTTGCCTTTTCAGCCGTTTTTGTGGCTGGTATTTTATTCGTAATTTTATCACTTACTCCGTTTCGTAAAAAACTAATTGAAGCAATTCCCTCAAATTTAAAGCATGGAATTACAGCTGGAATTGGTTTGTTCATCGCATTTATTGGTTTACGTTTGACTGGGATTGTAACCGATCATCCGACGAACTTAGTAGCGCTAGGAGATTTACATTCTCCCCAAGTTATTTTGGCTCTCATTGGTCTTGCTGTAACATTAGTATTAATGAGCTTAAATGTTCATGGTGCTCTTTTTATCGGAATGATTGTAACAGGACTTATCGCTTATCTAACAGGACAGTTATCCTTTACTCAAGGGGTTATGTCTTTACCATCATTGCCTGAAGGCTTAATTATTACAAATCCGTTTGCTGCCTTTGGTGATGTGATTCAATATGGACTTTATACAGTTGTATTTTCGTTTTTATTAGTTACAATTTTTGATACAACCGGCACAATGATTGGCGTTGCTCAACAAGCGGGGCTTATGAAAGGCAATGAATTACCAAGGGCTCGCAAGGCATTACTTGCTGATTCAGTGGCGACAACGGTTGGAGCAATGTTCGGTACAAGTCCAACATCTGCTTATATTGAATCTTCTGCAGGTGTTGCCGCTGGGGGAAGAACAGGGTTAACTTCTTTAACCGTGGCAGGTCTATTCGGCTTAACGATTCTATTCAGTCCAGTCGTTAGCGCTGTTTCAGGAATCTCAGCAATTACAGCTCCTGCCTTAATTATTGTTGGTAGTTTAATGATGGGATCCATCGCACACATAAAATGGAACGAAATTGACGAGGCATTCCCTGCGTTCTTAGTTATTTTAAGCATGCCTCTTACATCTAGTATTGCAACAGGAATTGCATTAGGATTTATCTCCTATCCATTGATGAAGGTTGCAAAGGGTAAATGGAAAGAAGTTCATCCATTTGTGTACATCTTCGCTATTTTATTTTTCTACCAGCTAGCGTTTATTGGTGGGCATTAACGACAAAACGAGTGACTAAGGAAACTTAGCCACTCGTTTTTTTTTTGAACAGTCTTCTTTGTTTATAATCGTTTATTTCATTAGGTTTGTACTGAAAAATACAAATTAATTGGCAAAATATCCTTTTACCTTCATATACATCAACTATGGACAAGGTAAAGGGAGATTGAATTGACTAAACAAAGTCTCATAAAGGGTACAATCGTTCTAATGATAGCAGCATTCATAACAAGGATACTGGGTTTCGCCAACGGAATTGTGCTGGCAAACGTAATTGGTCCTGAGGGTATTGGTCTTATTATGATGGCAATGCCAGTTACAGGTCTCTTGATCACTTTTACTACTTTAGGTCTGCCAGTAGCTATATCAAAACTTGTAGCCGAAGCCGAAGCAAGGAAAGACCATCAACGGATAAAAAAAATACTGATAGTCTCGTTAACAACAACGAGTATTTTAGGATTCGTATTGATGATTGGGACATTTATGGGAGCTAAACTATTATCTTCCGTTCTACTAACAGACCAAAGAGCTTATTATTCTCTAATTGCGGTTATACCAATAGTACCTATTATTGCAGTATCTTCAGTCATTAAAGGGTATTTCCGTGGAAAGCAGAATATGACGCCAATTGCATTTTCTCAAGTTTTAGAACAAGTTGTTCGAATTGGCTTGATCTTTATTCTAGTTGGATGGCTTCTTCCTTATGGGATTGAATATGCCGCTGCCGGAGTCGTTCTATGTGGCATAGTTGGCGAAGGGATCTCGCTGCTATACTTATTCTCAATGTTTAAGTTGACAAAACAAAAACAGTTTAAGTTACACCATTCATTCATTAAGCAACTCAGCAAAGGAAAAGAGATTTTCTACGATCTACTTCATACGGGTCTGCCTACTACTGGGAATGGTTTAATACATTCCATTATAGGGGTCATACAACCCATTCTGA
This sequence comes from Metabacillus herbersteinensis, assembly GCF_042433335.1. Classification (NCBI taxonomy): domain Bacteria; kingdom Bacillati; phylum Bacillota; class Bacilli; order Caryophanales; family Bacillaceae; genus Metabacillus; species Metabacillus herbersteinensis. The sequence goes on from NZ_JBHLVO010000037.1 coordinate 12,362, forward strand.
TAACTCAAAGTTTGGCTCTTGCTGGGATAGGAACGGCTGTTGCCACGAAACAATATGGGTTGCTGATGGGATTTGCTTTACCTCTATTGATGCTACCTGGTTTTGTCACAAATTCGATGTCTGTCCCTTTAGTTCCAGCCATTAGTGAAGCGAAAGAGAAAAATGAAGTCCAACTTATTCATAGAAGAATTCATCAGGCTATTAGAATTGCTTTAATTGTAGGTGTTCCTTCCTCTATCATTTTGTATGTTTTTGCTGAGCAGCTTACGACCCTGATCTATAAGTCACCAGAAGCAGGTACATTATTAAAAATATTGGCACCTTTTTACCTTCTACACTATTTCCGAAACCCTTTACAATCTGTCATTATCGGATTAGGTAAAGCAAGTAGTGTGATGATGAATGACTTAGTGGCTTCTACTGCTAAGCTTGTTTTTATCTTTCTTTTCGCATCAAATTCAGAGTTAGGTATATATGGAGTATGCCTTGCTATGAACATAGGTATAGTCTTAGGAACAACCTTGCACTTTTTAACAATCTCTAAGCTAATTGGATTTAATTTAATCCTCTCTGAAATTTTTAAAGTAATTTTGTCCGGTGTTAGTATGGGTTATGGTGGGCTAATTGCGTATAGATATCTTGGTAATGAAATCACTAACCAATTACTTCTAATAGGAACTTCTATTACTCTATCTCTGTTTATTTATCTAATCCTTCTAGTCAATTTCAAAATCATAAGCCTAAAAAAAATAAAAAGACTTTAACAACCAACAACATTCAGCAGTTACATGAATCGCTATCTAAGCAAAGTTACACATCTAATTTACAAAAAAGTCTATACCGTTAGTCGCTCAATTAATTTAACTTGGATCTCATCGTGAGAAATGGTTGTGTTGTCCATTGCTTGAATATATAGCCTTCTACCAATTTCAATTAAAGGGACCTCAAGAGTCGTTATGTTCATAATTTTTGCTATAGGTTGATTGTCAAATCCCATTAATGCAAGTTCATCTGGTACTAAAATATTTAGTTCCTTACAGCAGGTCAAAATTCCAGCAGCTACTTGATCACTAGAAACTAATAGTGCCGATGGTGGGTTACTCATATTTATTAAACGTTCCACTACCCGTTCACCGTCTTCAAAATTAAAACACTCCAGGAAGATAAAGTTTTCTTCCAACCGCTCATTGAATTTCATCAAAAAATCTTTGTACGCAGTCTCTCTTTGTTGACTGTTGGCTCCAGTTCTTCTTCCAATACAATAACCAATTTTTTTGTGTCCTCTTTGATACAAATACTCTAAAGCTTTGGAGAAACTTTTGTAATGATCGATAAACGTTGAAGATACCTTTCTACCTCTTGCATCTTCACATAGAATAATTGGGCCATACGACACATGATCATTGATAATGTCCCACTCACAAATTCTAGAACATATGATTAAAGCATCTATTTGCTTATACTTTAACATCGTTAAAGCTTCAATCTCTCTACTTTCCTCGTAATTAGTTTGGAACAAAACTAACTTGTAATTATTTTTTAATGCTTCATTAGCTATTCCTTCTATCAACAATCCGAAATAAGGATGATTTGAGAAAGGGACAACAACACCTATTAGGAAAGTTTTTCCCCTACTTAAATGAACGGCATTTATATTCGGTTGATAATTGGAGTTTTCGATTGCTCTCCTAACAGCATCTTTTTTTTCAGCACTTACATATGGTTGATTATTTAGTACGCGCGAGACAGTAGTTACTGATACTCCTGCCATCTTTGCTATATCTTTAATATTTGCCATATGTTCACCTCTTTTTAAAAAACTTTAACTTGCTATGAAACGCGTTTCATAATTTAAGCTTAGCGTGAATCTAAAGGAGGCATGTTACATGGTCATTTTGATGGGTATCATGTATTTATTTTTGTTGTGTAGTTCTATCATACTCTTGTCATCAATACCAGTTTCACTACATCAAAAAAAGTTACTTATAAAAAAGAAACAAGATCCGTACGGCTTTTTATTCGACGTCTACGATGAAAAGTAATTATGATAACTATCAGCTAATAGAGACATTATGTAAAAGATACTATTGTCTCTATTTTTTTTAAAAACGTAGCACACAATCTTTTCTCATTTTAAAATATTCTACTAAGAAACGCTACCAGTTTAAATAAGAATTTTAACGATTCAACCACAAAAACTTTACTACTTTAATCTCTTCTTCTGCAACGAACCACATTGCTTAATAAGCTACTATTGATAATACCTATAAGATAAATTTTTGGGGATATTCTAAATATATAATTCACCAATAAAGGGAGGAACATCAACGTTTTAACAATCTCTCATATTCTATGCGCTAAAATATATTCAAACTCTTGCATTATTACTGGTTAATTTCATATTCTTCTATCTGAATTCACTTTCCAGCTCTAGTTAAAATATTTCTGAATTGTAAAGTTTGTAAAACAAAAAACACTCTTTATGTTAAGTTTTTGTAAATTTACTTTACAAACTCTATCCGGATTCGACAATTTACGCTATTATTATTAAGTTTGGTAAATCGATTCTTTGGAAAAATAGTGGAGGTATAAATATGGTTTTCAAAAAAAAGGACAAGTTTGCAATACATCTGGGTAATATTTCTTCAAATTTAAAAGAAAGTGCAAACTATTTCGCTGATTATAAGCTTGCTAATGCCAGCGATCTAAAAATCTTCTCTGAAAAAATGAAGGATTATGAAACAAAAGGGGATACATTCGTTCATAGTGTTATTAAAGATCTAAATAACGCATTCATCACTCCAATTGAACGTGAGGACATATTATCTCTTGCGATGAGTATGGATGATGTTCTAGACGGCTTGGAACATACTGCCGCTTTATTTGAAATGTATTCTATTACCACCGCTGACGAATACATGCTTAGGTTTGTTGATGCTATTCGTAGTTGTGCTGCTGAAATTGAATTAGCAGTCGTATTGCTATCATCAAAGAAATTGCTTCAAATTAGAGAACATGCAATTAAGATTAAGGATTATGAATCAAAATGTGACGGGATTTTGCGACAATCTATTAAGCATTTATTTCATGTTGAAAAAGATCCAATTCGTATTATCCAATTTAAAGAAATATATGAAGAGCTCGAGGAAATCGCTGACTACTGTCAAAAGGTTGCAAACACATTAGAAACAATCATTATGAAAAACGCTTAAGGAGCCTTATCAATGGATACAGTACTTATTCTAACAATCTTAATTGTCATTGTTGCCTTGGCGTTCGACTTTATTAATGGATTCCATGACACAGCCAATTCCATTGCCACTTCCGTTTCGACTAAGGCATTGAAGCCAAGACATGCAATTATTTTAGCAGCTATTATGAACTTTGTTGGTGCTATGGCTTTCACAGGAGTAGCTAAAACGATTACTAAAGACATTGTCGATCCCTTTACACTCGAAAATGGCACGGTAGTTATTCTAGCTGCCTTATTAGCAGCTATCACATGGAACTTGATTACCTGGTATTACGGAATCCCAAGTAGTTCTTCACATGCACTTATCGGTTCTATTGCCGGTGCGGCCATCGCTGCTGCAGGGTTTGGATCATTAAATTACACTGGGTTCTTAACAATCCTTCAAGCACTCATTATTTCACCAATTCTAGCCTTTGTTGTAGGATTTTTAGTTTATGGTATTTTCAAAGTAGTATTCAAAAACAATAATCTTTCAAAAACAAACAAGAATTTTCGATCGATCCAAATTGCAACAGCTGCTCTGCAATCATTCACACATGGTACGAATGATGCTCAAAAAGCAATGGGAATCATCACTATGGCTTTGATCGTTAATAATTATCAAACTTCCGATGACATTCAGACATGGGTTCAAGTTTCCTGCGCAATTGCTATGGGTCTAGGTACATCAGTCGGTGGGTGGAAAATTATAAAAACCGTCGGTGGTAAAATCATGAAAATCAGACCTGTAAATGGGGTAGCTGCCGACCTTACAGGAGCTGCAATCATATTCGGAGCTACTTATATTCATCTACCTGTTAGTACAACACACGTAATCTCTTCGTCGATTCTTGGTGTAGGAGCTTCCCACCGTTTAAAAGGTGTCAAGTGGGGTACAGCCAAAACAATGTTAATTACCTGGGTAATTACTTTGCCTATCTCTGCTACTTTAGCAGGAATTTTCTATTTCATTCTTAATACCTTCTTTTAACGAAAAGAGCTGGTTTCCAAACCCAGCTCTTTTCGTTTGTTTAAGGACTTAAATTTCCTATAAAAGTAATGAAATCCTTTTAATCAACATATATATATTTAATCTGCTGACTCCACCAGGATAGTAAAGGAGGTTATAAATAATGGCCTTCATTGAAGTTTTCGGATGGATTATGATTGTGATTTTAGGGATTACATTTATCTTTTCATTAATAGCAGTATCAAAAAAACCGAAAACAATTACGAAGAGGGAAGAACAAAGAGACCGAGAATAATTAATAAATGAAGTTCTTGTTATAACAAGAACTTCATTTATTAATTCAAAACGGTACCAACACAGTCACTATGACATAATAATTAAAATTTGGAGCTGCTTTTTGGCAGCTTCTTTTCTTAGTGAATTAACAGCAGGAAGTTAAACAAGGAAATTGTAGTAGTATTATAGAAGTTCTGATATGAAGAAAAATCATTACCATAAGAAAGAGGTATTATATGAATGTAGTTTACGATTCAAAATATCACCTACATATAGGTTACTACGAAGAAAACTATGACTATGAATCAATCGCATATAAAAGTGAATTAGAAGATGTATGGGATATTTTCTTTGACTTCAAACAGTACAATATTGAGAGTACGAATAAAGAAGAAATTTATATTGAAAATTTAGGAATCAACATTTTTTCTATAAAGTGTAAAGATTTAGACTACGACTCTGGAGCTAATAGATTTGAAAAATGGTTATCAGATAATAATGTCATTTAATTTGAGTTATTTTAGGACGACAGGGTATCATTCTTTGTTCTCCTAATCGTATGTAATTCTTCTATACAAGAAAAAGGCTGCCTTATTGACAACCCAGATAGTAACAATAATATGTTATTCTTTTTCAAGTATATTCTTAATTTTTTTTAGATCTTTCATGTTTGCTCTTTTCATCATTGAAGTCATAAATGGTGTAAGTAATTTTGAAAAACCTGTTGGGTTACCCTTGTTTCGTAAAGTCATTTGTGTAATTTCGTCCTCAATAGACTCCCATGTATAGATTGTCTCCATTGGAAATGGTCCGTTTGCAGTTCTCATGACAAGTTTTTGACTTGGTAAAAATTCTACTATTTCGTAAACATATGCAAGTTTTCGTCCTAGGAATTGTGCTTTAAATGCGATAAGAGAACCAATTGTCAAAGGTGTTATCGTTTGCCATTCTACAGAAGAAATATTTGCATACCATTCAGGTGCATGATCTGGATTTGTTGCATACTCTGAAACTTTGTCAATTGAGCACCGAATTTTTATCTTTGTATTGACGTCTACCATTGCTTAGTACCTCCGAATTATTAAGCTAATGTTTGTTATTGGGGAAAAAGAGAAATTGATTTATACAAGAGTAGCCCCCACTCAAGCGAACAGGGACTACATTTTTCAAGATGCTATTTTACTATTAGTTACTGGAGATTTACTGGACTTGGGTTTCCAATTCTTCAACTTGTTTTTCACATAATCTTTAAGAATGTCACGTTTTCTTTTTCGATTCTTAACACGTTTTGTCATTGAAAGCCACCGCCCTTCATTTAGTCAATTGAAATGCCTTGTGTTTTTATTATAACATATCAAATTAAACTAGTTACTCCCGCAACGACAACCCATACCACTGATGACGGACATTGATTGTGACACTTACTGGTGTGCCTAGAGCAACGGTATATGTGGTAAAATCATTGTTTCAAAGCTTTAAAGTTATAATGGCATCTATAAAACCATTAACATTATCAGAGGTATTAGCCCTTTTTTAAAAATAAACAAGGGAGAAGGGAATTATTATTGAGGTCTTACTGCGTAATGCCTGTTCTGCTTTAGTGCGTGACAAGGTCTCGTTTAAGGCGATGACGATCGTTTGTGCTTATGTTTTAACGGCTTTAATGGTGGTTTCTGGAACAATTGCCTATACACCTATCGGCAATTGGGTGTTTTCTACACTTTTTGGTGCTAATCAGAACATGTCTATATTTAGATGAGTTTTATCTGCCATTTTATTGGTCAATTTTATTGTCATTTGAGGTGTACTTTTTGAAAATGCACCTCAAAACGGAACCCTTTACGAAAAGTGAAGATTCTTTTACTCTTTTTACTGCTTTTACAATTTAAACTACTTGTTAGATTTCACGACTCAGAAGCACTATGCCCTTCTTTTTGTTTTTCTTTTCTTTTGAGCATTTGATAATATATAAAAATGTAAACAGAAACTTTTTTCTTATTTGAAATTTGATGTTATGAATTAAATCAACTATTGCAAAGTAACAAATACTACCAATAAATCCTCCCATAATCACCACCAATATACTGTCCGAAGTGGAAAATGTTAAAAGACTAAAATTAAAATCTCCATTATTAAAAGAGAGTATAGATCTACTGGTTCCTGTTATTACACCGATGAGAAAACATAAAAACAACCCTAATCCAATTACCTTTTAAAACATCTAATGCTGATCTTTTAACTGTCCAGAGCATTTTTTCCTCTTTAAAACTATTCTAATTTTTAATGTTGTAAGTATTTAATTAATTTTAACTTCTTATGTTTTGACCTCTTAAACTATAACATTCTCTAATTATTCCTGTACCCGTTAAACAAAATACTTAAGTATCACCAGCATAAAACAGAATAAGACACATTATATATACACTATCACGGAAGGAAAACACTTTTTTAGTCAACTTATACACAGGAGGTTAAAGTGTGATGAGAAAATGGTTGTTCCTATCAGAAGACAGCGAAAAATCACCTAATCCAAACAGTCTGGATGAATGGGAAAACGAGGGTGGTAGAATAGCAAGGCTTATAGAATAAAACAAAAATCCACATCAGTTTCATTGCCTAATCAGTGTTTTGAATAATACTGATTATCTGAAATAAAAAAGCCCTTAAATTGTATGAAATTCAAGGGCTTTTCTTGTCAAACAGTCTACTTAAACTTTCTTATCTTCATGATTACCAAACTATCATTCTTTTATACATATAAATTACTAAAATGGGAATTGGGCGAGTCCAAAGAAAATTAGTTAATTTATACTCTGAAAGTAGCTACTAAAAGTTAAATGAACATCCTGAATAAATTTTTGATAGTCCATATCAAGGACAATAAATGAAAAGTCATTTTGGGTTGGAACAATATTTGGACGATCTCTTAAATCCGCTATTGTTATTCCTTTTCCCAATGGAGAACTATCAATGATTTGAACATTGCGCTGAATATATTTATAGAATTGTGGATTTACCACAGCATTAACAGCTACTAAATCATGAAGTGGAGCCCCGTTGAGGTTAGGGCGCTGTCTTTGATAATAGGTGTAATAATATTGGAAAGAGTTCATTAAAAATTGACCGATTGGTTCCGTTGTATGTTGACTAATAGACTGTACAATTTCAGGTGAAAAAAGAGCTTTTTCGGTGACGTTTAAAGGGAAAAGGCGGATAGATAAAGGGCTTGCGTTGTTAAAAACAATACTTGCAGCTGTTGGATCAGCAAAAATGTTTGCTTCAGCATAAGGAGTAACATTGCCAGGTACTAAAAAGGCACCTCCCATGATATAAATGTTCTGAACTAAATTTAATATTTCAGGATGTAAGAGAAAAGCTACGGATAATGAGGTTAACCTTCCAATATTAATAATGGTAACAGGTTCACTTGATTCTGTAATTAGAGTGAAAATACTATTAAAGTTATATAATACTTTAGGCTGTTGTTGAGGGATTATGCTACCAAATCCTTCAACTCCATGAACATAGGGATAATAGACAGGTTCATCCCCTAAGATCGGGCGACTTGCTCCACTAATAATAGGTATGTCCTCCTGTCCAACCAATGATAATATATATTGTGTGTTTCGAATTGCACGGTCTCGGGAAACATTCCCATAGTCCGCGACCACCCCAATAACGTTTATTTGAGGGTGAAGTAATGCATAAAGTAGAGCGAATGTATCATCAATCCCGGAATCGGTAAACAAAAGGACCTTCATTTTCTCACTCCTTAAGATGAATAGAAACTTCTTAAAGTATTAAAATACCATTTTTATCCATACCTATATACATATTGTTATTTATTTATTAGCAAATTTAGCACAGATGAATGTTTATTAGCTTCTTTTTTAGGGGGTCACAGCACCTTATTTGATTGTAATTTCCCCCTCCCAATCATACTTAACTTACGTTGAACTTAGATTTTTAGTAACTTCCTCTATGTCATTTAAACCATTTTTTCGGAACATGTTTTTTGAAAATCATCTGCCATAAATATATCCCTCTCTAAAATATCTTGTTCAGCTGCAGTTCCATAAACCAAATAAAAAAAGCGCAAGCGCCTTGTTCAGCCCCGACAAGCATAAGACGATTCTAAATAGAAGGCGTTCTTTGCCTTCAATTTAGAATTGACTTATGACCTCGAGGGGCTAGGCGCTGTAGCTGGATTCAGAAACGCTTACTTAGTCTTAGAATTATATAAATTCTGATAATATCAAAAAGGGAAGAAGTGTTAACCTCTTCCCTTTTTGATTTGGTTCTGTTAATTTTATCTTCAAAATCATTCCACTAGTGATATAACCATTTAAGAAAGAATCTTTAATTCATCTGTTAATCGTTGAAATTTCCCCTTGTCTCTTACCTGTAACGACTGGTCGATTTCCTTGTGGATTTTCTCTATTCGGAAATCACGTAGGGCTTTGTCTAACACCATTTTAGCATATATAGAATTCAGGATTTTTATATCAGGTTGTTTTGGTGTATTAAGTAAAAACCTTTCCATGAAAAATCAACTCCTCAATCTTTTTTCTATCACACTAAGATATCAGACTATGTAAATAGTAGTTTATGTAAATCTTGCTGCAAAATTAAACAAACTAATCTTAAACCTTATTATTTCAAAAGAAGCATGACAGCTCCATAAAAAAGGGAAATATATATCTGCCCTTTTCCTGGTATAGGCCCCACCTACGCCAAATACCCTGACGGCCACACGTGCCATCCAACCCATAATCATTATAATTGAAAACGCTTACATTTGTAAAGATTAATTGATTGTTAGGTTTAATAAATAAATAAAAAGAACAAATGCACAATCAAAACCAATCTACGAATGAATGGCTTTATAACTTGTTGCATGGCAAGGGATTACAGAACAACAGAAATTAAAAGTTTACTATTCTTTATAGTGGATTGATTTTGTTCATAACCTGCTCTTTGAATATCAACATTGATAACAGCCATTTCCGTCACACCTTCATACTATAACGAGTTAACTGTTTAAAAGTTTCAAAAACCATTGAAAAATCTAGAAATAAATGTCATACTATTCAGAATTAAGAACATATAGATAAGTGTACACAGCGCACGCATCTTTGTAAATTTAGTCTAAGATATGTAAATATTGTGTAAATTTAAGCTTTTCACTAGTATGCTGATGTCGAAATCGTGTAAAATATTGTTGTAACGTTTTAGAGCCAAATAAATAATACTTATGTAGTGACATCTGTAGTTGCAGACATCGAAGGGTTGTAGTAGGCATTGCCGTGCGATCAAACCGATAAGGAGTGGTTTTTTGAAACCTTCAACAAACCGTATGCTAACCAGAATTAAATCTGTCTACATGTTTATTTACGAAAGAGGAACTGTGACCACACAGCAACTAGTTGACGAGTTTGGTATTACACCTAGAACGATACAGCGAGATTTAAATGTATTAGCATATAACGATTTGATACACAGTCCCTGTAGAGGAAAGTGGACTCCTACAAAGAAAAAGGTGAAGTTGTCCTCTTAGGAAAAAAACACGGATAAAAAACATAACGTTATTTTTATATACATAAAAGGAACCTACTAGTTTAATGAGGTTCCTCTTTGTTTAGAGTTGATTTGGCTTTGCTGCTCTTAATTCTTCTAATTCTTCCTCTGTAAGCTCACGGTACTCCCCAATTTTCAACTCTTCTTCATCTAGCTTAATAGGCCCCATCGAGATTCGTTTTAAATAAACTACCTTCTTTTCAACGGCTTCAAACATTCTTTTTACTTGATGAAATTTTCCTTCTGTAATGGTTAACTCGATTTCTGATTGTGGACCAGATTTTAAGATGTTTAGGATCGCAGGCTTCGTGACATATCCACCGTCTAGCTCCACTCCGTTTCGAAAAGCTTCTCTATCTGCTTCTGTTACTTCTCCTAAAATGTTTGCAAAATAGGTTTTTGGAACATGTTTTTTCGGTGAGAGCAATTGATGGGAGAGATGTCCATCATTGGTTAAAAGAAGTAATCCTTCTGTATCCTTATCTAGACGTCCAACAGGAAATGGCTTATGCGCTGCATCTTCTGGTTGTAGAATATCAAGCACGGTTTCTTGATGTTCATCCTCTGTTGCAGATAAATATCCAGCTGGTTTGTTCATTAAGAGGTAGACAAATTCTTTATATTCGACAACATCACCGTTTACGGTAATTTGTTGTGAATTCGGATCAACATGTGTTTTTGAGTCCTTGATGACCACTCCGTCTGCAATCACAACACCAGTTTTCAACATTTTTTTAACTTCTTTTCGACTTCCAAAGCCGATATTTGCAAGTAACTTATCAATACGCAACGTCATGCACTCCTTTTTTTAGAGAAGAAAAACCCGGCTTTATGCCGAGTTTATGACTCCATCTTTCTTTTAGGTAAAAACCTAGCAAAACGGTTTCCAATTAATCTTTCTAGTAAATGTGAGCGATATGCCAAATAGATGTAGACGGCAACTCCACCACTGATTGAGACCGCTAATAAGATCATAGATTGTAATCGTCCATCTGAATAATCGACAAATGAACCGACAATCGAATTTAGTACTGAAACAACCAATCCCATAACTATGACGAGAATAGCGATAAACGTCGAACGCTTTAAAAAGACTTTAAACGAGTAACCAGCGTGACGTTTAATCATTGCAAACCCGTAAATCAGCGAAACGATATAACCTAGAGCCGTTGCTAAAATAGAGCCAACTCCTTGGAATAAATGAATAAGTGGAGCATTTACAGCTAATTTCACGATGATACCGATCACCAAGCTGATTACCGCTAATTTTTGCTTGTTAATTCCTTGTAGAATTGCAGCATTGACTGTGAAGAGTGAGAATAAGAGAGCAACAGGTGCATACCACAACAAGATGGTTCGACCGATTTCTTCTGATTCACCCGCATAGAACAATGTGTAAGCAGGTCCTGCAAGTAAAGATAAGCCGACCACTGCTGGCAAGACGAAAAACATGATGAGTTGCAGTGTTTGATCAATTTGTTTTTTTAGTAATGGTCGGTTATTTGTTGTAAATGACTCAGTAACAGAAGGAATAAGAGTTAACCCAAAAGCTGTTGCTAGTGAAACTGGAATCATCACGAGTTTAGGAACTAATAGTAATACAACCGCATAAACATCCCAAGTGTAATTTTTTTCAACGCCTGATGCAATCATTGCTTTATTAAACATATTTGTATCAATGTATTGATAGATCGGAATCGCCAATCCTACAAATACAAAGGGACCTGCATATTGAAAAACCTCTTTAAACATTGTACGATAAGACATATTTTTAGTTGGGATGGTATTTTCCTGCATGGCAAGTAAAGTATGCTTTCTTCTTACCCAATATATAAAAAGAACAACCAGTCCACCTAGTGCACCTACAAATGCTGCAAAAGTAGCATACCCCACTGCTAATACTAAACTTCCATTTAAAACTTCTATGATAATGTACACAGCACCTAGTAAAAATACAATACGCACAATCTGTTCAATAACTTGGGATACAGCTGTAGGACCCATTGATTGATGCCCTTGGAAAAAACCTCGAATCAAACTCATAATTGGAACAACAATTAATGCAATACTAACCATTCGAATAACAAGGGTTGCATCATCAAGTGTGATACCGCCCATTTCGCTGTCTGCTAGCGCTTTTCCAGAAAAAATTGGAGCCAGAGAATATAAAACGATAAAGGCTAAAAAGCCTGTTAACAACATGACTGTTAAACCCGCTTTAAACATTCTTCTACTGGTCTCGTAATCACCAATTGAATTATACTTTGATACAAACTTCGATACTGCCGCAGGGAATCCGGCTGTAGCGATACTTAAGAAGATTGTATATTGTGCATACCCTGTTTGATAAAGGCCAGAACCTGTAGTTCCCACAATCGCCACAAACGGTATAATATAAATCATCCCTAGCAACCTTGATATATATGTACCTAACGTTAAGACTAACGTTCCTCTTAGAAATTTATTCGACATTTTTAGTACTCACCATTCTTCTCTATGAAGATTCAACTGCTCTATTTTACCACAAACTGTTGTCAAAATATAAGTTTCTCTACTAGGAATTCGTTTTTTAGAGGGAGATTATGTCGAAATTCGTGTATTTATTTTGCTTTTGCTCATCTTGGGCTATAATAAATGAAGCGAAAAAATCAAAGGTAGTGAGCAATTGTGAAGTATGATGTGATAATCATCGGTGGAGGTCCATCTGGACTCATGGCTGCAATCGCAGCAGGCGAAAAGGGAGCACGTGTCCTCCTACTTGATAAAGGAAATAAATTAGGAAGAAAACTTGCCATCTCTGGAGGTGGTCGTTGTAATGTAACAAATCGACTGCCAGTTGAAGAAATTATTAAGCACATCCCAGGAAACGGACGTTTTTTATATAGTGCTTTTTCTGAATTTAGTAATGAAGACATTATTGTCTTTTTTGAAAAGCTAGGAATTCAATTAAAAGAAGAAGATCACGGCCGAATGTTCCCAGTTACAGATAAGGCTCAAACGGTTGTCGATGTGTTAATTCAGCAATTACAAAAGCTCCGTGTCGACGTTCGCACAAATGAACCTGTGAAAACTGTTCATTATGATGCTGAAAAAGTCGTTAGTGTTGAACTTTTAAACGGAGAAAAGATTGATACAGATGCAGTGGTCATCGCTGTTGGCGGGAAAAGTGTGCCACATACAGGAAGCACGGGAGATGGTTATGCTTGGGCTGAGAAAGCTGGTCACACCATCACTGAGTTATTTCCAACAGAGGTTCCTGTTACCTCAAACGAGTCGTTTATTCAAAACAAATCTTTACAGGGCTTGTCTTTGCGTGATGTGGCATTAAGCGTATTAAATCCAAAAGGAAAAATAATTAAAACACATAGAATGGATATGATTTTCACTCACTTCGGTATTTCTGGGCCAGCAGTGTTGCGGTGCAGTCAATATGTTGTGAAAGCAATGAAGAAGTTTAGCACAACATCGATTCCGATGAGCATTGATGCCTTACCCGACCAAAACGAAGAACAGCTTTTTCAAACCATTGTTAAAGAACTAAAAAACGATGCAAAAAAAGCCGTAAAAAACGTTTTAAAGGGATTACTTCCTGAGCGCTATTTGCTTTTTTTACTCGAGAAAAATGAAATTGACCCTCTCGTCACCTATGCAAATCTCTCATCAGAAAAGCTACGAGCATTTGTAAAGGATTGCAAGCAATTCACCTTCTCAGTACATGGAACGTTATCATTGGATAAAGCGTTTGTAACAGGGGGCGGCGTCTCAGTTAAGGAGATTCACCCGAAGGAAATGAGTTCAAAGTGGAAAGCTGGGCTTTACTTTTGTGGAGAGATTTTAGATATTCATGGTTATACCGGTGGTTACAATATCACCTCTGCCCTTGTAACCGGGCGATTGGCTGGCTTGAACGCAGCAAAGTTTGTACGGGAAAGCTCGTAAATTTTTTTATCAGTCTAGAAGAGTTTTTTATCAGTCTAAAAGAGTCTTTTATCAGTCTAAGTCATCGTTTTATCGGTCTTACTTAGCACTTATCGATCAAAGATTCCATTTCCTCGGTCTAACATGAATTTATTGGTCTAGAAGAAATAAACGCTGACTAATTGGTCAGCGTTTTCTAATTTCGATACAATACCAACGCAGAAAAACAGTAAATCTGTTCTCCTTCATCATCCGTACTCGTTGAAACGGAATACTTGATATCAACAAACTGCTCATCCACTATTTTTTCTAAAAAGTTGTTAACCTCGTTTTCAAGGTCCTTTTCGTGTTCTTCGTCAAACACGGCCACTTTATACACGCTAACACCACCCTAAATCACAGCCTTCAGCGTATTGTATTTGCTCCGTACACCTCTCGTACAAGCGAAACACACGCTCTTCTTCATATAAATATCCGCTCACTAATTCATATTGTTTTCCATCCGAATTTATGACAAGCTTACCGATACACTCCTTTCCGATGTACAACTCCATGAAATCAGCTTGAAGCTTTGCCAAGATTCGATCGGTTACATCAAATTTATGAAATTCACTCATTTCGCACATCCCTCCTTATCACAGTTTATTTGAGGGGTTCATCCTTTATGATAGCGTTTACAATGATTTTTTCGAGATAGTTTTATTTTACTTGTGGAAAACAGAAACGATGCTATTTTCAAACAGTGGGACCGATAAATGAAGATTAATTTTTACTTAATAACGGTTTGAAAGTACAACAAAAGATAAAAAAACAGTCATGATAATGAGTGAAGTTAATAAACAGAGAGTTTGGTAACCATCTAGATGAATAATATTAAACTGGAAAAGGACCATTAGTATGATTGAATAACCTAGTATAAAGAAATAACTATAAAACATCCCTTTCTCTTTTATTCTTTTCGATCGTTCGTCATTTTCTTTAAATTGAGGATAAATATAAGCGTTACAAAATGCCATGATGCTGACCGCAAAGAATACAAATTCATACCCTTTAAGGGATCCTTCAGCCATTAATATGAATAATTTTGGCTCAAAAAAATTCGGATACAAAAAACACTATTTTTTGTATCCGAATTTGCTATCAATTTAACACTCTAATTTGCAACCCTACCTTTGATTAGATGTGTTTCTAAGGTTTAATTCGCTTCATTTACATACAATCGTCCTTTAATTACCGACCTCGCTATTTCCAATAATAGTAAACAGGTGCTGCTTTTTATAGATTATCACTGTCACCAATAGTAAAATAAGACTCGCTAAAATAAATACACTTCGAATCCCAAATAAGTCTGAAATGACGCCCATTATGAGGGCTGCAAATCCAAACGTTCCGGTTCCAATCGTATTAAGTGAGGTATAGACAGTAGCTAACTCGTCTTTTGAAACACTTTTTTGGATAACCGTTTGCTTCGGAATGCTTTCTAATTGTCCGGTAATTCCGATGAAAGCTGATAGAGCCAGTGCGATGACTGGCAAAGTTGTTAAACCAAATAGGAACGTCGATATGCAACTCATCAGTGAACTGATGAGCATAACTTTGCTCAGATTTTTCTCTAAATAAGAAGAATATCTAATACAAATTAGGCTCCCAAGAATGACCCCACCGAAAAATGAACCATTTATAAAGCCCCACCATGCTTCACCCTTATTCAGAGCTTGATCAACGAATACATAGATAATCGTCGAAACCCAGACGGCTTCAGCGATATATTCAAGAAAGTTAATTCGTGCAATTGCTGTTAACAATGGTAAAGAAGCAATTGTCTTCCACCCTATACTCAACTGTTGTGATATTTTCGGTTGATTTTTACGTTTTTGTTCAACTGAAGTAAGCAAACTTAGTAGTATGCTCGCTATCATAAATACGACAAAAACGATCCAGATGAGTTGTGTTGCGGTCAATACAAGTAATAATAAACTAGCTATAAACCACATTAGAAGTTGGATGGTTTGAGTAACTGTCTCAGCTATGCCATTTGCGCGGAGTAAGTGTTCTTTTTCCACATAATGAGGAATTAACGTCTGCCGGAATGGATTAGCACAACCATCAAGAAAAGCAATTGTCGCAATGATTGGGAACAGCCAAAGGTAGCTAGCCGTACTCATTAAATTAATTGCTAGCACGAATAGTAAAATTGTTTTCCCTACTTGCGATCCGAAAAGGAGCATTTTGAGATTCCATTTACCAATGACAATCGGTGTCAGTAAGCTTGATATAAACATAGCCGATGTAATTGTAAACGGAATGAACGCGGTGACGGAAGCAGATTCCGTTTCTTTATATACAACACTAATCACACTCACGATTTACAGGATGTCACCCATATTTGCTAGTGATTGACCTAACATTAACAAGATAAAGTTTTTACATAGTTTCAATGTTATCCCCCATTTTATTGAAATGTTCAATTAAAATGGGGTGCTTAAATTGGACGAATTGTCATGGTGTGCTCCTTTTTTGGATTAAAGATAAAATCTCTGGGGGATTGAGATTTTGATTTTAGATTTATTTTACATGGTATTCGATAAGGATGCGGTGGATTCCTTTGAATTATAAAATTCAAAATAGAGATGATATAGATTTTATACAGTAGAAAAAAAAATCTTATGATTATCCATTCTAAGCTTAAACTATTTACTGGGAATGCAAAATTAAAAGTAAAACGTTGTTAATGATCGTTATTGTTCAATGAATCTTAGAATGTGTAATAATTCAACTAATTTTTAGTTAAACGCTCCCATAATCTGCTTATAATCCACTCTATTATATAAATTTGATGTTTCAATATGTAAATCTCAAGTTACTATAAGCCGATTTCGACTTTCGATAAGCCAATTTGAGCATTCTATAAGCCAATTTTCACTTTCTATAGGCCAATCGACAAAAAAAGACAAAATTCTCCTTAAGTTAAGTGATTCACTAGTAAATAGTTAACGTTTTCTAGTTATGAATACAAAAAGAAGACTGCAGCCTCATTGCACCACAGCCCATTTCTCTCAATTTTATTTCTTCGCCTCAGTCTGCCCTTCCCACTCAAGCATCCCGCCAACCATATTTCTCACCTTATAGCCTTGATCCTGCAAATAAGCACATACATTTCCGCTACGGCCACCAGAGCGGCAAATGAAGATAACTTCCTTTTCTTTGTCGATCGCTTCAAGATTGTCAGGAATGTCGCCCATGCGGATGTGCTTTGCGTTAGGAATCATTCCTTCAGCGACTTCTTCGTTTTCGCGGACATCGATAAGTTCTAATTTCTCACCAGCTTCTAGCTTTTTTTGGAGCTCAGCGGTTGTGATTTCTTTGATTTCGTTCATGATCTACACCCTTTCTAGGTTCATAACCATATTATATCAAACAGAACTCACCTCATAAAGAATGGGAGACGACCTGGAACATTGTCTCCCTCCCAATCAGCATTTAATTCGCTACTATATTCACAAGCTTGCCTGGAACAGCAATTACTTTGCGGATTGTTTTTCCGTCGACTTGTTCTTTTACACGATCATCAGAAAGAGCGATTTCTTCTAATTGGTCCTTTGTTACGTCTTTTGCTACGTTTAGTTTTGCACGCACTTTTCCGTTGACTTGAACAACGATTTCAACTTCGTTTTCAACTAATTTTGCTTCATCATATGCTGGCCATGCTTCATAGGAAATCGAATTTTCATTCCCTAGTTTAGCCCATAATTCTTCCGCAAGATGTGGTGCAAGTGGTGAGATTAGTTTGACAAAACCAACGACATAATCTTTAGGAATAACCGTTGCTTTATACGCTTCATTAATAAACACCATTAACTGAGAAATTGCCGTGTTAAAGCGTAATCCTTCGAAGTCCTCTGTTACTTTTTTCACTGTTTGATGGTAAACGCGCTCAAGGGTTTCCGAGCTGTCTTCAACGATTTTTGGACTAAGCTCGCTGTTATCTTCTATGAATAAACGCCAGATTCGATCCAAGAAACGTCTTGCTCCATCAAGACCTGTTGTTGACCAGGCTATGGACGACTCAAGAGGACCCATAAACATTTCGTACATTCTTAATGTGTCAGCTCCGTGGCTTTCAACGATCTGATCTGGATTAACAACATTTCCTTTTGATTTACTCATTTTCTCGTTGTTTTCACCAAGAATCATTCCTTGATTGAACAGCTTTTGGAATGGTTCTTTTGTTGGAACAACGCCGATGTCGTATAAAAATTTGTGCCAGAAACGAGCATAAAGTAAATGTAAAACTGCGTGCTCTGCTCCACCAATGTAAATGTCTACTGGAAGCCATTCCTTTAGCTTTTGCTCGTCAGCAAGGTATTCTTCGTTTTTCGGATCAATATAACGTAAGTAATACCAACAGCTTCCTGCCCACTGTGGCATTGTATTTGTTTCTCTGCGACCTTTTTTACCAGTTGCCGGATCAACTACAGCTACCCACTCTTCAATATTGGCAAGTGGCGATTCCCCTGTACCTGATGGCTTAATTTCCGTTGTTTGAGGGAGTACTAACGGCAGCTCCTCTACAGGGACGCTTGTCATTGTTCCATCTTCCCAATGAATAACTGGAATTGGCTCGCCCCAATAACGTTGACGGCTGAATAACCAGTCGCGAAGACGGTAGGTCACTTTTTTCTCACCTTTGCTGTTTGTTTGAAGCCACCCGATACTATTGTCGATCGCTGCTTGCTTGCCTAAACCGTTTAAGAAGTCAGAGTTTACATGCTCACCGTCGCCTGTATATGCTTCAGCAGAAACGTCTCCACCCTGTACAACTTCAATAATTTCGAGGTCGAATTTTTTCGCAAATTCATAATCTCGTTCATCATGTGCAGGTACCGCCATTATTGCACCAGTTCCGTAGCTTGCTAACACATAGTCCGCAATCCAGATTGGCATTCTTGCACCGTTTACAGGATTAATTGCATATGCGCCTGTGAACACGCCTGATTTGTCTTTAGCAAGATCGGTACGCTCTAGGTCACTTTTGTGTTTTACTTCGTCTAGGTATGCTACTACCGCTTCTTTTTGTTCACTTGTTGTAATTTTTTCAACAAATGGGTGCTCTGGTGCAAGTACTGCATAAGTTGCCCCAAAAAGAGTATCAGGACGAGTTGTGAAAACGGTAAATGTATCCTCGTGTCCGTCAATTTCAAAGTGCACATGAGCTCCTTCTGAACGACCAATCCAATTACGTTGCATGTCTTTAAGGCTTTCAGGCCAGTCAAGCTCTTCTAGATCTTCTAGTAAGCGATCTGCGTATGCGGTAATTTTAAGCATCCACTGTTTCATTGGACGTCTTTCAACAGGATGTCCGCCACGCTCACTTTTTCCGTCAATGACTTCTTCATTTGCAAGAACTGTTCCTAGTGCTGGACACCAGTTTACGGCAACTTCATCAATGTAGGCTAAGTTTTTTTCAAATAGCTTTGTAAAAATCCATTGTGTCCATTTGTAATAAGAGGGATCCGTTGTATTTACTTCACGCTCCCAGTCATAAGAAAATCCAAGATCTTGAATTTGTCTGCGGAACGTATCGATATTATGTTTTGTAAATTCGGCTGGATCATTTCCCGTATCTAATGCATACTGTTCTGCTGGCAGTCCAAATGCATCCCAACCCATTGGATGAAGAACATTAAAACCTTGCATACGTTTCATTCTCGCAAGAATATCTGTTGCTGTGTAGCCTTCAGGATGACCAACGTGAAGTCCAGCTCCTGATGGATACGGAAACATATCAAGTGCGTAGAAGTTTTGCTTTTCTTGATCTTCCGTTGTTTTGAATGTATGGTTTTCTAACCAATAATTTTGCCACTTTTTTTCAATTTGTTGATGGTTGAAGCTCATTTTACTTCCTCCTTAGAATGATGTTGCATCTATAAGTAATATTTAGTAACCATTTGAACGGATCAAAGCGTAGTGAATTTTCCCATAAAAAAATAACCACTCATCCCTTAATAGATTACTCTATATAAGGGACGAGAGGTTAAAGTTCCCGTGGTACCACCCAGTTTGGCATGAAGTATGCCCGCTTTGAAATCCGTAACGTGGATTATGCGACAAATATTACTATGCAAATGAAGCTTTCACATTTGTACTCAAAGGCGAGTTCATAAACAAGAAATGATTGACTTGCACCTACCGTCAACTCTCTAAGACAATACCTTGTTCACTACTATTCCTTATCACCGTTCATTTCGTATACTGTTATACATATTAGTTTATTAAAGATTGGAGTAAGATGCAAGTTATGCTGAAAACTATTCAATTTAACATTACCTTACCTCTCAACTTCATTAAACTTTTTTAGATTAATGAAGTTGAGAATTTCGTATAATGGCGGCATGTTTTTCGTCTTTTCAAATGGAATCGTCACATTCAAGAGGCAATGAGTGTCTGAAGAGATCATTGTTGGGGAGGTTGATTATCATTATGTTTTGTCGGATCAATTGAATGGTACTGTCTGACAAAATCAAAACTTCTGAGAACCGCTTCACCACTGTAACCAGCAATAATAGACAGAACAACCAGTTGTACAGATGATTTTGGTTCCGAGGATAATACGAGCAGAATGGCTGCAATAATACCGACAGTGATGTCTTCAAAATATCCTAGATAAATGTACCTTTTTGTCATCTTAGGTTTTTCTAGACGACCTTTCTTTTTAACATGTCCTAATAACCCCATCATGCCCCCTATCAATGACGCCACAATCACATTTTGTAGCATTTTTTTCACCTTCCCAAAGTCGAATTTACCAAAGGTCAGCGACTCTAGGGTTGCGAAGTGCACGTTTGCTCTTCACTAAGCCCTGGTATTGGTTAGGGCAATCTTCTTTCCAAACATCGGTATCACAGGAAAAAAAATGAAGCTTGTTTTACTTCCATTATATGTGAATGAAGGCAAAACAAGCTTGATTCAATATGTTTAATTTTCAGATTATTTTAAGTGATTCTTTTTCCCTAGAAAACAAGACAAATGGATTAGTAATCTCTTTTGTTAAATCTTCTTTTCATGAGGAAAGTCTGCTATCACTTACTGAACCGTATACCCACCATCTAGCACAACCGCCTGCCCTGTGACACCTTTAGCCTTTTCACTCGCTAAAAATATAGCGTAATCAGCAATTTCCGAAACGTCTAGCAACCTTTTTTGTGGAATAAGTGGATAGAGAACTTCTTCGAGTACTTTTTCAAGCGCAACATTCCGCGTTGTTGCTAGGTCTTGTAATTGATTTTTGACAAGAGGTGTGTCGACATAACCAGGGCAGAGCGCGTTTACTGTGATTCCGTGCTCTGCTCCTTCGAGTGCTGCAACTTTCGTTAAGCCAATCACACCGTGCTTTGCGCTATTATAGGCGGACTTCCCAGCGAAGCCGACGAGTCCATTGATGGAAGCGATGTTTAAAATACGACCGAACTTCTGCTCTTTCATAATTGGAAATACATGCTTGGTTGCCATAAAAGGTGCCACTAACATGATTTTAATTAGCAGTTCGAATTTTTCTGTTGGGAAGTCTTCAATCAAGGAAACATGCTGTAGACCCGCGTTATTGATCAATGTATCAATTCGCCCAAAGTTTTCGTGCGTCATTTTAATCGCATTCTGAATATCTTCTTCTTTTGTAACATCACATTTAAGCCCGATTACCTCAAAGCCTTCTTCTTTAAGATTGTTCGCACTGTTTAAGACTTGTTCTTCGTTTAAATCGGTTAATGCGACCTTTGCACCTTCTCTAGCAAATGCTCGAGCAAGCTCTAAACCGATTCCTTGTGCAGCTCCTGTTAGTAAAACGACTTGAGACTGTACCACGCTGAAAATCCCTCCTTAAATTCCTAATCCAAATGAAAATAGGATGATTGCAATGACCACTCCAATTGCAGGAACAATAACTGTTAAGGCCCCTACAGGAAGATAGGCATCTTTATGTGATTCACCACAAATGGCTCGAACCGTTGTTACAACATATCCGTTGTGCGGCAAGGAATCTAGTGCACCAGATGAAATGGCGACAACACGGTGAAGTGCTTCTGGATTAACGCCCATATCCATATAATGTGGCGCGAGAACTGGTAATGCGATGGCTTGACCTCCTGAAGCAGAACCAGTCATTCCTGCAATGACACTAACTGCAATTGCTCCACCAATTAATGGACTTCCTGGAATGCTCGTCATTGTGTTAACAGCTACTTCAAATGCTGGAACCGCTTTTGCAACACCACCAAACCCGACAACTGCTGCTGTATTACCAATCGCAATTAAGGCACCCATTGTTCCTTCAGACACAGCACTCCAAAACGATTTGAAATAGGTACGATGTAGTAAATAAGTTGCGATAACCCCACCAAGTAAAGCGATAATTAACGCAGACTGTTTTAATGAGTCATGGAAAAAGAATGAAATTAATAGCACAACAATCAAAGGGACAAGACCTAAAAAGGGATTTGGAAGTGCACGGTCATCTGCTTGTGGATCATTTTCACGTGCCTCAAATTTTTCCCCTTTAGCAATCGCTTTAGAGATCATACGTTTTAACCACCAATAACCAAACACCATCATAAATACGGCAACAATTAAACTAACTTCCCAGCCTGCATACGGCGTCGTTCCTAAGTAGTCAATTGGAATCCAGTTTTGAATTTCAGGGGAACCAGCTGATGTCATTGTAAATGTGACAGAACCAAATGCTAGTGCAGCCGGAATGAACCTTCTTGGTAAATCTGCTTGGCGGAATAAGCTAATCGCCATAGGATAAACAGAAAACGCAACAACGAATAAGCTCACGCCTCCATATGTTAAAACTGCACAAGCAATGACAATGGCTAGTACTGCACGCTTCATACCTAGCTTGCCAACAACCCATTGTGAAACGCTATCCGCAGCGCCGCTATCTTCCATTACTTTACCAAAAATAGCACCTAATAAGAACATTAAATACCATGCTGTTACGAAACTTGAAAAGCCGGACATATAATTTCCAACAAAGTTGGCATCGCCTTCTGCAACTAACTGTGGAAACAGAGGTAGTCCACTTAAAATCGCTACAAATAATGCACATAATGGACCTGCGACAAGCAAGTTCATTCCTTTCATTGTTAAATAAATTAAAAGTGCTAATCCCCCGATTAAACCAATCATACTTAACATCTTTTTTCCCCCTTTGGTTGCGCTCTGCTTTCGATAAACATGGTTAAACTAAATTTTCTGATACAATGAGTTTAGCTCCTGTTGAACTTATAATGTCTTCCACAGTAAATCCTTCTAACACCTCGACTAATAGAAGTCCTTCCTTCGTTACATCAATAACCGCTCGATCTGTAATAATTCGGTTAACAACTGCTTTTCCTGTTAAAGGAAGGCTGCACGATTTCACAATTTTCGGTTCTCCATTTTTCGAAACATGCTCCATAATCACGACAATCTTTTTAGCACCATGAACGAGATCCATCGCGCCGCCCATGCCTTTAATCATTTTCCCAGGTATCATCCAGTTTGCTAGATCACCAGTTTCAGAGACTTCCATTCCACCTAAAATGGCTAGATCAATATGTCCGCCACGAATCATTGCAAACGACTCGGCACTGTTAAAATAACTTGAACCTGGAATGGCTGTAACTGTTTCTTTCCCTGCATTAATTAAGTCTGGATCGACTTTATTTTCAGTAGGATAGGGACCAATTCCTAGCAGCCCATTCTCAGATTGAAGGACAACTTGTTTGTCCGACTGAATATAATTCGCAACTAAAGTCGGCATTCCAATTCCTAAATTCACATAGTAACCGCTTTCAATTTCCTGTTCAGCTCGGATTGCAATTCTTTCTCTTACCCCAACGCTCGTTGTCATTTCACTCCCTCCTTACTTACTGTTAATCTTTCAATCTTCTTTTCTTGAACACCGACAATTAGTTTTTGCACATAAATACTCGGTGTATGAATGTGCTGAGGATTTAATTGACCTATTTCAACTAGCTCTTCTACTTCCGCAATCGTTACATTTCCTGCTGTTGCGATCATCGGGTTAAAGTTTTGAGCGGTCTTGTTATAAATCAGGTTTCCCATTTTATCTGCTAAACTCGCTCGAACTAAACTAAAATCAGCTTTTAAAGCTGTTTCAAGTAGATATTCTTTTCCTTCAAATATTCGTACTTCTCTATCCTCTGCAAGAGGCGTCCCCACTCCAGCAGGTGTATAGAATGCTGGTATTCCCGCTCCACCTGCACGGATACGTTCAGCCAACGTTCCTTGTGGAATCAGTTCAACGTCTACTTCACCAGTGAGAACCTGACGTTCAAATTCTTTATTTTCACCAACATATGAGGCAATCACTTTCTTAATCTGTTTATTTCGGAGCAGCAAGCCTAGTCCCCATCCGTCAACCCCACAGTTATTTGAAATAACCGTCAAATTCTTTACACCTGTTTCAACTAGCGCAAGAAGTAGATTTTCTGGAATGCCGCAAAGTCCAAATCCACCTACCATTATCGTTGCTCCATCATGAATGTCCTTTACAGCTTCAACAAATGAATCATATACAGGTTTCATCTTTGTCCTCCTTTCATTACTCCTTTATATAATGCAAGTTGTGTGCCAACTCATAAAAATTAATGAAATGTTTGAAAAATAAACATATTTGTGTTTTAATTCCGGAATTCTGGAACTCAATATTCATCTGGACAAGCTTAAAAACGGTTTACAAGCTTATTTTAAAGCAATGAAAAAAAGTCCAGAATTCTGGACGCTATTCCGAATTTCTGGACTACTTTTCAATTTCATATTTTTGAACTTTTTCATACATGCTTGATTTACTAATGCCGAGTAGTTTCGCTGCCTTTCGCTTATCGCCTTCACATTGTATTAACGTCGTTATTAGAATTGTTTTTTCTGCATCCTCTAGCATCTCTTTCAACGAAGCTTCTTTTGTATGATAAAGGGATCCTTGCTTAATGTAATCTGGAATCGCTTCAATTGTAATGACATCCGATTTTGCCAAGTGAATAGCTGCTTCAACAATATTTTCTAGCTCACGAATATTGCCTTGCCAGTGATACCTGCGAAAGGTGCTCATCACGTCTTCATTGATTTTTGCAACACGTTTTCCAGTTCGTAGTGATACCTTCTGAATAAAGTGACGGACAAGTGGTTCAATGTCCTCCAATCGGTCACGTAAAGGCGGAATCACTAAAGGAATCACACTAATACGATAATAGAGATCATCACGAAAATGATGATCCTGCATTAGCTTTTCGAGTGGTCGATTCGTAGCAGCAATCACACGTACATCTAATGGAATGGTTCGAACCGATCCAACTGGCTCCACTTCTTTTTCTTGAAGGACACGTAATAACTTCACTTGCATATGTAGAGACATATCCCCAATTTCATCTAAAAAAATCGTCCCACCGTTCGCAAGCTGAAATTTCCCTTGTTTGCCTCCCTTTTTCGCCCCTGTAAATGCACCTTCTTCATAACCAAAAAGTTCTGATTCTAACAAGTGTTCAGGGATTGCACCACAATTCACTTTAATAAAAGGTCTTTCATTCCTATGGCTTATCAAATGAATGCTGTGAGCAAACAACTCCTTACCTGTTCCACTTTCACCTCTGATTAGAACGGAACTATCGGTTGCAGCAATTGACTTTACTTTTTCCTTCAATGCCAACATAAGAGGTGAACTCGTTTTAATATCATTAAGTGTATACTTAGCCCCAGTGACTTCCTGTTGATCTAAAAACGATTGAATCGTTGAAAGATGGTGCCTAACATGGGAGTTCATATCATGCCATTCTTTCGTATCACGAAACATAACTGTACCGAATGCGCCGACAACCTTACCACCCGCAAAGATCGGAATCCGATTCGCAATCATATAATTTCCTCTGATGTACTGAAGATCGGCAATTTCTTCTTCTCCCGTTTTGACGACATGATGCATGCGACTATTTTCAATCACATCATATACATACATGCCAATCACGGCTTCTCTCGACACCTCTAAAAACCGGCAATAATTCTCATTCATATAAATAATCTTAGACTCAGAATCTACGATTACGATCCAAGCGAAAGCGTTTTCAATTACTGTTTCGAAAATTTCCTGTGAGTATGGGAAGATTTTATTAAACATGTTGTGGTCTCCTGCGTTTTTTCTTAATCTTATCATAAGTTTTCTGACGATTGTTTGTTTCTCTTTTAAAAAAGTAGTCTAAGTGAATTAATGAATGGATGAATGAACCTACGAATTGAGGGAAATTAAAAGAGTCAAGCTAGTATAGTTACCATAAGTTTCAACAAAAAAGCACCTCATAGATGCTTTTTTATTTTATTGTATACTGATAATAATCCTGTGCTTGAAATACCTTAAAACCACAAGACTCATAGAGTTTAAGAGCATGTATGTTTTTTGCTTCAACTTCAAGGAAAATCTTAAAGCCTGCTTCATGTTCTTGTTTGATGATTTTTTGTAGAGCTCTTCTACCTATTCCTTTTCCTTGGTGCGCAGGTAATACAGCAAATCCATAGATCCATGCTTCATCTTCTAGACGAGAAACACGCAGCTTTCCTACTGTTTTTTCATTATGTTCAATAATGCAAAATTGTTGTGTGCTATCAAGTTTAACTTGATTGTTATATTCAATTGCTTGTTCCTCTTGAAATCCAAAACTCAAAACATCTATTTGGATTTCAGCTTTTAGATCCTCAGGTGTAGCAAGTCTGACCAACACATTGTCATCAAGAGCTAACTTAACCTCTGACCACATCATTTGGTATTCAGAAAAGACTAGTTTACACGGAATTTTCTGTAACAATTCTTTTGCTGAAGTGGAGGTTGATGGGGAATTCAAGAGGATTTCAGTGTATTCACGTTCTTCACATATTAGTAGCGCAAGACTAAGAAGGTTAGTGAAAATTCCTTTTTTCCGGTGAGTAGGGCTGACCATTCCACAAACTTCGACCTTTTTTCCAAATCCATAAATGGCTAGAAATCCGACGAGCTCATTTTCTTCATAATGAAAGAAATCATTGATTTCCTCATCTCGGATCTGCAGCATGTCCCAATTTAGTTTTAATCCGATATTGTCTTCTTTTTCACATATTTGCTGAAGTTGTTTGATTTCGTTTAATTGGTTTTGGGTTAGCATAGCATCCTCCTGTGGATATCGATGTGGTGTAAAATTAGTTCTGAGAATACTTCAGTGGGTTAAAGTGGTTTGAATTCTAGGCAGAATGACAGAAAACAACTGTAAAGTGACTGATAAGCTAAGCAAGCTACATCCCTATTAAGACATTGCTTTGCAGAGCCATACTTCTAGATTCCACCCATTTTTACCACTGAATTCCCGTTTGTAATAGCTCTGCTCTTTTCTAGCTAATCTCTTGTTATCCACCATGGTTTTCATGATCTATTAGCCATTTTTTTCTTGTTAACCCACCACCATACCCCGCAAGATCACCATTAGAATTGATGACTCGATGACAGGGAACCACGATAGCAAGTTGATTTGCTCCATTTGCTCTAGCAACAGCCCGATAGGCAGTTGGTTTCCCGACTGCATTGGCAATTTCCGAATATTTCCGTGTTTCACCAGCTGGAATTTTCTTTAGCTCTTCCCAGACACTCTTCTGAAAATCGGATCCTAAATAGAAAACGGGTGTTTTAAACTCTGTTAACTGTCCATCAAAATACTGATTAAGCTCATTTTCAATTGAGCTAATGGGCCAGGAATGTCCCGGGATAATCGCTGACTTTTTTTTATCTCTAAGTCTTTCAACTTCTTTTTCGAGACCCCGACGGTCAACAAACTCTAACAGATAAAGAAACCTATCATCAGCAATCGCAATCATTGGTCCCAGTCTTGTATCTATCCATGATGCTTTCAGTACGTTCGTCTGGTTCAGCAATGTAGGAGCGCTCCCCATGATACGAGAAAAGGCATCTCGAAAACCACTACTAGATTCGTAACCAGTGGAAAGTTGTGCCTCAATTACAGCCTCGCCGGATCTTATCTGTTTCATTGCGATTCCCATTCTTCTAGCTCGAGCGTACTCAACGAACGTCATACCAAACCGCTTTTTGAACTGTCGACGAGCTGTTGAAGCATCCATTGATAATTCTTTAAAGTCATAATCTTTCCATCTTTTCTCGGGGTTTTTTTCAACAGCTTCTACAAGTTTTTGGACAATTTCAGTAACCTGATTCGGGTGTGAGAGTGGACGGCAACGTTTACAAGGTCGAAAAGATGCTAACAATGCTTGTTTTGCCGTTTCGAAAAACTCACAGTTCTCTTCTTTTGGCTTTCTTGCAGGACATGTAGGACGGCAAAACACACCGGTTGTCTTCACTCCTACATAAAAAACCCCCTCATATTCTGTCTTTTTCTCAACCAATGCTTTGTAAAATTCGACTTTCCTTTCGCTTGATATCATTTTTTACCTCCAGAAAAACCTTATAGTTTTGATCTTATTATATTCTATTAATATGAGAGCCGTAGCCGAATTTAAGGCATTGATTTTTCAGAAAGAAATTCAACCAGAGTTTTTTTGTTAATTAATTCTAAGTGATCCTAACTGATAATAAACCTAGTCTAAATAAAGATAAAGATAGCTATTTACAACATTCTCTTAAAAAGAATGGCATTAAGACAAACGCTCGTGCAATTGTTGATCATATAGAATTTTAAGTACTTTTATACCTATAATAGCAAATGAAAAATGAATGGAGAAAATATTCTGGCAGCAACTAATGACCTCTTTTAACAAAAACGAATAGTATCCCTATTGTTAAGCAGCCACCGGACGTTTCCCTCTTGGTAGAAGTAGAAGTTCCTTAATCCGCTTCTCTAAAAGCCTCGGGGCTAGTAGTTGTATTTGGTTATCAATTAAGTTCTTTCATCACCATGTACCTTCGGTTTTAAACCACAAAAAAAAGCCAGCATCTCTGCTAACTCTTTTTCCTCTTTGCCCGGCAATGTCCTACTCTCACAGGGGGAGACCCCCAACTACCATCGGCGCTGAGAGCTTAACTTCCGTGTTCGGACGTCGGCTTGCGATAAGCTTCAAATCTCTGCGTCAGCTTGTTCACTCAGATCCTCATGTGCCAATACCGCACACTCCGGTCTTCGTTCTCTTCGCTTCCTTACTTGCACATGGATGTGCTGACTTCTACGTTGCCACAGGACGTGGCGCTCTTAGTAGAAGTTCCTTAATTCGCTTCTCCCAAGCCTCGGGGCTAGTAATTGTATATGGTTTTCAATTTACGTTCTTTCAAATAGTACTTGTTGAGGACCATAAGCCTTTCGGTTTTTAAACACAAAAAAGAGCCAGCATTTCTGCTAACTCTTTTTCCTCTTTGCCCGGCAATGTCCTACTCTCACAGGGGGAGACCCCCAACTACCATCGGCGCTGAGAGCTTAACTTCCGTGCTCGGATTTCGGCTTGCGATAAGCTTCAAATCTCTGCGTCAGCTCGTTCACTCAGATCCTCATGTGCCAAACCCGCACACTCCGGTCTTCGTTCTCTTCGCTTCCTTACTTGCACATGGATGTGCTGACTTCTACGTTGCCACAGGACGTGGCGCTCTTAGTAGAAGTTCCTTAATTCGCTTCTCCCAAGCCTCGGGGCTAGTAGTTGTATATGGTTATCAATTAAGTTCTTCAACATGAACCTTCGGTTTTAAACCACAAAAAAGAGCCAGCATCTCTGCTAACTCTTTTTCCTCTTTGCCCGGCAATGTCCTACTCTCACAGGGGGAGACCCCCAACTACCATCGGCGCTGAGAGCTTAACTTCCGTGCTCGGATTTCGGCTTGCGATAAGCTTCAAATCTCTGCGTCAGCTCGTTCACTCAGATCCTCATGTGCCAAACCCGCACACTCCGGTCTTCTTTTCTCTTCGCTTCCTTGATCTTTTCGCTTCTCCCAAGCCTCGGGGCTAGTAGTTGTATATGGTTATCAATTAAGTTCTTCAACATGAACCTTCGGTTTTAAACCACAAAAAAGAGCTAGCATCTCTGCTAACTCTTTTTCCTCTTTGCCCGGCAATGTCCTACTCTCACAGGGGGAGACCCCCAACTACCATCGGCGCTGAGAGCTTAACTTCCGTGTTCGGACGTCGGATTGCGATAAGCTTCAAATCTCTGCGTCAGCTTGTTCACTCAGATCCTCATGTGCCAATACCGCACACTCCGGTCTTCGTTCTCTTCGCTTCCTTGATCTTTTCGCTTCTCCCAAGCCTCGGGGATAGTAGTTGTATATGGTTATCAATTGAGATTCTTACAAATTATTCTTATTCAACACCAAGAACCTTCAGTTTTTAAACACAAAAAAAAGCCAGCATCTCTGCTAACTCTTTTTCCTCTTTGCC